>JARDZW010000018.1 GCA_029240655.1 Chloroflexota bacterium
GCGTCGGACGAGGAATGTGCCACCCGAGGCGATCCTGGCGATCCGATTGACCCCCAGCTGTTCGTCGCTGAGCAGCTCGTCGATCATCCGGTCGGCGTCATCCCAGCGCCCAAGGTCGATCGTCGCCTCTAGCGCGTTGCCCTGGATGAATCGACCGTACTGTCCGTGAGCTCCCACCGATCGGGACCAGGTCACCCCCGTTTCGGCGACGGCGAGGCTCTCCTCGAGCTCCCCGCAGACGAGCAGGACGGCGCTCAGGTTCGCGTATGCCCGACCGACGTCGTGGACGTCACCGCCGCCCAAATTGCGATCCAGCGCCTCGCGCGACATCGGCAGTCCCTCGTCGCACAGCCCGAGGAGCACCTTGCTCGTGCCCAGCGTGCTCATGGCGTGCGCAACGGAGACCCGGGCGTCGACCTCCCGCGCGAGGGCGATGGCCGCCTCGGCCGCCGGAACGGCGCGAGCGTGGTCGCCCTGGAGCATGTAGGTCGCCGCCATCGAAGCCAGGACGCGCGCTCGCTCGGGGGATGGCGCGGCGCGTCCCATCGACTGGGCCGTCATCTCGATGATCGACGTCGCCTCGACCGGATCGCCGACCATCCACAGTGCCCTCGAGAGCCGCTCGTTCGCCGCGGCCCAGCGCTCGGGCTCGCGGTCGGGGTCAAGGAACCGGATCGCCGTCCGCGCCAGCTCCACCGCGCGATCGGGCCAGCCCCCGATCATGGCCGCGAGGCTGGCCTCGTGGTGGAGATGCGCGAGGTCGACGCCGCTCGGTCGGTCGTCGGCCGGCACGGCGTCCCAGAGGTCGATCGCGCGCTCGAACGCCCGCAGGGACTCAGCGAAGGCCACGGCCTCGGATGCCGCGCGCGCGGCGAGGATCCACGCCCGCAGAGCGCGAACGGGTTCGTGTGCCGCAGACGCGTGATGCGCGACCGCCGCCAGCTGACTGGCGCCCTCGGCACCGTCCGGTACGGGTCGAGCATCCAACGCCGCCGCGTACGCCGCGTGGAGACGGCGGCGTTCCGACGGCAGCAGGTCGTCGTAGACCGCCTCGGCGAGGAGTGCATGGCGAAAGCGGTAGCGCCCGTCGCCGCTGGGATCACTCACCAGGAGCTGTGCAGCGAGCGCCTCGTGCAGGGGGTCCTCGAGCTCGACCTCCGGCTGCGCGGCGACCTCCGCGAGCAGTCCAGGCTCCACCGACCGACCGTCCATCGACGCGATGCCGAGCACCCGCTGCGCGTCCTCTGACAACGAGGCGACCCGGGACAGCAGCACCTCCCGCAACGTATCCGGCACGCCGGCGCCCAGCGCGTCGCTTCGCGCGGCGAGCAACTCCTCGACGAAGAACGGATTGCCCTCCGCGCGAGCCTCGATCGCCTCGACGAGATCCGGCTCGGGAGTGCCGCCAAGGATGGCCGTCATCTGCTCGCCGAGTTCGCTGCGCCCGAAGCGGGACAGGTCGATCCGTCGAACGCGAGGCACGCGGTCCATCTCGGCGAGCCACGGGCGAAGCGGATGGCGACGATGGAGCTCGTCGGTTCGGAAGGTGCCCACGACGACGAGGCGTTCGGTCCGGACGTTGCGGGCCAGGAATGCCACGAGATCCCGAGTCGAGCCGTCCGCCCAGTGGAGGTCCTCGAGGATCAAGACCACGGTCGCCCGCGCAGCGAGTTCGCGGAGGAGGGCGAGCAGGCCCTCGAAGATCCTGGCCTGGATCCACTCCGGCCGGGCGAAACCCTCCCTGTCGGCGGCATCCGGAGTCCCGAATTCGGGCATCAGACGACCGAGCTCGACGGTCGCCGGCGTGCGCAGGGATTCGACGTCGATCCCGAATCGGCCGTCGGCGAGCACCGCAGGCAGGCGCCGCAGCGCCTCGACGAACGGCGCGAAGGGCAGGCCGCCGCCGTCGCCGAGACTGATGCATCCGCCCTGGAGGACGAGGGCTCCGTCCGCAACGGCCGCCGCAGCGACCTCCTCGACGAGCCGCGTCTTCCCGATGCCGGCCTCGCCACCGACAAGGACGGCGGCCGCCTCGCCGGGGCCGGCCGCGTGGACGGCCTCCATCAGGGTATGAAGTTCCGCTTGCCGCCCGATGAAACGGGGACTCGAGACGCGTGTCGCCACGCGGTTCATGGTACGTGAGCCTCTCGTGCCCACGACTTGAGGTCAGGCGAAGGTCGGCGCGCCGGCGAGCCGGCGCAGAATGATGGCCAGGCGTCGCTTGGTCGGCTGAAGGGGGCCATCGTCGTGCAGATCGGTCGATCGGGCCAGGCGTCGGGCGTCAGCCTCGGCGAGCAGATCGGCTTGGTGGTCCTGGGCTGCGATCAGGATGTTGATCTCGGCGGACATCTGAGTCTCCTTCTCGTTGTGGCATCGCATTCGTTCGGTCTTCGCGATGACACCAACGTAGGCCCGACCCGCGCTGCATCCATCGGGAGGTTCCGGGGTTTTTCGCGTGGCGTCGCCGTTATTTCTCGGGCTCGACGCGCCGTGCGCCTTTAGGACCGCGATTCGATCCCGTGTCGCCCGTTAGGACCCCATCGCCAGGACGTTGACGGCGCGTACGGTAAGCGCAGTTCGTGGCCGCGCTGAACGTTCTTGACCCGTCCCCCGTCATAGGTGGTAGTCCGCGGCCCCGCGTCGCGGCGAACGGGAGGTCCAAGTGGATCGAGACCTCGTCGAGCAGGCCCGCCGGGGAGACCGAGAGGCGCTACTCCAGCCGACCCCATAGCCCACCCAGCTCGCGCGCTGCGACCTAGACTGGCCTCCTCACGTGAGGAGGCCAGTCGTCCATGTACTACGCCCGCCGTGGCAGCGTCCCGCAACAGCGTCACACGCAGCACCGCGCTCCGGATGGCAGCCTCTACGCCGAGGAGCTGTTCGGTATGGAGGGCTTCACCGGCCGCAGCTCGCTGCTCTACCATCTGACCCCGCCGACGCGGACCCACCAGATCGAGCCGGTCAGCGAGGTCCGCCTCGAGGCCGCCGACGACGGGCTCCACCGGCATCGATTGACCAAGACCGGTGGTGTCGAGCCGGAAGGAGACGTCGTCACCGGTCGCGTCCCGCTGTACTTCAACCACGACGTCGTGTTCGGCGTCGTACGCCCGGCGCAGTCGATGCCGGAGGGGACCTTCTATCGCAACGGCATCGCCGACGAGATGCTATTCGTCCACGAAGGGACCGGCGTGTGCGACACGGTCTTCGGGTCGATTCGCTACGGACCCGGCGATTACCTCGTGCTGCCGATCGGAACGACCTGGCGGCTGGAGCCGGACGAAGGCTCGGAGCAGCGGATGCTCTACCTCGAGGCGCCGTCGGTCATCGAGCCGCCAAAGCGCTACCGCAACGACTACGGGCAGCTCCTCGAACACGCCCCCTATTCGCAGCGCGATCTCCACGCCCCGGACGAGGTCGCGCCGAGGGAGGAGGACGGCGACTTCGTGATCCACGTGCGCTCATCGGACCGGATCACGGCGTACCACTACCGGCACCACCCGTTCGACGTCGTCGGCTGGGATGGCTACCTCTGGCCGTTCCGCTTCAACATCGGCGATTTCCAGCCCATCACCGGGCGCGTGCACCAGCCACCGCCGGTCCACCAGACGTTCCAGGCGCGCAACTTCGTCGTGTGCTCGTTCGTGCCGCGCAAGTTCGACTACCACCCCCTCGCCATCCCGGCCCCGTACAACCACTCGAACATCAACTCCGATGAGGTCATCTACTACGTCGCCGGCAATTTCATGAGCCGGCGTGGCGTGGAGATCGCCTCGTTCACGCTCCACCCGGCCGGTATCCCGCACGGCCCGCACCCGGGCACGGTGGAGGCGTCCATCGGCAAGGAGGCCACCGAGGAGCTGGCGGTGATGGTCGATACCTTCCATCCGCTGCACGTCACCCAGGCCGCGATGGACCTCGACGACGAGCGCTACCCATATTCGTGGCTTCCCCCCGAAGACGCCAGCGGTGAAGCCGCCGAGCTCAGTGAGCGCGGTCCCGAGGCATTTCCCGACTGAGGCGCGCACCGACCGTGCGGGACTCCGGACTCGGACTCGGGCTTGGGAGCGGGGCGTCCTCAGGCCGCAGGTCGATGGTCGCTGCGAGGGCATCGAACAGCTGCCGTCCGTTCGTGAGCCGATCGGCGCCGAGGAACAGGGTGAACATGTACACGCGCCCATCGACGACGACGGTGGCCTCGACTTCGCCGCAAGCGTCCCAGAGGCGGCCCGGAGCCCCATCGATGTTGATCACCTCCTGTGTCGCACGCGGTGGCACGCAGTTCGGGTCGCCGTAGGTGAGGAACTCATCGATCCACTCGTCAACATCGGGCATGGCCACCGGGAGCTGGGCGGAACCCGCCCGGAACCGAGGGCCGTCCGGGGTGCTTTCGATGTAGTCGAACGGGTCGACGATCGAACTCCCGTCCTTCCAATCGGGTGGCGACCACCCACCTGGCTCCGCCGGGCTCCAAACCGTCCAGCCGGCGGGGTACGAGACCGTGTACCCGAACCGCTCGGAGCGGAACGTCTGCTGCATCGCCGGGATGACCAGGGTCGTCGGACGTGGTGGAGACGGCGAGGCCGATGCCGGTGCCGACGATGTTGATGGGGATGGCTCAGACGGCCGGCCACCGCCGACGTTGCTCCCATCCGACGCGAAAGGGCGCACGACCAAGCCACCGACGACCAACGCCATCACCGCCACCGCCGCCGTCGCGACCAGCGTGAGGCGATCCATGCGCGGAAACCGCCACGGCGCCCAGGCCGACGGACGCGTCTGGTGGGTCGTCCGGACGTCGACCGCGATGGCCCGTCTCGTGGACTCGGGCAGTTCGTTGGGCCCCTCCTCGAGCCAGGCAGCGACGATAGCGCTTCGCTCGCGCGTCGGATTCATGCGAGACGTACCTCCCCGGTGTCGACGCGACCATCGGCCGCGATGGCCGCGCGCAACGCCCTGGTTGCGTGATGGAGTCGTGACTTGACCGTGCCGACCGGCACGCCGACCGCGTCGGCGATCTCGGCCAACGGAAGGCCGGCGTGGTGGTGGAGGACGAAGACCGCGCGATGCTGCGGTGTCAGGCGCGCGAAGGCGCGCTCCAGCATGTCCCGATCCTCGACGCTCAGCATCGGGTCCGCCCCACCTGGTCCCTCCATCGGCAGGGCGCGGATGCGGGTGCTCCAGCGCCGGTGGCGACGGAGCTCGTCATAGCAGGCGTTGACCAGCAGTCGGTGGAGCCATGGTCCGAACCGTTCCGGGTCGCGAAGCTGCGGGAGCTCGCGCCAGGCGAGGAGGAATGCCTGCTGGACGGCATCCTGCGCCCGTTCGGCATCGCGCAGGATGCGGAATGCGATCGCGTAGCACATGTTGCCATCGAGGTCGACGAGCTCGGTGAAGGCGCTGTCGTCGCCCTCCTTCGCCCGTTCGACCAGTCTCGTCCGCATGCGCGGCACCCCAGCGACGCCCGACGGGCGCTTCACCTCAACAGATGGTCGTACTCGGAACAAGGTTCATTTCGCGCCGGAGTATGTACCGGGGCCGTCTTGTCGCCGCCGCCCGATGACCCCGTCGTCCGAGGCCGACGGACCGCCGGCCGACACGGCATCATCTCCCGATGACCGACCTTCGAGCCCGCATCCGCGCCGGGGAGACGCTGATCGGCGTCTTCTCCGATCTCGCGTCGCCACTCGCCGCGGAGCTGTGTGGCAACGCCGGCTTCGACTGGACCGTCCTCGACCTCGAGCACGGCGCGGCGACCGAAGCGGACCTCCTGGCGCTCCTCTACGCGGTCGGGACGACGCGCATGGCCCCGATCGTCCGTGCGCAGTCGGCCGAGCGACTTCGGATCGGGCGGGCCCTGGATCTGGGCGCAGCCGGGGTCATGCTGCCGCAGCTGCAATCCGCGGACGAGGTGCGGCAGGCGGTCGCATACCTGCGCTACCCGCCGGTGGGTTCCCGCGGCCTGGCACTTCGGACCCGCGGTGCGGACATGGGCGCACTCGCTCACGCGGACGTCGCGCGGGTCGTGAACGAGCGCGTGGTCGGCATCGTCCAGATCGAATCGCGGGGAGCGGTCGCCGCCGCCGACGAGATCGCGTCGATGGACGAGGTCGACGTGCTCTTCGTCGGCCCGGCGGACCTCTCGCACGCGCTTGGTGTCCCCGGCCGCTTCGACGATGAGGCCTACCTCGCCGCGTTGCGGACGGTCACGGACGCGTGCGAGCGGCATGGCAAAGCCGCCGGGATCCTGATCTACGAGACGACGGCGCTGGCCCGCCACCAGGAGCTCAAGTTCCGGTTCATCGGCCTGGGCTCCGAGGGCTCGTTCGTCAGCGCGGGCGCCAAGGCGATGCTGGCGGCGGCCGGCCGCGCGTAGTCCCGCGCCCGCGACGGTGCGCCCCGGAACCGGCCGATCGTCCGAACCGATCGGGACCTTGGATGAGGAGGCCAGAGTGGGCCACGTGGCCGACGCTCAGCAGATGCCGAGGTCCCGCTTCGCCCACCGCCTGGCCGTCCTGACGGCGCTCGTCGTGTCGACGGCTGCGTGGAGTGCCGGGGCGGCCTCGGCAGCCACCTTGGATACGGACGGCGACGGGCTGCCGGACGCGTATCAGCGGTATGAGCGACCCGCGGTTCGACGATGATGTGCTCCACGAGCTCGACGAGATCACTGGAAGTCGTCAACACGACCGGCCTCATCGTCGGGCCCTAGGTCGCCCCGCGGCCGAGCAGCGCTTCAGCCTGATCGGCCGACCTCGGCTTCCAGGGGCGTGGCCGGTTCCGGTGCGCCGCTCGGACGTGGGGCCGTCTGGGCGACGACGACCGCGACGAGGATCAGGCCCGCCCCGACGAGCTGGACCGGTGCCAGGGTCTGTTCCAGGAAGATCCACGCCAGCACCACGATGATCAACGGCTCGACCGTCGCGGTCAGCGCCGCCCTCGCCGCACCGATCCGCCTGGCGCCCGCGTAGAACGTCTGGATCGCCAGGAACGACGCCACGAACGCGACAGCCAGGATCGCCGGCCACGCGCTCGCGGGCACGGCGGTCGGATCCAGCGGCCGGCCGGCCGCGAACCCGGCCGCCGCGTACACGACTGCGGTCGCGCTCATCATCAGCGTCGTCGTCACGGCGGCATCGCCGGCCGGCGATCCATCCGCGGTCGACTCGCTGGCCAGGCGGTCCCGGCGCTCGCCGGACAGGCGCGCCGAGAGGATGATCCAGACCGAGTAGATCATGGCCGAGGCGAATACGAGTACCAGGCCACTGACCGGTGGCGCCTCGGCCACATCGATGCCACCCAGCGCGAGCGCCGAACCGGCGACGGCGAGCACGGCCGCGATCCACGGACGCCGGCCCGGCAGGCGGGTCGCGAAGCGCAGCGACAGGACAGCGACCATGACCGGATACGTGTAGACGATGACGCCCGCCAGCGCCGCAGGGACCGTTTCGAGGCTCGCGTAGTACGTCCCGGAGTTGCCCACGAAGAGCGCCCCCAGGCCGAGCGCCACCGCGAGCTGCCGTCGGCCCAGCCGCCGCAGGGCCGACCGCCGGTGCGCCGAGGCCATGACCCACAGCCAGCCGAGTACGGCTCCGATCAGGAACCGCCAGCTCACGAGCGTCAGCCAGTCGACCCCGGTCGAGTAGATCGGCGCAGCAAGGATCGAGCCCGATCCGTACCCGGCCGCCGAGATCACCACGAGGCCGATGCCCACGGCCGACCGTCGATCCATGCGTCGCGAGGCTACCAGCGCGCACCCATCGTCCGCAGGGACGGACTACACTTCGAGCGTGACCGACCTCTCCGAAGGCGTGGTCGCCAGTCGCGTCCCATCCCTGACCGACGAGCGACTGCGTGTCCTCAGCCGCCGCCACCCGGTGACCGTTCCGCCGGGCACCAGCCTCGCTGAATGCCTCCGTGCGATCCAGCGGACCGGGACCGGCGACTCGGTCTTCGTCTGCGACAACGACGGCCGCCTGCGCGGCGTGCTGACGGAGCGAGACGTCTTCGGGCGCATCGTCGGCGGCCACGTCGACCTCCACCAGCCGGTCGAGTCCCTGATGACCACCGAGCCACGCACGCTCGATCTGGATCAGACCATCCGCGACGCGCTCGAGCTCATGCAGACCGGCCGATACCGCAACATCCCGCTCGTCGATTCGACCGGTCACCTCGTCGGCGTGGTCCGCCAGAACGACATCATCAAGTACCTGGCCGAGTCCTTCCCCGAGGAGCTGCTGAACCTGCCGCCCCGGCCGCACCAGCGCATGAAGGAGCCGGAAGGGGCGTGACGATCACCAAGGAGCCAGAGCTCCCGAGCCAGGAGCTCGAGCGGGTCACGATCCGCTTCGCCGGCGATTCCGGCGACGGGATGCAGCTGACCGGCACCCAGTTCACCCGGACCGCTGCCGTCTTCGGCAACGACATCAGCACGCTCCCAGACTTCCCGGCCGAGATCCGTGCGCCGGCCGGTTCGCTGCCCGGTGTCAGCGGGTTCCAGATCAGCTTCAGCTCGACCGAGATCCACACCCCGGGCGATGCGCCCGATGTCCTCGTGGCCATGAATCCGGCGGCACTCAAGACGAACATCGGCGACCTGCCGGCGGGCGGCGCGCTCATCGTCAACAGCGACGCATTCACCCAGGCCAACCTCAACAAGGCCGCCTACGCGGCGAACCCGCTCACCGATGGCTCGCTGAAGGCGTACACGACCTTCGAGATCCCGATCTCCTCGCTCAACGAGCGTTCGCTCGAGGGGCTCGACATGACGACCAAGCAGAAGGACCTCACGAAGAACTTCTTCGCGCTCGGGATCATGTTCTGGCTGTATGAGCGAAGCATGGACCCGACCCTCGGATGGATCGACTCCAAGTTTTCCGCCCGCCCCGTCGTCGCGGAGGCCAACAAGCGCGCTTTGCGCGCCGGCTACGCGTTCGGTGAGACGACCGAGATGTTCCACACGCACTACCGCGTCCGGCCGGCAAAGCTGGCGCCCGGGACGTACCGCAACATCACGGGCAACGAGGCGACGGCCCTGGGCTTTCTCACCGCGAGCAAGCTCGCCGACCGCCAGCTGTTCTATGGCTCGTACCCCATCACGCCCGCGAGCGACATCCTGCACCAGCTGTCCGGGTACAAGACCTTCGGCGTCAAGACGTTCCAGGCAGAAGACGAGATCGCCGCGATCGGCGCCGCCATCGGGGCGAGCTACGGCGGTGCGCTCGGGCTGACCGCCTCGTCCGGCCCGGGCATCGCGCTCAAGACGGAGGCGATGGGCCTCGCGGTCATGGTCGAGCTGCCGCTAGTCGTCATCGATGTCCAGCGCGCCGGTCCGTCCACCGGGATGCCGACGAAGAACGAGCAGGCCGACCTGCTGCAGGTGATGTTCGGGCGCAACTCCGATTCGCCGATCCCGATCGTCGCGCCGGCGACGCCGGGTGAATGCTTCGACCTCGCGATCGAGGCGGCCCGCATCGCGCTCAAGTACATGACTCCGGTCGTCTACCTCTCCGATGCGTTCCTGGCGACCGGCTCCGAGCCTTGGCCGATCCCTGACGTCGCGTCGCTTCCGACCATCGCGGTCCCCAACGCCGCCGCCGACGGTGGGATCTTCCAGCCCTACCTGCGCGATCCCCAGACGCTCGCTCGGCCGTGGGCCGTGCCGGGCACGGCCGGCCTCGAGCATCGCATCGGCGGTCTCGAGAAGGCGGACGGGTCGGGCAACGTCAGCTACGATCCGGACAACCACCACAAGATGCAGATGCTGCGCCAGCAGAAGGTCGCGGGCATCGCGGGCGACATCGCCCCGCTCGAAGTCATGGGCCCGGAACGCGGCGAGCTGCTGATGCTCGGCTGGGGCTCGACCTACGGTGCGATCCGCTCCGCCGCCGAGCGCCTGCAGGCGGAGGGCCGGTCGGTCGCCCATGCGCACCTCCGCCACCTCAACCCCTTCCCGACCAACACCGAGTCCGTTCTGCGCAACTACCGCCGGGTCCTGATCCCCGAAGTCAACCTGGGCCAGCTGCTGCTGCTCGTCCGGGCCAGGTACCTCATCGATGCCGTCGGCTACGACCGCGTCCGCGGCAAGCCGTTCCGCATCGCCGAGATCGTCGAAGAGGCCGAGCGAGTGCTCGCGGAGAACGAATCCACATGACGACCGACGCCACCAACGCCACCGCGCCCGTGCCGACGCAGCCCGCCCTCAGCGAGGAGAACGCCCAGGTCATCGCGCTCACGCGCAAGGACTTCGTGTCGGACCAGGAGGTCCGCTGGTGTCCGGGCTGCGGGGACTATTCGATCCTCGCCCAGACCCAGAAGGTGATGCCCGACTTCGGGTACAAACGGGAAGACATCGTCTTCATCAGCGGCATCGGCTGCTCGGGGCGCCTGCCGTACTACATGAACACGTTCGGCTTCCACACGATCCACGGCCGCGCGCCAACGCTGGCCACCGGGCTCAAGGCCGCCCGCCCGGACCTGATGGTCTGGGTCATCACCGGCGACGGGGACGCCCTCAGCATCGGTGGTAACCACGTCATCCACTCGATGCGGCGTAACGTCGACATCAACATGGTGATGTTCAACAACCGTATCTACGGGCTGACCAAGGGCCAGGCCTCACCGACGTCGGAGTTCGGGAAGAAGACGAAGTCGACCCCGGTCGGCTCGATCGACACGCCGATCATCCCGCTCACGATCGCGCTCGCGGCCGAGGCCTCGTTCGTGGCTCGCTCGGTCGACACGCATACCGAGCATCTGCAACAGACGCTCGAGCGCGGCGGTCGGCACAAAGGCTCCTCGTTCATCGAGGTCCTCCAGAACTGCAACATCTTCAACGACGGTGCGTGGCGCGACTTCACCGACCGCGAGGTCCGCGAGGACCGGATGCTCGTCCTCGAGCACGGCAAGCCGATGATCTTCGGCAAGGATCGTGACAAGGGCATCCGGCTCAACGGGCTCACGCCCGAGGTCGTCACGATCGGGGAGAACGGCGTCACGGAGGCCGACCTGCTGGTCCACGACGAGGCGGCCGAGGACCCGTACCTTGCGCTCGTCCTGTCGCGCATGTTCTGGCCGGACTTCCCGGTCCCGGTCGGTGTCCTGCGCGCCATCACCCGGCCGACGCACGACCGTCTGCTCGAGGATCAGGTGTCGGCGGCGATCGCCAGGTCCGGGCCGGGCGACCTCGAGCGCGTGCTTGCCGGCGGAGAAACATGGACGGTCGAGTAGACGGCGGCGAAGACGGCATCGTCGCGGGCCAGGAAGCCGGCGGCGACGGCATGCGCTGCCCGTCGTGCGGCTACGAGAACCTGATCGGGGCCGACATCTGCGACAACTGCGGGGCGGACATCTTCGGCCACGACACCCCGGCGCAGGCGCCCGCGTTCAAGGGCGAGCTCATGGGTGAGCACCTCGATCGGCTGGGTGCGCCGCCACCGGTCAGCGTCACGCCCGATACGCCCCTCGACGTGGCGATCGCGCGGATGCACGAAGCCGAGACCGACTGCGTCCTCGTCATGACGGACGATCGCCTCGTGGGCATCTTCACCGACCGCGACGCGGTGGTGAAGGCCGCCGGCAAGCGGCTCGAGTCCTTCCACGTTCGCGATTTCATGACCCCGGACCCCGTTGTCCTCCGCCACGACGACCCGATCGCGGTGGCCATCCACAAGATGGCGGTCGGGGGATTCCGCCACATCCCGATCGTCGAGGACGGTCGCCCGACCGGCGTCGTCACCGCGCGCGACGTGTTCCACCACCTGGCGTCCTCGATGGACCACGCCTCATCGTGACGGCCCGCGTGGTCGTCCTCGCCCAGGACCTCATCTGGGCCGATCGGCTGGCCCGAGCGGTCGAGGCGGCCGGCGCGGAGCCGGTTCGCGTGGCCTCCCTGGAGCGATTCGAGACGGCCCTGGCCGGAAGCGACGCCGCCATCGTCGATCTGACCGCGCTCGCGTACGACGGCGTGACCGCGATCGAACGGGCGCACACCGCCAGCGTCCACGCGCTCGCCGTTGGGCAGCACGACGATCACGAACTGCGCAAACGGGCCCTGGGTGCGGGCGCCGATCGCGTCTACGCCTACCGAAAGCTGTTCGAGGATGGGCCCGCGACGATCGCGGCGTGGCTCGCGCGGCCGGCCGGGATCGAAGCTTGACGCTTGCGGCCCGCCCGCAGATTCCGGGCACGCGCTTCGCTGAGCGGCTGGACCGCGCAGCTGCGGGAACCGCCGCCGCCGGCCTCGACGCGCTGCTCATCGGCGTGGGCGCGGACCTGCGCTACCTGAGCGGGTACGAGGCGATGCCGCTGGAGCGCCTGACCGTGCTCGCCCTGGTCGCGGGCCAGGAACCCTTCATCGTCGTCCCGCGATTGGAGCTGGGCGCCGCGGAATCCGGCCTGCGGACCGAGATCGAGATCCGGACGTGGGACGAGACGGACGATCCGTATGCGATGGTCGCCGACGTCGTGGACGCTCCGCATCGGCCGTCAGTGCGAATCGGCCTGTCGGACACGATGATCGCGCTCCACGTCCTCCGGCTCCAGGCCGCCATCGCCACGCAGGCCACCTACGAGTCGGCATCGTCGGTCCTGCGCGAACTGCGCATGATCAAGGACGCCGACGAGATCGCGCTCCTGCGCCTCGCCGCACAGGCTGCCGACCGGGTCGTCGGCCAGATCGCGAACGGGCGGTTGGTCGGACGGACGGAGGCGGATGTGGCCCGGGAGGTCCGCGAACGGCTCGTTGCTGAGGGCCACGAGGAGGCACATTTCGCGATCGTGGGCTCCGGCCCGAACTCGGCCTCGCCGCACCATGAGGCCTCGGAGCGCGTCATCGAGGCGGGTGAGCCGATCGTGCTCGACATCGGCGGCACGCTGGGGGGCTATGGCTCGGATATCACCCGGACGCTGTGGGTGACGGGCGGCGACCCGCGCAAGGGCCCAGACGAGCGATTCCGCCACCTGTTCTCGGTCCTCCACGGCGCCCAGGACGCGGCCACGCGCGCGGCTCGATCCGGGATCGCCTGTTCGGCTGTGGATGCCGCCGCGCGCACCCGGATCGAGGCCGAAGGCTACGGCGAGGCGTTCTTCCATCGGACGGGACACGGCATCGGGCTCGAGGGGCACGAGGACCCGTACCTGGTTGCCGGCAACGACCTGCCCCTGCGACCCGGCATGGCCTTCAGCGTGGAGCCTGGCATCTACTTCCCGGGCGAATACGGTGCCCGCATCGAGGACATCGTCGTCTGCGGCGAGGATGGGCCGGTCGTGCTCAACGAGGCGCCACGCGAGCTGTACGTCGTCGAGGGCTGACCGCCCGACGGCAGCGTCGGGCACGTGCGGTATCATCGGGCGAGTGCCGTATCAAAGCGGCCTGCCCAGCACCTGAGATCCGATGCCCACGAACCAACGGCGACGTCCCGTCGCCGAGCTACTCGCCCGGGATGCCCATCCCGGGTGCGGCGACCGATGAGTCGACGCCACCACGGCCGATCGCACGGGGGCGGCCGGTACCGTCATGACCCCGCGCGCCATGCGCCGGGGACCGGGCCCGCCGTGCCGCCCGCGCCCGTCGACACCTCGAACGGACTGCCACCGCCCGCGGTCGATGCGTCCACTGCGGCCGCACCACGAACGTCACCTGAGGCCCCGCCGCGATCCGAGGACGCGCGACCCGCGGACCGGCGAGAGGAGGCCGACGCCAGCGCGCAGCCTGCGCTCCCAGCACAAACCGCGCCGGGCGGACAAGCGCGCATGGCAGGCATGGGACGGGACCGATCGGCATCGCCGCCCGTCGGCGCGAACGGTCGCCCCAACGGCCATGGTCCTGGGCCGACCAACGGCCACGGTCCCGGAGGCGCCAACGGCCAGGAGCGCTCGACCGGCTGCACCGCGCCACAGCTCCGCCGGTTCATCAAGAGCCGCCCATATGTGCCGATGCACGAATTGCGGCGCCGCTTCGCGATCGATGGCGACGACGACGACGTCACGCAGGTCTCCATCGAGCAGGGCAACGTCTACGTCGGCCTGCCATCGCGGGAAGGTTCCCTCCTGGGCGAATTACTGCGCGGCGGCGAGATCGGCTACGAGCTATCGCTCGATCCACGGACGCCGGTCGTCGTGGGTGTCTACCCGATGCGGCCTATCCCCCGATCCTGAAACATCAGGCGCATCTGGCACCGGCGTATTCCTGTACTGAGTCGGTGAAGTTGTCGGTGCGTGCGCGCAACGATTTCGAAACCGAACGACCACGTGTCAACCAGCGGACTTGACATCGCGTACGGCACAACGCACGCTCAGGCCGATTGGTACCTTCGTACGGGGGACCCCGGCCCACGTACGCCGATCACCGTCAGCTTCGGCGACGCGCGCATCGGGGATAGCGCCGCTCCAACCCGGGGACCGAGAGGGAAACATCCGTGCATCGTCGTTCCGTTCCGCACCGCTGGCTGGCACTCGCGACCGGCCTGGCCACCGTCCTGGCGCTCACCGGATCCGCCGTTCCGGCGTTGGCCGGCAACACCCGGTCCGTGGCCGTCGGCTCAGCCGGCGACGGTCTGCTCCCGAGCGTCACGGTGTCGGCCGGTGAGTCGATCGTCTTCCCGCTCACGATCAAGAACACCGGACGCCAGACGCTCAACAACGTGATGCTCTCTGTCGGCCGGGATGGCCTGCCGCTGGTGGTCGAGAAGAATCCCCAGACAGCCGTCGTCCCGCAGCCACCGATCGACCTGCCGAGCGGCGTCACGATCTCGGACAACGGCACCGGTGGCGTCGGCGTCTGTACCGGCGGAGCAAGGCTGACTTGCACGATCGGCACACTCGCCGCTCGAGACGACGTTGAGATCACCGTGACGATCAGCTCGACCGAAGCTGCGGCGGCGGAAGCGATCCCGACCAAGGCCGTCGTGACGGTCGCCGAGATCGGGAACGACCAGGGGTCCAACACGGACACGTTCGCGGCCGAAGGATCGCTGAACCTGCTGCCATTCTCGTGCGACAGCATCTCGGCCTACCGGACGAACGGTCAACCCAAGCTCGTCTCGACGTGCCCGGTGACCCACCCGGACAACCTCAATGGTCAGTCCGCGAGCGTGCTGCTGCCATTGCATTTGAGCGCGATCGGCCTGAACGACGCGGTCGCCGAGGACTGCCCCGTCCAGCTGGCCACCTGCTACAGCAACGCTGCCGTCGTCGCGAACATCGTGGGCGACGCGACCGGCGACACGATCAAGTGGATCCTCGACGTGAGGCTCCCGACAGGCACGAATGTGAACCTGTACAAGGTCGTCGTCCAGCATGTGAACGACGAGGAAGTCTCCAATCTCATCGAGCTCTCGAAGAAGAACGGCTGCAAGAACGACACGCAGAAGAACTGCGGCGTCGCAGAGATCGTCGTGATCGATGGCGTCCAGATCCTACGGGTGACGATCCAGACCGAGGGCAACGGCAAGGTTCACTGGTAGGTCTCAGCGGCCCTTCTCCGGCGTGCGGGGGTCGACTCGATCACTCGCCTGATGGTGTCGGCTGACGTGAGATCGCCCTTGCGCTCGTAGCACGCGAGCGCCAGCTCGTACTGAGCACGCGCCTCGGCCATCCGGCCGAGGCGCGTCAAGACCAGCCCGAAGTCGCCATGGACGTCGCCCTGGAAGTCGATATCGGCGGTCGTATCCGCGAGCGCCAGTGCGTCGGTCGCGGCGGTGATGGCGGCCTCGGCGAGACCCTGCCGGGCGTCGAGCTTCGCCCGCACGATCCGCGCGAGGACCTGTGAGTTGACGTCGTCCGGGTCGGCCAGCTCGAGGGTCAGTCTGACGTACGCCTCCGCCTCCTCGATCTTACCCTGGCTTTCGAGAGCATCGGCCAGCAGCCCCGCGACGGTCGAGCGGAAATAGCGCTCCCCGAACTTGGCCAGCTCCGCGTCGTCGGCTCGAAGCAGCGCCTCGGCCGCCTCCACCTCGCCTGCGAGCATCTCGATGCGGGAGCCCTCGATCGACGTCGATGCCGATACGAGGCTCAGTCCGAGCTCGGCCAGGATGGCCTTCGCCTGTCGATGCCGATCGCGAGCGTCGTCGATGTCGCCGAGCATCGCGTCCGCGATCGCCATCGCCGCCAAGACCCTCGCCTCGGCCTTGCGGTCGCCGGCCACCTGGTCCAGCAGGCGCTCGCAGCGGTCGCGCACCTCGCGAACGGGCGTGGGGCCGTACAGGGCCGTCGCGGCGTAGGCAGCGGCGGCCCGGGACGCGAGCCGGCTGTCGCCGGCACGGAGAGCACTCTCGGCCGTCTGCTCGGCCGCAGCGGCTGCCAGGTCGTAACGGCCGATCGTCGATTGCATCGCGGTGACGATCCTCGAGCCCCGTGCCGCGCCCGCGTCGTCGGCCACGGCCCGGAAGACCTCGATCGCGGCCTCCGCCTCGGCCAGTGCGGCCGCGAGCGCCCCCGGCGGCAGCTCCTCCGAGTAGAGCTCCAGCGAGATACGCGCCAGCCGGGCCCGGGTCGCGAGGCGCTCGTCCCCGATCGAAAACGCAGCGGCCTGGGCGGCGTCGAGGACGACGCCCCCTTCCGCGAACTCGCCGCCCTCGGCCAACGCCTCGCCGAGCTCCGTGCGCGTGTCGATCCCGACCGGATCCTCGGGCGGCAGGAGCGCGCCAGCGCGGCGCAGGAGGCTGATCGCGGCGGGCAGGTCACCTCGGGCGAACGCGCGGCGACCGGCCGCTCCGAGCTTGGTCGCCGCCCGCCGGGCCAACTCCCGCCCTGTATCGTCCAGTGGACCGAGCTCCGTCCGGTAGCGGTAGGCCTGCTCGAGGTGGAACCCGAGGATCTCCTCGAATTCCTGCTCCCGGCCTCGCTCGCGGTTGACGACCTCGGCCCATGCCACGAACCGCTCGTGGAGCTGCGCACGGTTGCGCTTGAGCAGGCTGCCGTACGTCGCGTCCCGGATCAGCCCATGCCGGAAGCGGTACGTCTCGGCGTCGGGGTCATTCGGATCGAGGGCCACGAACTGCTTGTCGTCGAGGGAACCGAGCAGGCCGGGCACACTCACCCGGACCTGCTGGGGCACCATCTCCTCGACGGCGGGCCGGAAGAAGACCAGACCGATGACCGCGGCAGGCTCCACCACGGAGCGTTCCTCGCGTGACAGGTCATCGAGGCGGGAGGCAAGAAGGGCCTGGATGGTCGGTGGCACCGCGACCTCGGCCATGTCCATGGTCGGCACCCATCGGCCATCGACGCGCTGCAGCAGTTTCTTGTCCACGAGCATCGACACCATCTGCTCGACGAACAGGGGATTGCCGTCCGCCGCCTGGACGACCTTGGACCGTGTCGCGGCGTCGAGCCCGGCCCCGCCCAACAGGTGGTCGACCAACCCCCCAGCGTGCTCCGCCGATAGTGGCTCCAGCATGACCACCGCGCTGTCCGTGCGATGGCTCCAGTCGGCCTGCTGCTCGAGGAGCGTGTGGCGTGCCGTGCACAGGGCCAGGATCGGTGCTTCTGCCGACACCGAGACCAGGTGCTCCAGAAAGTCCAGGAAGGTCGACTCCGCAAGGTGGATGTCGTCGATGACCATGACGACCGGCCGCTCCATCGCCACGGTCTCGAGCATCCGTCTGCCGCCCCAGAACAGCTCGGAGACCGGGAACTGGCCATCCGACAGGCCGAGGATGGAAGACACCCGTTCGACGACCGCGGCGGCGTCGGGGCCGGCTGGGGCGATGATCGACGCGAGTTTCGCGAGTGCGACCTCGGTAATGTCCTCGTCGACGATCCCGGCTGCTGCTCGGGCGACCTCGGCCAGCGGCCAGAACGTGATTCCTTCGCCATACGGCAGGCACCGGCCGGGGAGGATGGTGGCCCCTGGCAGGCGTGCGGCCGTGAACTCCTTGACGAGGCGGGACTTGCCCACGCCGGGATCGCCGATGACGGTGATGAGCCGGCATGCCATCTCCTCCACGGCGCGCTGGAACGAGTTCTCAAGCTGGGCCCATTCCGCGTCGCGCCCGACGAGGGGGGCCTCCTGCAGGCCCGCACTGGCGACCTCGCGCAGGCGCACGACGCGGAATGCGGCGACCCGCTCGGACTTGCCCTTGAGCTCGAGTGGATCGACGGCCTCGACCTCCACATGGCGCCGCACGAGGTCGAAAGTCGTCTCGCCGATGAGGATCTCGTTCTCCGGGGCCGCCTGTTCCAGTCGCGCGGCAACGTTGACCGTATCGCCCGTCGCCAGCTGCTGGTTGGCGCCGGGATCCGTATTGGCAACGACCTCGCCGGTGTTGACGCCGGTGCGATTCGCGAGCTCGACGCCGTAGAAGCGCAGGAACTCCTCGTTGAGCATGGTCAGCTGCTGCTGCATGCCGTAGGCAGCGCGGACGGCGCGCAGCGCGTCGTCCTCGCGAGCTCTGGGGATCCCGAACACGGCCATGATCGCGTCGCCGATGTACTTCTCGACCGTGCCCCCGTGACGCTCGATCTGGGCGGCCATGACCGTGAAGTAACGCTTCTTGATCTCGCTCATCGCCTCCTGGTCGATCCGCTCCGTCAGCGCGGTCGAACCCTTCAGGTCGACGAAGATGAACGTCGCGGGCTTTCGCACCTCGCCCGCCGGCAGCGAAACGGCGAGCGCCGTCCCGCAAAACCCGCACAGCCGGAATCTCGCCGGATTTTCCTCGCCGCAACTGGGACAGGCCACGACCTCCATGCCTTCGAGTCTAGCCCGCCCGCGTGAGGTGCCCGCCGCGCGTACGATTGGCGGCATGGTTGGGCGGACGCGAGACACGTCGCTGGCGCACTCCGCGCTGCGCGAATGCGGGCTGTTCGCGGGCCTCGATGAGCCGATTCTCGGCATCGTGGCCGCTGCCCTTCGGCCGCGCCGCTTTCGACGCGGAGAGACGATCTTCCACGTCGACGACCCCGGCGACGCCCTTTTCATCGTGACCTCGGGTCGGGTCAAGATCACCATCCCGCCGGGCGATGGCTCCGACCCCGCAATCCTGACGACGATCGCACCGGGCGGGTTCTTCGGGGAGCTGGCGCTGCTCGACGGGGCCGCACGATCCGCGACGGCCGTCGCACTCGTCGCCGTGGAGACGCAGGTGCTTCGGCGAGATGCCTTCGATCGGCTCGTGGACGAGCAGCCGGTCCTTCGCCGCGAGCTCTTCGCCGCCCTGGCGGGCGAGATCCGCCGGCTGACGGCCCAGTACGGGGATCTCCATTTCCTGGACCTGCCCGGGCGGCTTGCGCACCATCTCCTTCGGTCGTTGCCGGCCGGCGAGGGTGGCGCGTCCGTGGTCCCACCGCCTGGCGGCGGCGAGCAGCGCCTGCCCTGGCCGTACACCCAGGGCGAGTTGGCCGGGATGATCGGCGGTTCGCGGCAATCGGTGAATCGCCTGCTGGCCGACTTCGTCGCGCAGGGCCTCCTGCGTTTCGAGGGCGACGACCTCGTGATCCCGGATGCGGCCCGCCTGGCCGCCGCCGCCCGCCGGTGACCGAGCGCCGAGCAACCGACGCCGCCCTGCTGGCGCTCGTTGCCGTGTCGCGTCGCCTGGATGCGGCCCAACGGATCACTCCGGTCGCCGACGACGACCTCCTCCCCACGATCGTCGCGACGGCCACGGTCGTGCTGGACGCTCAGGCGGCCTCGATCGCAGTTTACGATGCGATCGGCGACCACCTGGTCTTCCTCGCCAGCGCGGGGCCTGCCGGCGGCGACGTGGTCGGGCTGCGGATCGATGCTGCTGCCGGGATCGCGGGCTACGCGTTCACGACCGGCCAGCAACTGGCCATCGCCGACGTCACGAGCGACCCGCGATTCGACCGCACGATCGCCGATGCCACCGGCTACCTCCCCGGATCCATCCTCGCGACACCGGTGACCGACGCCGACGGCACGCTTGGGGTGCTCGAGGTCCTCGATCGGCGTGGCGGCACGTTCACCATGCGAGACCTCGAGGTCGCCGGCGCCCTGTCCGCCGCAGCAGCGGTCATCGTGCGACGGCGCAGGTCGGCCGTCGATGCGGCTGCCCTGCTACGCAGCGCGCTAGTGGCGCTCGCCGCCCATGATGCGGAAACGGGCCAGCGGGCCCTCGACGAGGCGTCGATCGAGGCGCTCGTGAGCGATGCCACGTCGGCCCTCCCGACCGACCCCGACGATCCGACGTGGCGCCTCGCAGATCGGATCGCGAAGCTGCGAGAGGTCGATCCGGACTCCGTCGAATTGGCGGGAGACTGGCTCGACGCACTCCTCCGACGGCGCGGACCCGTCCGCCGCGGCCCAGGGCCGGGGGCCGGCCGATGACCGTCGCGGTCCCAGCCTGGAGCGACGCCTTTGCGTCAGCGGCGCGGGGCGGGCTCGCGCGCGAGGGACCGTTCGGCCTGCTGGATCGGGACGAGGTCTTCGGCGGATCCGATGGTGGCGGTGTCGCCGTCGCCGTGGTCGATTCGGGCGTCGATGCGGATCATCCTGGCGTTCGCGGCCGCGTCTCGCGCCGTCTACGGGTTGACCTCGACGGCGAGGACGCACGGGTCGTCGATGACCCGGGAGCCGCCGACCTCGTCGGACATGGGACGGCATGTGCCGGGATCATCGCGGCCATCGCACCGGCCGCCGAGATCGTCTCGATCCGGGTCCTTGGCGCCGACAATCGAGGGAAAGGCCGGGCGGTGGCGGCGGCCGTGGATTGGGCGATCGACCAGGGCATCGGGGTCGTGAACCTGAGTCTCTCCTCGCGCAGCGAGGCGATGTTCGGCGTATTCCACGAGCTCGCCGATCGGGCCTACTTCGCCAACGTCCTGCTTGTCTGTGCGGCGAACAATGTCCCGGGGCCGTCGTACCCGTCACTGTTCGCCGCCGTCCTGTCGGTGGCGGCGCATGACATCCCGGATCCGAACGCCTGGTTCTACAACCCCTCGCCACCCGTGGAGTTCGGTGCCTTCGGTGTCGATGTGGACGTGCCGTGGCGGGACGGGGGGCGCATCCGGGCGACCGGCAACTCGTTCGCGGCGCCGCACCTTGCGGCGCATGCAGCGCGCCTGCGATCGCGTTATCCCGCGGCCACGCCATTCGAGATCAAGGCGCTGCTCGCGGCGACGGCCACCGCGCCGCGCTGAATCGAAACGACCGCCCCGGGGACCCGGGCGGTCGCATCGATGTCGGTGCAGCGACGGATCACATGTTAGATGCGATGGCCCTCGACATCGTCCTCGTCGTCATCGATGGTCGGGATCGCTTCCCCGCCGTGACCGGTGCTGCGCCGGGATGTCAGGCTGGGCGGCGGGGTGAGTGGCATCCCATGCCCCTCGACGTCGTCGCCGGTCGTGCCGGTCGGGCCCGTTCGGTCCTCCGGCTCCAGGATCTGATCCTTGGGAAGCCTCATTCCGCGTCGCGCCATCTCCGGTCCCCTTCCAGCTCATCCAGCGGTCTTGGTGCGGCGACTCTACCTCCCGGCCGTCGTCGCGCCAAGGCCAGCGCCCGACGTGGCGCCTGTCAGCTGTGACACACCCTACGGAGCATCGCTCGCAGCGGGTTCCGCCGACGCGACCACGATCCGTCGAGGTGTGCGCAGGTCACGCAGCGACTCCTGGTCGATGCCGGCCAGCCTCGGCAGGTCGGCCGCCTCGGTCTTGAGCAGCCGGGAAGTCAGCGTCGAGAGGACCAGCTTGCGGATCTCCGGCACCGTCATGACGGCGCGCAGCGCCTCGGCCGGCACCTCCATCACTGTCAGGTCGGTATCGGCCACGACGTCTGCGGTGCGCGGACTCCCGGTCAGCGCCGCGATCTCCCCGAAGAAATCGCCGATCTCCATCGTCGAAAGCCCGCGGTAGCCGTCCTCGTCGGGGATCCCGGCGGTCGCGTTGCCTTCGAGGATGAAATACGCCGAGCTCGCAACGTCGCCGTGCTCGACGACGCGGGTCCCGGCCGGTACCTGACGGATCTTCGCGTCGCGCAGGAACTCGTCGCGCTGCTCAGCGGAGAGCCGCGAGAAGGACGGGAGGCGGAGAGCCACCCGGCCGAAGTCGGGCACCGTGGCCGGGCGGAGTGGGATCGCGTCGAGGACCGGAGCGGCTTCCGCGTCGCGCAGTCGGTCGCTCGCTGCGCGGATGGAGGCCAGGCTTAGACCGGGTGCCACGAGCGTGAAGCCGGCGGATACGAATAGCAGGCACGAGGCGGCGATGATGAGCACCCGGATGTCGACGACATCGGCGAGACCGGCGCCCGCCATACCGATCAGGAAGATGATGTCGCGCATGACATAGAAGGCCGAGAACACGCGGCCGCGCATCTCGCGCGGCGTGTTTCGCTGCAGCAGAACCTGCCGAGCGACTGACGAGGGCGAGTTGAAGAATCCGGAGATCATCACCAGCACGATCGCCACGGGGACCGAGGTGGACAGGCCGTACAGGATGCCGGCCGCTCCCATGCCGACGAGGCCGACGACGATCCAGAGTGGCTCCGGCAGCCGGCTCGAAAACCGCGCCATGAAGAACGAGCCCAGCACGAAGCCGACCGATGTCAGGCCCTCCTGCAGGCCGTACTCGAACTCGGTGGCCCCGAGCTCGCGGATCGAGAACGGCAGCAACAGGACGTTCCACAGGCCGAACGAGAAGAACATGAATGCGCCGACCAGGAACAGGGAGCGCAGAACGGGTGTCCCGAACAGGGTCCCCATGCCGGATCGCAGGTTCGCGACGATCACGGCGACGCTGGCCTCGTCCTCCGGCTTGGGCATGGGATAGCGGCCCATCAGCGCGATCAGCCCGGCACACACGACGAAGGATCCGGCATCGATGATGAACGCCCAGGTCAGGTCGACCGTGCTCGCCAGAAGGCCGGCTGCGGCGAAACCGATGGCGGTCGAGCCGAACGACGCGATGGACAGGAACGAGTTCGCCCCGGCGAGCTCCTCGTCGCTTGCCATCTCGGGGATCAGGCTGTCGTGGGCCGGATCGAAGAACTGCTTCACGCCCGCATTGAGGAACAGGAGGGCGTACAGGCCCGGGAGGGCGATGGCCTCGATGCCGATGACGAAGGCGAGGGTGGCGACGATCACCGCCTGGATCAGGCAGGTCGCGATGAGGATCTTCTTGCGATCGTGACGATCGACGAAGACGCCCGCGAGCAGCCCGATGATCAGGCTCGGGATCGCTGTGACCATCAGCGTCAAGCCGACTGCCAGGGCCGACTCGGTCGCGCGGTAGACGTAGATCCCGGCAGCGAGGTCCGTGAGCGCCGAGCCGGCAGTCGAGATGAGCTGCGCCAGCCACAGCAAGGAGAAGTCCCGCCGCCGGAACACGGCGAACATGGACGGGGCAGGCACGCTCGCGACGCTCATCGAACCTCCACCGGCGCCGGCGACGGCGCCCGTCCCTCACCATGTTTCGGCGGTCCGGCTCGCATGAGCGACACCGGCTCGCGGGGAGTCTACTGGGCGCGGCGCGCCACCGTTACGCCTTCTCGCCGCAGCATCGCCTCCTTGCGTGACAGCTCCCGGTCGCGGTCGATCCAGCCGTCCCCGCCGTAGCCCCCGAGCGTGCCGTCCGCGGCGATGACCCGGTGGCACGGGATGATGAGCGAGATCGGGTTGCGTCCGAGTGCCCCGCCGACCGCGCGAGACGCCCGCGGCGCGCCGACCCGTTTCGCGATCTCCCCGTAGCTCGCGGTCTCGCCCCAGCCGATCCCGCGGACCGCGCCGAGCACGATCCGGTCGAAGCGCGGACGGTCGTCGAGATCGATCGGGATCGCCGCGGTCGGCACCGGTTCGCCGGCAAGGACCGCCTTGAGGGATGGCAGTGCAGCGGCGAGCACCTCGACTGCCGGGCCATCGCCGACGACCTCCACCGGCCCGAGACGGCGACGCAGGTCTCCCAGGATCGCCTCCTCCGTGGTCGCCCAGCCGGCCGCGACCACACCACGTTCTGTGGCGGCGACGAGATACGGGCCCCACGGTCCGGCGAGGGTCACCAGCGCGATCTCGACGGGCGGCATGGGTCTAGTGTGCCACCTCGTCGGCGGACCGCCAGCCACCGTCTGATATACTCCCCAGGAGTATGACCACCGACCGAGCGGATGCCGCCGCAACCGAGATCGAATTGCCCATCGAGGGCATGACCTGCGCGTCGTGCGTCAATCGTATCGAGCGGTTCCTGGCCCGGACCGAAGGCGTCCAGACAGCGAATGTGAACCTGGCGACCGAGATAGCGACGATCCGCTTCTTCCCGGACGTCGCCGACCGCGCCGACCTGGTCGGAGCCGTCGAGGCTGCCGGGTACGACGTCCGCACGGTCGCGGCGCGGGGGGCCAACGCCAACGCCGCGGACGGCCCAGTCTCCCTGCTCGAGGAGCTGTCCGCGGACGATGCCGAACGCGCACGCGAGGAACGCTCGCTGCTCCGCGAGGCGGTCGTCTCCATCGCGGTCGCCTTCGCGATCATGGTCGCGATGTTCGTGCCGCAGACCAGCGTCGCGATGGAGACCATCAACTGGCTCGCGCTCGTGCCGGCCACGATCATCCAGGCGTGGGCGGGGCGTCGCTTCTATCGCGCCGCCTGGCGGGCCGCCCGGCATGGCACGGCCAACATGGACACGCTGGTGGCGGTCGGAACGAGCGCGGCCTGGCTCTACAGCGTGGTCGTGACCCTCCTGCCCGAGATGATCCACGAGGCCGGACTCCATCCGGAGACCTACTTCGATTCCTCGACGATCATCGTCGGCCTGGTCCTGTTCGGTCGGTGGCTCGAGCATCGCGCCAAGACCAGCACGACCGGGGCGATCCGGCGCCTTGTCGGGCTCGCGGCCACGACCGCGCGGCGCGTGACGGACGGGGGCGAGGTGGATGTGGCGCTCGAGTCGGTGGCGGTCGGTGACCTGCTGCGCGTCCGGCCCGGGGAGCGAGTACCCGTCGACGGCGTGGTCGTCGAGGGCGGGTCCGCCGTCGACGCCAGCATGCTGACCGGCGAAGCCATGCCGGTCGAGGTGACCGCCGGCGCCGAGGTCATCGGTGCGACCCTCAACACGACCGGCACGTTCGTGATGCGGGCGACCCGGGTCGGGCGCGACACCGCGCTCGCCCGGATCGTGGACCTCGTGCGTCGGGCCCAGGGCAGCAAGGCTCCCATCCAGCGGCTTGCCGATCGCATCGCCGAGGTCTTCGTCCCGATCGTCCTCGTCGTCGCTTCCGGGACGTTCCTCGCGTGGCTGGCGTTCGGGCCGGAACCTCGCATCACGCTGGCGCTGACGGCCTTCATCGGCGTCGTCGTCATCGCTTGTCCGTGTGCGATGGGCCTCGCCACTCCGACCGCCATCATGGTCGGGACGGGCCGCGGCGCGGAGGCAGGCATCCTCATCCGCGGCGGCGCGGCGCTCGAGATCGCCCATCGCGTGGACACGGTCGTGCTCGACAAGACGGGCACGCTCACCCTCGGCCGCCCGACCGTCGCCGAGGTCCTGGCCGCCCCCGGGTACTCCGCCCACGACGTGCTTGATCTCGCCGGCGCGATCGAGCGAGCGAGCGAGCACCCGCTCGGGGCCGCGGTCGTCGCCCGAGCGAATCAGGACGAGGTCGGGTTCGGGCGGGTCACGGATTTCGCGGCGGTCATCGGTGGCGGTGTGCGAGGCACGGTCGAGACGACCGCCGGGCCGCGCGGGGTCATCGTCGGCAATCGTCGTCTGCTCCAGGAACGTGGCGTCGACCTGGCTCCGCTGGCAGGCGCGATCGAGGCCGCGGCCGGCGCGGGTCGGACGATCGCCATCGTCGCCGTGGACGGCGTGGCGACCGGGTTGCTCGCGGTGAGCGATCCCGTGAAGATCGAAGCCCAGGCCGCGATTCGGGAGCTGGCCGCCGCGAATATCGAGGTCTGGCTCGTCACCGGTGACGCCCGCGCCACCACGGAATCCGTCGCCAAGCAGGTCGGCATACCGATCCACAACGTCGTTTCCGACGCGCTCCCCGCCGACAAGGCGGCGATCGTGGAGCGGCTCCAGGCCCGTGGCCGGACGGTCGCGATGGTCGGCGACGGTATCAACGACGCCCCGGCACTC
>JARDZW010000111.1 GCA_029240655.1 Chloroflexota bacterium
CCACAGTGACGATGCCGCCGACCGGCTTTCGGGTCGGCCGGCGGAGTGAAACGCGGCAAACTCCACCCGGAGCAAGGCCGAATAGGAGGGCGCAACCCGCGCCGGGAAACCGGTTCGGGGGAGAGGTGCGCTGCCCAGCCCTCGGGTAGGCCGCAAGAGCCGTCGGGTGACCGGCGGCCATAGATGGATGGCCATCCCCGACGCGCGCTTCGGCGTGCGGTGGGACAGAACTCGGCTTACAGACCGCCTCGCTGACATTCGATCGCCGACCTGGCGGGGCATTCCCGCGTCGTCGGCTCCGCGCGGATCTCGGCGACCGGATCCGCGACGAAGCGGTCGTTCAGTCCTCGTCGGGCCGGAAGATGTGTGGCGCGATGCAGGTGTTGCAGATCGGCGTGGCTGAGTCCAGATCGCCCAGCGGGATCGGGTATTTGCGGTCTGGGAAGAGGCATTCCACGTCGTAGACGCGCTCCGAGGCGACCTCGACATCGATCAAGCGGCGGAACGTGCAGCGCTTGATCCGATGCGGCGCCAGGTGATACGCGTCGGGCGATGGCGAGATGACGGGTAGCGGCAGGGCCATGGTGATGGGGGTCCGAGGCCTCGTGACGGGGTCGAATGGGTAGTCCGATCGACTCAGGCGCCGGACAGTAGCACCGCCAGATGTGTCACGGCAAGGCGCGAAAGGTACTAGACTCCGCGCCGTTCGACCGTCCAGCAATGGGAGAGTGTGTGGCTGACGACCCCGGGAGCGAGTCAGCACCGCGTCCGCAACGACGCAAACGGCCCGGGTTGGCCGGCGCGTTCGACCTGTCGCCGACCGATTCGACCGAGACTGTGGAGCCGGTCCCGCCGGATCCGGACAAGGGGTCCGACGACCGATCGCGGTTTCCCATGTTCCTTCGCACGCCCCAGGACGCCACCGCCAGGGTGGACGACAACATCCTTCGGCCGAGCCTCATCGTGCCACACGTCGTCGCCGCGGGCGACCGTCCGGCGGCGAGCCCTGGGGATCAGGGTTGGCTGCCGATGCTCGATGGTCGCTCCGACGACCCGGGGATCTGTCCGTTCCTGCGGGCAGTCGATGGAACCGAGCGGCTGGTGGCGCCGGTCGAGGCGCCGGATCCGGCCAATCGGTGTGCCGCCCTGCACGATCCGGTGCCCCAGTCCTTGCGACAGCAGGAGCTGGTGTGCCTCGCCTCGGGCCACGTCAGCTGTCCGCGCTACCTGCGTGGCGCCGTGGTCACGGCCGAGGCGCCACCGGCGGCGGTCGTGCCCGGGCGCTCGATGAGCCCGGCCGTGCTGGCATCCGTGCTCGTCCTGATCATGGCCGCGACGGCCTCCCTCGCATTCGTGATGGTGCGCGGCGGGTTGGAGCTCGCCGTCGCGGCGCCGACCCGGTCGCCGGGGGCATCGGGTGGCGCCGTGGCGCAGGCATCGGTCACCCCGGTGGCTACGGCCACCCCAAGCCCCCCACCGACCGTGACCCCTCCGCCGTCGCGGACGCCGACACCGTCGCCCTCACCTTCGCCTTCCCCGAGCCCGACCCCGAGCCCGACGCCCACGCCACGACCCACGGCCACGCCCACGGCCCGGCCGGCCCCCACGTCCGCCCGCTACGCGCTGCTGCGTCCCTGTCCCAACACGGCCCGCTGCTGGATCTATACCGTGCGGGCCGGCGACAACATCTACAGCATCGCGAACTACTTTGGCGTGTCGCAGGACAGCATCTACGACCGCAACCCGTTCGTCCGCAACGGCCTCCGTCCCGGTCAGGACCTGCGCCTCCCGCCGCCGACCCGCTAACTCGACACCGGCCCAGGCCCTCAAAGGCCAGGCCGCGATCGCTCGCGGCGCCCGATCCGTCCGCCAGGTGGCGCGACCGTGGCCTCATGCCGCCCCGCGGTCGCTGATCCGGACCCACGTCCCCCTCTTTGGTGCGTTTTTGTGGATTGACGTGGCGGCTCAGGGCGCTACTATGCAGAGAAGTGGTCCAAAGTGGTGGGAAGTGGGGAACACTAGGCACTCGAACCCCAGCCCTACAGGACCAGGCCTTCGAAGTCCAAGGAGCCCGTACGGGTGTTCACCGGCGAGTACCGGCACACGGTGGACGACAAGGGACGGATCGCCGTCCCCGCGAAGTTCCGCGTCCAGCTGGGCGCGGGCGCGGTCGTCTCGCGATGGCTCGACGCATGCCTGGCCATCCATACCCAGGCCGGCTGGGACGAGCTCGCGGCGAAGGTCGCCGCGCTGCCCATCACCAGCGAAGCCTCTCGTCGCTTCCAGCGATTTGTGTTCGCCAATGCGGCGGAGGTCGAACTCGACCGGCAGGGGCGGATCCTGCTGCCGGCTTATCTGCGAGACCACATCGGCCTGACCAACGAGGCCGTCGTCGTGGGCTCGCGAGATCACGCGGAGATCTGGCTCCCGGCCACGTGGGCGACCTACGGCCAGGACCTCGACGACCCGCAGGAGCTGGCCCAGGCATTCGAAGGGCTTGGCATCTAGCTCGTACTACATGCGTTTCCAGGGTCCGCTCGGGATCCGATCGGCGATAGGTGGAGGAAAGATGGAGGCAACGCACATCCCGGTGCTGGCAGACGAGGTCATGTCGATGCTCGCGCCTGCCCCGGGTAGCCTCCAGATCGACGCCACCCTCGGCGGCGGTGGGCACACCGAGCGGATCCTGGAGGCGACCGACCCTGATGGCCGCCTCCTCGGTCTCGACGCCGATGGGGCGGCCATCGCCAGAGTGGAGAGTCGCCTCCGCCCCCGATTCGGGGATCGCCTGGTCCTGCGCCAGGCCAATTTTCGCCAGCTCGCGACGATCGCCCGCGAGGCGGGCTTCGAGGCGGTCGATGGCGCGCTGTTCGACCTGGGCCTTTCGAGCGACCAGCTCGCCGACACCGATCGAGGTTTCGGCTTTCGGGCTGGCGGTCCCCTCGACATGCGGTTCGACACGCGGCGGGGGGTTCCCGCCAGCGAGCTCCTTGCCGCGCTCGACGTCAACGAGCTGACGGCGCTGTTCCGACGCTACGGGGAGGAACCCAAGGCCGGCCGCATCGCGCGGGCCATCGTCGACGCACGTCGTACCGCCCCGATCGCGTCGGCAGAAGAGCTCGCCGCCTTGATCGAACGCGTCCTGCCGCCGAATCCGCGACAGCCGCGGCGGACCCATCCGGCGACCCGCGTGTTCCAGGCACTGCGGATCGCCGTCAACGAAGAGCTGGACGCCCTGGAAGCCGGGCTCGCCGCCGCCCTCGACCTGCTCCGCCCCGGTGGCCGCCTCGTGGTCCTGAGCTACCACTCCCTCGAGGACCGCATCGTCAAGCGCTTTCTCGCCGCCGAGCGGCGTGGCTGCGTCTGTCCCCCCGAGATCCCGGTCTGCGTCTGCGGCCGGAACCCCCGGCTGCGGCTCCTGACCCGCCCGTCGCTGACCCCGACGGCCGAGGAGATCGCCGCCAACCCTCGCGCCCGCAGCGCCCGGATGCGCGCCGCGGAGCGCCTCGCGGCATGAACCCGTCTCGAGCGAACTACCACCAAGGAGCAGGACGGAGGAGCCCCCGATGAGCAAGCGTCACCAGTCGAGCCGTCGCAAGTCCTACGGCCGCCGCCAGCACGAGGTGCGCGAGCGAAACGAACGTTCGACCCACCATGACGCCGCGTCGTTCGAGCTGGACGAGTGGGGCGCGGCGGCGCCGTCGGATCCGCTCGCCTTCCTCGACCCGCGCTCACCGCGCTTCCGCTTCGCGCCGGGCGACTGAGACATGGCCGTTTACGAGGGCGCCCGCCCACGCACGATCGCGCTGCCGCGCCGACCGCAGACCGCCGACGCACCGGCACTGCCGCGCCGTCGGGCTCGGACGACGGTCCGAGCGCACCGCAGCTCGAGCCGGCCGGCGATCGTCCTGGGCGGCATCGCGGTCGCATTCATGCTCGCATTCTTCTCGCTGGCACAGGAAGTCCGCGTGTCGGCAACGAGCTACGACATCGGCCGTCTGCAAGTCGACCAGGAGCGGCTGGAGGCCCGCCGTCAGGACCTCGCCTCCGATCTGAGCCGGCTCGGCCGTGAGCCCGCCGTCCGCAAACTCGCCCTGGATGCAGGCCTCGGCCAGCTCGGCCAGCCCATCATCCTCCCGGCTCGCTGATCGACCGAAAACCGACGATGCTGGGACGGACCGATTCCCGCCGCCGACTCCTGTTCCTGCTGATCGTGTTCGGCGTGGGCTCGCTGGCCCTGGTGACCAGGACCGTCTACTGGCAGGTCCTGCGCGGTGACGAGCTCACGGCCCGCGCGTCCGAGCAGACCTCCGTTCGCATCGAGATCGGCGGACGCCGCGGCGACATCTACGACCGGACCGGGACCGTGCTGCTGGCGACATCGGTGGCCCGCGACCGCATCGCCGCGGCCGCCGACCAGCTGACCCCGGTCCAGCAGGAGCGGACGGCGGACACCCTGGTTCGCCTCCTGGAGCTCGACGAGGCTGGAGCGGTCGCTCTGCGCGCCAGGCTCGCCAGCGGCAAGCCCTACGTCATCCTCGCCCGCGGGATCACCCCGGAGCGCTCCGAGCGCATCCGGCAGTCGGCGAACGCCAAACAGGTGGTCGGCATCTCCCTGGAGCCCGAGCCGGAGCGCGTGTACCCGCAGGAAGGCGGCGGCCCCGGATCGACCCTCGCCGCGCACATGCTCGGCTTCGTGAACCGCGAGAACGCCGGGCAGTACGGGGTGGAGCAGTTCTACCAGGAGGCCCTCGCCGGCGAGCCGCGGGTCCTGCTCGCGGAGCGGGACGCGAGCGGCCGGCCCAAGTCGGAGACGTCCGTCGTCCAGGCCCCCGGGGTCCTCGGCGAGGATCTGCGGCTGACGATCGACGCGGGTCTGCAGCTCGCCCTCGAACAGGAGTTGCTGGCGGCGTGGATCGCCGACGACGCCAAGAGCGCATCCGCCGTGGTCCTGGACCCGTACACCGGCGAGGTCTACGCCATGGCGACCTATCCGTCGTACGACGCCAACGACTATCGAGCCATCGCCGCCGCGGAGCCGGGCCGCTTCGTCGACCCGGTCGTCTCGAACGTTTACGAACCGGGTTCGGTGTTCAAGATGATGACCGCCACCACCGCGCTCGAGGCGGGCACCGTGACGCGCACGACCCGCATCAAGGACGTGGGCACGCTCCGACTCGACGGTGGCGAGGCCAAGATCGACAACGCCGACCGCAAGGGCATGGGTTGGGTGACATTCGAGGATGGCATCGCCTACTCACGCAACGTCGTGGCCGCGAAGGTGGCCCTCGGACTGACCGACTCGACGGCGGGATCCTCCGCGATGGTGTTCGACACCTGGCGCAAGCTTGGGTACGGCGCGCGAACGGGGATCGATGTCGCAGGCGAGGTCGGCGGGCTCCTGCGCGACCCGGCGAACGTGCCATGGGCCGAGATCGACCTCGCGAATGCCGCGTTCGGCCAAGGCGTGGCGGTCACGCCGATCCAGCTCGCGTCCGCGTTCGCCGCGATCATCAACGGCGGGACGACGATCAAGCCGCACGTGGTCCAGGGCATCGGTTCGCACGATGTCGCCGTCACCCCCGGCAATCAGGTGGTGAAGCCCGCCGTTGCCAAGAAGGTTCGCAAGTTGATGGACCACGTGGTGAAGGAAGTCCCGTTCTATCGCGACCGGACCATCGTCCCGGGCTACCACGTCGGGGGCAAGACGGGCACGGCGCAGATCTGGGATGCCAAGGCCAACAAGGGTCGGGGCGCGTGGAAGCACAACCTCTTCAACTACTCGTTCGTCGGATACATCGCGCGCAAGAGCGACACGCCGGACCTCGTCGTTGCCGTCCGCATCGAAGAGGGCACCCCGTCGGTGGCTCGGGTCGGCCAGTTGGAGATGCCCGTGATGTCGTTCGAGCTGTTCCGCCGTATCGCCACCGACGCGATCACCACGCCCGATCTCCTGACGAATCGGCCGTCGACCACCACCCCCAGCGCCGCCGACCGGTGAGTGGCGGCTATGCGACACTGCCGCGCGTGACCGACGTCGACTCGTCGACCCCGGTGCCGTCCGACGCTGCGGAGCCCGCCCTCTCGGCCGACGACCTCCTCCGCCACACCGGCGGCCGACTGCTGGCCCGCTCTTCCCGACCGATCCGTGGTGGCGCGGTGGATTCGCGCCTGGTCGAGCCGGGCAACCTGTTCGTCGCGCTCCCCGGCGAGCGCACCGACGGTCATGACCACCTCCCCGAGGCGATCGCGCGAGGCGCCACCGCCGTGCTCGTGACCCGACCCGTCGAGGATGCCGCTGCCCTCGGCGATATCACGGTCGTGCGTGTGGCCGATGGGCAAGCCGCCCTCGGGGCCGTTGCCGCCGGCTGGCGTCGCAGGTTCACGCCAATCGTCGTCGGGGTCACCGGCAGCATCGCCAAGACGTCCACCAAGGAGGCGGCCGCCAAGGTCCTGGGAGCGGCCCGGAGGACCCTGCGGACCCAAGGCAACATGAACAATGAGATCGGGCTCCCGCTGACGCTCCTGCGGCTCGGTCCGGAGCACGAGGCGGCCGTCCTCGAGATGGGGATGTACGTCGGCGGCGAGATCGCCGAGCTGGCCGCGATGGCCATGCCGCAGATCGGAGTCGTGACGGCCGTCCAGGCGGTCCATCTGTCGCGGATCGGGTCCCTCGAAGCGGTCGAACAGGCCAAGGGCGAGCTGCTCGAGGCACTTCCGGCGGATGGCACGGCGATCCTCAACGAAGACGATCCCATCGTCGCGCGCATGGAGGGCCGGTCCGTCGCGCGGGCGCTGCGCTACGGCTTTGCCGAGACCGCCCAGGTTCGCGCCGACGCCGTGACCAGCATTGGTGTCGACGGGATGCGCTTCCGATTGCGGACGCCAGCCGGGGAGCGTCCGGTAGCCATCCCGGTGCTGGGACGACTGTCGGTCCACAACGCGCTGGCCGGTGCGGCGGTCGGCATCGCGGCCGGCGTCGACCTGGACACGATCGTGGCGGCTCTCGGGGGCGGCTGGGGCGCGCCACATCGCGCCGAGCTCGTGCGGCTGCGCGGCGCGACGATCGTCGACGACAGCTACAACGCGTCGCCGGGTTCCGTACTCGCCGCCCTGGACCTGCTCTCCGGCATGCCCGGTCGGCGGGTCGCCGTGCTCGGCACGATGCTCGAGCTCGGTGACGGACACGGCGCGGGGCATCAGTCCGTCGGCGAGGCCGCGGGCGGGACGGTCGAGCTGCTCGTGGTCGTCGGCCCGGAGGCGTCCGGGATCGTGGAAGGTGCGCGCGCCGCCGGTCTGGATGCCGCGAGGATCCATCACGTCGAGGACGTCGAGGGGGCCCTGGACGTGCTGCGTCCACGCCTGCGCGACGGCGACACGATCCTCGTCAAGGCATCGCGGGGCATCGGGCTGGACCGCGTCGTCGACGCCCTCCGCCTCGAGCTCGGGGAGCTCCCGCGATGACCGTGGAGCTCATCCAGGGGCTGTTGCTGGCCTTTGCGCTCATCGTCATCCTGATGCCGCCGTACATCCGCCTCCTGCAGGCCCTCGGGTTCGGCAAGCGGATCCGCCAGGACGGTCCGGAGACGCACTACGTCAAGGAAGGCACCCCAACGATGGGCGGCCTGCTGATCGTCCTCGTGGTCCTCGGGATCTTCCTCTTCCTTCGCGAGCCCGGCCCGGACACCTTCGCGCCGCTGGCGGCGCTCGCTGGAGTCGGCCTGCTTGGCGCCTTCGATGACTATCTGAACGCGCGAACGGGGGAGGGGATCAAGGCCCGCCAGAAGTTGATCTGGCTGACGGTCGTTGCATTCGTGGCGGCCTACCAGATCCGCGAGACCTATGACATCACGGCGATCGCGGTGCCGTTCTACGGCCCGCTCCTGATCGAACCCTGGCTGTACGTCCTGTTCGGGGCCTTCGCGATCATCGCCGCGTCGAATGGCGTGAACCTCACCGACGGCCTCGACGGTCTGTCCGGCGGCACGGTAGCCATCGCCTTCGTGGCGTACATGCTCATCGCGTTGCTCAACGACCCGACCCAGTCGGACCTGGCGCTCCTGTGCGCCCTGATCATCGGTGCGCTGCTCGGGTTCCTCTGGTTCAACGTCCATCCCGCGCAGGTCTTCATCGGGGACTCGGGGGCGCTCTCGCTCGGGGCGACACTGGCCGTGACCGCGCTCATCACGGGCCAGATCCTCGTCCTGCCGCTGATCGGGATCATCTTCGTCGTCGAGACGGCGTCGGTGATGCTGCAGGTCGCCTATTTCCGGATCAGCGGCGGGAAGCGGCTGTTCCGGATGAGCCCCATCCACCACCACTTCGAGCTTGGTGGCTGGGACGAAGAGAAGATCACCATCCGCTTCTGGATCGTCGGGATCCTCGCGGCCCTCCTGGGCGTGACGCTGTTCCTCGCGACGCTCCAGCCGGATCGGCTGACGTGACGGGCGGCGTGATGACTCCGCGCACGATCGAACCGGACGCCCTCACGATGGCGGCCATCCGGGATGGCCTGTTGCGGGCGGTTCCCGTGACGGTGCTGGGCCTGGCCCGCAGCGGGATCGCCCTGGCTCGCTTTCTGACCGACGCCGGGGCGCGCGTCACCGTATACGACGGGCGACCGGCCTCCGAGCTCGCCGATGCGATCGCGGCACTCGAGGGCCGGGACGTGATCCTGGCACTCGGACCGGAGGTGGAGCCGGCCAGTGCCTGGGCGGATGCCGCGCTCGTCACGACGTCGCCGTCGATCAATCCGGACTACCCGACGACGGAGCCGCGCCTGCGCGACGCCCTGACGGCGCTCGTCACGACGCGCGCCGGTGGGGATGCGAGCGCGCCGGCCCTCGTGTCCGAGCCCGACCTCTTCCTGCGCCTGTGCGTGGCCCCCACGATCGGGGTGACCGGTACGAAGGGCAAGACCACCACGGCGTCGCTGACCGCCGCGATCCTTGCCGCCGACCCCGCCCACCCGGTGGTCC
>JARDZW010000112.1 GCA_029240655.1 Chloroflexota bacterium
GCGCTGCTCTGGCATGTCGGCGACCAGGACGGCACCGTCATCCGCCGCGGCGTCCGTGACGTCCGGATCGTGGCCGAGCCCGCACAGCCGATCGAGACCGACGGCGACCCGCATCCGCCCGGCTGGCTTGAGGCGTCCGTCCTGCCAGGCGCATTGACGGTGCTCGCGCCGGGCTGACGAGGGCCGACGCGCTCGCTCGGACCTTCAGATGTGCTCTAATCGGCGCCAGCGCCCGGACGGCGTGTCGCGTGAGCCGAGGACCAACGGTGGGCGTCGCGCGAGGAGGAGGTCGCATGGGGATCGGGACGGCCGGCGGGGCATTGACGACCGACGAGATCGTCGCCCTCAATCGCGAGCACACGTTCTTCTCGTGGTCGGTGCAGGGCGCCATCGACCCGATCGCGATCGATCGCGCCGAGGGCGTGTGGCTGTACACCCCCGAGGGCCGGAAGATCCTCGACTTCAACAGCCAGCTGATGTCCGTGAACATCGGCCACGGTGACCGGCGCGTGATCGATGCCATCACCGAGCAGGCCACGAAGTTGCAGTACGTCCAGCCCGCGTTCGCGACCGAGATCCGGGCACGACTCGGGGCAAAGCTCGCCGACATCCTGCCGGGCGACATCGACAAGGTCTTCTTCACGCTCGGCGGCGCCGAGGCGATCGAGAACGCGATCAAGCTCGCGCGGCACTACACGGGCCGACACAAGCTCCTCGCCCGCTACCGCTCGTACCACGGCGCCACGATGGGGGCGATGACGCTGACGGGCGACCCGCGTCGCCTCGCGAACGAGCCGGGCCTGGTCGGCGTCGTGCGCTACCCGGACACGCATCACTGGGGAGAGGCGGAACCGCGTCCCGTGGCGGAATCGCTGCAGGGCCTCGAGGACGTCATCCGCTACGAGGGAGCGCACACCATCGCCGCGGTATTCCTCGAGACCATCGTGGGGACGAATGGCATCCTCATCCCGCCCGACGGCTACCTCCAGGGCGTGCGCGAGATCTGCGACCGCAACGACATCCTGATGGTCTGCGACGAGGTCATGGCCGGCTTCGGGCGGACCGGGCGCTGGTTCGCGGTGGATCACTGGGACGTTGTCCCGGACCTGATGACGATGGCCAAGGGGCTCACGTCGTCGTATCTCCCGCTCGGTGGCGTCGCCATGCGCCATCACGTCGCCGAGGCGTTCAACGACAGGATGTTCTACGGCGGGCTGACGTACTCGTCGCATCCGGTCTCGCTGGCCGCGGCGCTCGCCACGATCCGCGTGTACGAGGAGGACGGACTGCTCGACAACGCCGCGCGGCTCGGGGCGCGGATGCGCGAGCACCACGAGCGCCTCGCCGCGAAGCACCCTTCCGTCGGGGCCCACCGGAGCCTCGGGCTGTTCGGCATCCTGGACCTCGTCCGGAGCCGCGATCCGTGGACGCCGCTGACGCCCTTCAACGGCACGTCAGATGAGATGAAGGCGATCGGCAAGTACTTCCGCGACCACGGGCTGTACACGATGCTGGCCAACAACTCCATCCATACGAACCCGCCGCTGTGCATCAACGAGGACGAGCTCGCGACGGGCTTCGAGATCATCGACGCCGCCCTCGACATCGCGGACCAGGCGGTCACGGACTAGGCGTGGGGACGACCGCGGGGTCGATCGTCGGATGATCGCCGGGCGGGTCGGCCTGCCGCGGCTGTCCTGCACGGGCGCGCGGCGGTGACCGTCGCGGCGGCGCCTCCCCGTGGGCACTCGATGCGCCGGCAGGCCGTCCTGTTCGGGTCGTTCGCGCTGGTCGTGCTCGTCGCCTGGGAAGGGGTCAAGTTCCTCGGCGGTGTCCCCTGGCGGTTCCCGAACGCCCTCGGGCTCGGGATCGACGTCTTCCACGACCCGCCGTTCCGCTGGGCTTTTGCAAACGACCTCAACCTGCCGCACTGGTTCAACATCCTGGGCGTGCTCGGCCAGCCCGTACAACGCGGGTCGGACGAGAGCCTGGGCACCTTCCTCGCCGGGGCCGCGTTCTATACCTGGCGTGAAGCGGCCATCGGTTTCGTCGTTGGTGCGCTGCTCGGGCTGGTCCTCGCCACCTTGTTCGTGCACTCGCGGCTCGCGGAGCGTGCGTTCGTGCCGTACGTCGTCGCCAGCCAGACGATCCCGATCGTGGCGCTGGCGCCGATGATCGTGTATGCCTTCGGCCCGAGCGTCGCCTCGGTGGTGATCATCGCCACCTACCTGACGTTCTTTCCGGTGACGATCGCGATGATCCGGGGACTTCGCTCGCCCGACCCGCGCGCCCTGGAGCTCATGCGGTCGTACGCCTCGTCGGCCTGGGACGTCTACCGGAAGGTGCGGCTGCCCGCATCGTTGCCGTACCTATTCACCGCCTTGAAGATCGCGGCGACAGCCTCGATCGTCGGCGCGATCATCGGCGAGGGTCCGGGGGGTATCCCGGATGGCCTCGGGCGGGCCATCATCAACTTCAACCAGTCGTACATCACCAGCCCGGAGAAGCTGTGGGGGGCGATCCTGGTCTCTTCGTTGCTCGGGATCTCGTTCTTCGCGATCATCCGTTTGCTCGAGTCGTTGACCCTGCGCGGTCGCGCGGCCGTGCCTGAACTGTGATCGCCGGGGTCGAGGTATCTCCATGAGGCAATCCGCGGGACGCGCCTCGCCCACCACGCCAGATACGGTCGTGCGCATCGCCGGCGTGGATAAGACGTTCGCTCGCGACGGCGTCGTCGTGACGACCGCGCTGTCCGGGATCGACCTGTCCATCAGCCGTGGCGAGTTCGTTTCGCTGATCGGGCCGTCGGGTTGCGGCAAGTCGACGTTGCTGCGCGTCATCGGCGATCTCGTCGCGCCGTCGGCCGGCTCCGTCGAGGTCAATGGGAAGCCCGCGGCGCAGGCGCGCCGCGACCGCGACTACGGGATGGTCTTCCAGGCGCCGGTCCTGTTCGACTGGCGGTCCGTCGAGGACAACGTGAAGCTGCCCCTCGAGCTGATGGGCTACGACGGCCCACGGCGGACGGCACGGGCGAAAGAGATGCTCGACCTCGTCGAGCTGGGCGAGTTCCTCAAGCACCATCCGTACCAGTTGTCAGGAGGGATGCAGCAGCGGGTGGCGATCGCCCGCGCCCTGTCATTCGAGCCCGCGATCCTGCTCATGGACGAGCCGTTCGGGGCGCTCGACGAGATGACGCGCGAGCGGATGAACCAGGAAGTGCTTCGGATCTGGGAGGCGACGGGCACGACGATCGTGTTCGTGACCCATTCGATCCCCGAGGCCGTGTTCCTGTCGTCACGCGTGGTCGTCATGAGCGCGCGCCCCGGCCGGATCACCGACGTGATCGACATCGACCTGGACCGTCCGCGTGGGGTGGCGACGCGTGAAGAGCCACGCTACTTCCAGCTCGTGACGGCGGTCCGCGAGGCGCTTCGGCGCGGCGGGATGGGCGACGAGCTAGCCGAGCGGATGGAGGACGGATCCGGCGCATCCATCGATCGGACCGCGGCGGAGGGCGGGATCGGATGAGCGCCGCGGCCGCACGCCCCGCCGCCTCCGGATCGATCGCAATGTCGCGCTGGCTGCGCCGGATCCGCTGGTACCTGCCGGCCGTGCTGGTCTTCGTCGGGACCATCGCGCTGTGGGAGCTGGTGGTCCAGAACATCGACCTGCGCGGGCTGCCGTTGCCGGCGCCGTCGGAGATCGCCGGTGCGCTGTCCGATTCGTGGGGCGCGGGTCGATGGCCGATCGGTAAGGCGGCAGCCGCCACGCTGTTCGAGGCGCTCGGCGGCCTGGCGATCGGCACGTTCGCTGGCGTCGTCGTCGCGGGGCTGACGGCGCGGTTCGTCACGGCCCGTGAGCTCCTGTTGCCGCTCGCCATCGGCGCCAGTGCCGTTCCGATCATCGCGTTCGCGCCGCTGATGAACAATTGGTTCGGCGTCCTCAACCCGCTGTCCAAGATGATGATCGTCGCGGTCCTGGTGTTCTTCCCGGTCGTCGTGAACGTGACTCGCGGCCTGACCTCGGTCGAGCCCGCCGCGCTGGAGCTCATGCGCTCTTATGCTGCGTCGGATTGGTCCATCCTGTGGCAGGTACGGGTCCCGAACGCGCTCCCGTATTTCTTCACCGCCCTCAAGGTGGGCTCGACACTGGCCCTGATCGGTGCCATCGTCGGGGAGTACTTCGGCGGTTCCAGCGACGTCCTGGGACGGGTGATCGTCCAGAGCGCCAGCGCATTACGGTTCGACGTGACCTGGGCCGCGATCGTCGTGGGTGCGGTCTCGGGGATCGTGTCCTATCTTGCGATCGCGGCCGTGGAGCGCATCGTCATACCCTGGCATGCATCGCAGCGGGCCGGGGAACCATGAGGCAGCCGTCTTCGGGGGAGGCCCAGGACGAGCCGAGAAGCGTCCGCCGAGAGCGGCATCGAAAATGGAGGAGGAGTAGCGACATGCACAGGACCAGGTTCCTCGCGTTGGCGGCGACCGCCGGCATCCTGATCACCGCCTGCACGACGGGCGGCGGGACGAGCGCGGCACCGACGACCGCGTCGACGGCGCCCAGCACGCCGGCCGGGAGCGCGCCGCCGGCATCGCAGCCCGCGGAGGCCGCGGCCGTCAGGCTGCAACTGCAGTGGGCTCCGCAGGCGCAGTTCGCGGGCTACTTCGCCGCCGTGGAGCAGGGCTACTACGACGCCGCGGGCATCGATCTCACGATCGTCCCGGGCGGGCCCGACGTCATCCCGCAGGCGGCAGGCTCGGCGGCCGACGGGCCCGAGTTCACGATCAGTTGGGTACCGAAGGTGCTCGAGGCGCGCATCGGCAATCCCGCGTCCGACCTCGTGAACATCGCCCAGATCTTCCAGCGCTCGGGAACGCTCTCGGTGTCCTGGAAGGAGTCGAACATCACCAAGCCCGCAGACTTCGCCGGAAAGAAGGTGGGGGTCTGGGACTTCGGCAACGAGTTCGAGGTCACGGCGGCCGCGAAGAAGGCGGGCCTGGAGGCCGGCACCGACTACGAGAAGGTCATCCAGCCGTTCGACATGACCCTGCTGCTCTCGAAGCAGATCGACGTCGCCGAGGCGATGATCTACAACGAGTACGCCCAGGTCCTCGAGGCCGCGAACCCGGAGACCGGCCAGCTCTACCAGCCGACCGATCTCAATGTCATCAACTACAACGACGAGGGCACGGCGATGCTCCAGGACGCCATCTTCGCGCGAGCCTCGTGGCTCTCCGAAGCCGGCAACGAGGACATCGCCACGAACTTCCTCAAGGCGTCGTTCCAGGGCTGGGTCTATTGCCGGGATCAGCCCGCCGACTGCATCCAGTACACCGTCGACCAGGGTTCGACCCTGGGCGCCGGTCACCAGGCCTGGATGATGAACGAGATCAACCCGCTGGTGTGGCCAGCGCCCAACGGGATCGGGATCATGGATGCTGCGCAGTGGCAGCAGACCGTCGACGTCTCGATCGGTGCGGGAATCATCAAGGAGGCGCCGCCGGCTGACGCCTATCGGACCGACCTGGCCGAGGCGGCGCTCGCAGCACTCGCCGACGTGGACACGAAGGGCGAGTCCTTCGTCAAGGGCACGGTGGAGGTTACCGCGGGCGGGAACTGACCCCCGGGTTCTTCGCAGATGCGTGACGGCCGACCCCTCGCGGGTCGGCCGTTTCGTGCGTGGGCCTCGACTCGTGCGATCCCGGCTCGCGCTGCCTGACGTAACACCGGGGCGCTACGATGCCCCGGTGACCGACCTGACCACCCTGCACGTATCGCAGCACCCGGCCGTCCTCCACAAGCTCGCCGTGCTGCGCGACGAGGACACCGAACCCAAGAAGTTCCGCGAGGTCGTCCGCGAGCTCAGCTGGCTGCTCGGCTACGAGGCCCTCGAGGACGCCAAGACGCGTCCGCTCCAGATCCGGACCCCGATGGAGGAGATGGAAGCGAGCGAGCTCGGCGAGCGCATCGGGCTCGTCCCGATCCTCCGCGCGGGTCTGGGCATGGTCGACGCCATGCTCGAGCTCATGCCGACGGCGCAGGTCTGGCATCTGGGCCTGTTCCGCGACGAGCGCACGCTCCGCCCGGTCGAGTACTACAACAAGCTGCCCGACTCGGCGTCCGTCGATCTGTGCCTGATCCTCGACCCGATGCTCGCGACCGGCGGCTCCGCGACCGCCGCGATCGACGTCCTCAAGCGCTGGGGCGCCGTCCAGCCGGTCCGCATCAAGCTCATCAACCTGATCGCCGCGCCCGAGGGAGTCGCCGCGGTCCAGGCCGCGCACCCTGACGTCGAGATCCATTGCGCCGCGCTCGATCGCGGGCTCAACGAGAAGGGCTACATCATGCCCGGGCTCGGCGACGCCGGCGACCGACAGTTCGGGACTGGCACCACCGACTGACTCGGGCGGGCAGGCCGACCTGCGTGTGCCCCATTGTCGAGGCCGGGGCTCGGTCAATCGTCGAGGGCGTGCTCATCCGAGATCGTGCGGATGCCGGGCAACGGCGAGAACACCAGGAACAGGATCGAAACGGCCATCCCGGCCCAGCCGAGGGCGATCCCGCCGCGGACGCCGATCTCGCCCGCGACAGCTGCCGCCCCGAGCGCACCGATCGGGTAGGCGATCCCGTGAGAGAGCACCTGGAGCGTGGCATTGACGCGGCCAAGGACACGATCCGGGCTGAGGCCTTGGATCAGTGAAAGCTCGGCAACGCCCTCGATCGTCTGCAGGCCATCGCCGAACAGTTGCGGGATGAACACCATCAGCACCGCGAGAAGGACCGGTCCTTGGGCAAGGGGCGTCAGGACGCCCAGGACCGATGCGCCGACGGCAGTCCAGATCAGTGCAGGGCCGATTCCCAAACTGCGAATCACCCGCGAGGCGAAGAGCGAGCCGACGAGGGACCCGATGCCGCCCGCCGAGACGACGACGCCGAGCAAGAACGGTGACAGGTGCAGGTCGTCGATGAGGTAGATCGTGTAGAGGACTCCGTAGAACGATCCGGCGACATGAGCCACCACGGAGCGCATCGCGATCGGAAAGAGCACCCGATGGTGGCGGACCAGTCGGAGGCCCTCGACGATGTCCTGTCGGATCGCGGTCGTCGTCGTCCTCGCCAGCCTCGCTGGCTCGGGCGTCCGGATGAGGAGCAGCGACACCGCCGACACGGCGAACGAAACGGCGTCGACGAGGATCGCGATGGGAGCGCTCACCACTTGGACCAACGCTCCCGCGAGGCCCGGGCCGCCGATCTCGGCGAGTGAGGAGCTCGTCGCGAGCTTGCTGTTGCCATCGACGACCCGATCGACGCCGATCAACGAGGGGACGTAGGCGGGATAGGCCGCGTGGAATAGCGCGCCAAGGCAGCCTTCGAGGAATGTCACGAGATACAGCTGCTCCATCCGTAGAACACCCGCGGCGTACGCAATCGGGATGGAGAGCAGCAAGAGCGACCGCATCGCGTCCGTGCCGATCAGGAGTGGCCTGCGCCGGAGCCGGTCGACCCAGGCTCCCGCGAACAACCCGACAAGCAGGATCGCCAGGCTGCCCGCGATCACCAGAAGCGCCATCTCCGTGGGGCCCGCGCCGAGGACGAGCAATGCCACGAGCGGGATCGCCGTGCGCGTCACGACGGATCCCAGCTCGGAGATGGTCTGACCCGTCCACAGTTTCAGGAAATCGGCGTGCCGCCAGAGTGATGGTGCTGTCACGTCGTCGCGATCTGCCACGACTCCTAGCCTAGTGCCGTGGCATCGCCGGAGCCCGATGTCTGGTCGCGTTTCGCCGGTCCCGAAATGCATGCATCACAAGCGGGATCACGCTCAGATTGGAGCGCCGCAACACCCTGATGACGCTGATCCGTGCCACGGATCCTTGCGCGCTATGAGAGGTTCGAGCACGGAGTTCGCGAACCCTTGGACTCGCACTACCAGGCCGGCTCGTGACCCGCGACCCGCAGCAGCCGCACCATCCGGTCTACGTGAAGAGACCGCCGCCGATGATGGCGTCGCCGACAAGGCTGCCGTCGTCTCCGATCGACGGCACGCCGGGCGGGACGGCGTACACGCCCGAACCCTTGTGGACGAGGTACTCGCTGAGGGCGTCCGATCGGGCGAGGGCCGTCTGCATCGGCACGAACTGGGTCCGCGCGTCCCGAACGAAAGCCACGAAGAACAGCCCGGCATCGAGGCGACCCAGTCCATCGTCCCCGTCGGTGAACGTGTAGCCACGGCGCAGCATGCGCGCTCCGCCGTTCGAAGTCGGATGCGCGAGGCGGACGTGCGCCGTCTCCGTGATGAGCGGCTCGCCAGCCCGCCCCGGTGCGTCGAAGTCGGGGTCCGTGGTCTCGCTGCCACCGGACAACGGGGCCCCTTCGGCCTTGGTGCGGCCGATGATGCCCTCCTGCTCGCGTAGCGACGAGCGGTCCCAGGTCTCCACGATCATCCGGATGCGTCGGGCGACCATGTACGTGCCACCCGCCATCCAGCTGGCGGCCGTATCGTCGGCGGCTTGCACCCAGACGTGTCGGTCGAGCTCCGCCGTCTCCTCGGCCTTGATGTTCGCGGTCCCATCCTTGAACCCGAACAGGTTGCGCGGGGTCAGTTGCGCCTGGGAGGTCGATGACGTCCGACCGTACCCGAGCTGCGACCAGCGGACCCGCGCCGTGCCGAACGCCGATCGGGTCAGGTTCCGGATGGCATGGACCGCGACCTGCGGGTCGTCGGCACAGGCCTGCACGACGATGTCCCCGTCCGAACGAGCAGGATCGATGTCGTCGCGGGGGAACTGCGGGAGCTCGATGAGCGCCGCCGGAAGACGATCCGCCAGGCCGAACCGGTCGGCCGGCTCATCGGCCGTTCCCACGAATAGCGACCGGCCGAAGCCGAGCGTGATGGTCAGTCCCGCCGCCGGCAGGTCCATCGCTTCGCCGGTGTCCTCGGGCGGCGCGTCGTACGGACCGGATGTCGACCCCGTC
>JARDZW010000113.1 GCA_029240655.1 Chloroflexota bacterium
GGCGGCGCGGTCGCCAACATGTAGCGGTAGCGCGCGAGGGCCTGCTCGTCGGTGGGTGGGGCGGTGGCGGGCTCAGGATCTCGGCGGCCGAAGAGGTTCACGGCTGACTCCTTGTGTTGCTCCGGATGGGCCGGCGTAGACAGAGTCTGCCTCCGATCGCCTCGATCCGCCCTACGACGGGTCGAAGCGGTTGACGGTCCCGGACGAGAGGCGCACAGTCGACCGAGGCACAGGAACCGTGGACATCTTCGCCGCAGTCGTTTTCGTCATCCTCGGCGCCGCGCTGGTCGTGTACGTCGTGAGTCCGACCACGGCCCGCGGACTCGACACCTTCGGGGCGGGGTTCGTGCCGTATCGGGGCGCGGGATGGCCCCACGGCGTTCAGGAGGAAGACTCGGTCCAGTGGTCATGGTCTGCAGCTCGGGGACCGGATGCGTCCGACGGCGATCCAGGCGGTGGGCCTGACCCGGAAGTCGTCGAGATCACCGGTCCGGACACGCCGACCACCTCGGCCGTGCATCGCGGGGCGACGGTTCGCCGGAGCTGACGGAGCCCGGACGCGCCACCACGCCCTGCCGGGTAGCGCTTTCAGGACTTGGTGGTGCGTTGCGCGGCGCGACTGCTCGCCTCGTTGTAGCGGTCGTGGCTCTCCGTCTCGTCGACGTCGGCCATCGCGGACTCGGACTCGGCATCGGCCACATCGGCGCGCGCCGACATCGCCGCAAGTCTCGCGGCATCGGCAGTCTTGGAAGCGGATCTCTCGGCGAGCACCATCGCTTCCAGGGCGCCCTTCGCCGCTTCGGCGGTGGCCAAGGCCGCCTCGGCGGCGTCGGCCGCGGCTGCCGCTGAAGCCTCTGCAGCGACACGGCCTCGCCTTGCGACGGCGGCGGCACGCTCGGCGCTTCGCCATTCCTGCAACGTTTCGGCGGTGGTCGGGCCGTCGTCGTCGGTTCTCTTGGTCATGGTGCCTCCCTGGTAACGATCGTACGACGTGGCCATGCCACTCGTCACGGTCCCATCGAGTAGGGGGTCGCCGAGCATGGAGCGTCCCTAGGCCGTCGGCTTCTGCCACACGGAGACGTGCGCGCGGCTGTCGCTCGTGAACGGCTCGCGCTTCCACCCGTCCCAGCGCTCGCGGAGCCGCATTCCGGCAAGCTCTGCCATCAGATCGAGCTCCGCGGGCCACACGTAGCGGAAGGGACCCGAGGAGCGCTCGACCTTCCCCTCGACGAGCCGGAAGTGATGGGAGGTCAGGCCCTGCCGCGCGACGTCGTACTCGTCGATCCCCCAGTGCGTTTCGCTGAAGTCGAAGACGACGTACCTGTCACCCGGCGGGAGCCGCTGGAGGTCGGGGACCCCGACCTCGATGACAAAGGTGCCGCCTGGTTCGAGATGCGCCGCGACGTTGCGGAAGCACGCCACCTGGGCCGCCTGCGTCGTCAGGTTCATGATCGTGTTGAAGACGAGGTACGCCACCGAGAACGACCCATCGACCCTCGTCGTCGCGAAGTCGCCGATGGTGACGCCGACCTGGTCGCCGCCGGGCTTTGCGCGCAGTCGCGCGACCATCGCTTCCGACAGGTCGATCCCGTGCACTGGCACACCGCGCCGCGCGAGCGGGAGCGCGACCCGGCCCGTGCCGATCCCAAGCTCGAGCGCATGTCCAGTGCCGGCGAGCTCGACAAGGAAGTCGACGACAGGTTCGACAACGGCCGGGTCGAACATCTTGTCGGAGCTCTCGTCGTACGTAGCGGCAACGGGCTCATCGAAATAGCCGTCGTCGTGCACCGTCAGAATCTACGGCACGCCGGCGCCAGCAGCTAAGCGCTCGGCTCAGCTCGGATCCGGGTTGCCTGGGACCAGACGGCCTGCCAGCGTCCATCTCGCTGCTCGTACATGTCGGTGTGCCAGAAGAGGCCCGAATCGAGCTGTCCGGACACGAGGATCTCGATCCTCACCTGGTATCGAACGGCCGCCGCCCGGTCAAAGACGCGTACGGCGATCTCGGAGACTGGTTCGAATACCAAATAGTCGAGATCGCCCGTCGCGATGCCGTCCAGATACGCCTCCCTCGAGATCGTCGCGCCGCCCGGCGTGATCAGCTGATAATCATCAGCGTGGAGTGAGCGGGCCAGGTCGAGATCGCCTTCAACCAAGGTCCGCAGACGTTGCCGTTCGCGCTCTCGAAAGAACTCGGGCGACGGCGGCCCTGGCGTCGGCATCGGCATGGCCTCGGGGCTACAGGTATCCCTCTGGCACGGGGCCAACGACCTCCATGCCGTGGCGGCCCGCAATCGCGTCCAGGTCAGCCTCGCGCTCCGCGGCCGTGATCGCCGCGCTGAGTTCATCGAAGTAGCCCACCATCGCTGCCGGGCTGTACAGGTTGAGCTTCCGGCTTGGCAGGCCGCCAACGCGAAAGCCGTGGCGGAGCCCGGCCGGGATGTAGATGAATGAGCCGGCCGGGCAGATGAATTCCCGGTCCTCGAGGTACATCAGGTACTCGCCCGCGAGCACATAGAAGGCCTCCGCGGCGTCGTGGTGGATGTGCATCGGCGGGCCGAATCCCGCCGGCTCGGCGGCCTCCAGCAGCGCGAACGCCGAGCTCGTGTCATCGGCGGTCGCCTTCACCGACATCCTGAATTTGCCGAGGTCGATCGAACGCCCCTCGCCCGGCCCGATAACCAAGGCGCCACCCGGGACTTGATCCATTCGCGACCCTCCCTTGACTACACCGACCACAGGACCTGCATTCTGACCATCGCTTCAGCGCTCGGTCACGATGCCGAACGGGCAGATATCGACCGCAATCGCGAAAGGAGCCTTCCTACGTCGGGACATATAGCATTCTGCCGTCGATGAGCCCAGCGGAGCAGAGGGGAACGGCTTGAAGATCGTGGTGGTGGGTGGTACCGGACGCCTTGGCTCGCAGGTGGTGGCCGAGCTGCAGCGGCGAGGGCACGAAGCGATTGCAGCAGCACCGAGCACGGGCTTTGACACCGTCTCCGGTGCTGGCGTGGCCGGAGGCCTGGCCGGGGCGCAAGTCGTCGTCGATGTGTCCAATGCGCCGTCGTTCGAGGAGGCAGCGGTGCTCCAGTTCTTCCAGGCCTCGACCAGCACGCTGCTGGCGGCCGAGCGCAAGGCCGGGACCAAGCACCACGTGGTGCTGTCGATCGTCGGCGCGGATCGCGCGCCAGACAGCGGCTATATGCGGGCCAAGGTCGCGCAGGAACAGCTCGTGGCTGAAGGCGGCGTCCCCTACACGATCATCCGCGCCACCCAGTTCTTCGAGTTCCTCGGTGGGATCGCCGACTCCGCCGTGACCGACGGCACCGTGCGACTCCCGTCGGCCCACCTCCAGCCCATCGCGGTCAGCGATCTGGCCGTCGCCGTGGCGGACGTCGTCGAGGGATCGCCGACGAATGGCGTCGTCGAGGTTGCCGGCCCCGAGGCCATCGGCTTGGACCAACTGGTCCGCAGGGTCCTGTCCGCGAGCGGCGATCCACGGCCGGTCGTCACGGACGATTCCGTGCCGTATTTCGGTGCCCACCTCGACGATCGCACCCTGACCCCGGGGCGGGACGCCCGCATCGGCCCGACGCGTCTCGACGACTGGCTCAGCCGACGCTGAGCAGACGTCCTACGCGCGGGCCATTTCCACGATGTCCCCGATGAACCGCGGCAAGGCGAAGCTCGCGTTGTGGAGCTCGGGCGTGTAGTAACGGGTGTCGAGGCCCGCGGCACCGAACCGCTCCCGGATCGTGGCGAGTGGCACGGTCCGCAGCGCGGCGTCATCCGTGCCCCAACCGAAGGCCATGAACCCGCCGACGTAGGTCGGCACCGCCCCGAGGTAGCAGGTCGCATCGGCGAACAGCCCGCCGATGAAGCGCATCGACGTCTCGAGCTCCTCGGGCTGGAAGAACGGGACACCGTTCTGGGTCACGAGCACGCCGCCCGGATGCAGCACGCGCTTGCAGTTCGCGTAGAACTCGGGGGTGAACAGGGCCGCGCCCGGACCGATCGGGTCGGTAGAGTCGACCACGAGGACGTCGAACCGCTGATCGGTCGTAGCAACGAAGTCGGCCCCGTCACCAAGCACGACCTCGACACGCGGGTCATCGAACGCGCCGCGGCTGAGGTCCGGGAGGTAGGTCCGGGCGAAGTCGATGACGCCGGCGTCGAGCTCGGCGATCGTCACGCGCTCGACCGTCGTGTGCTTGAGGACCTCCTCGACGAGGCCGCCATCACCTCCACCGACGATCCCGATGTTGCGCGCCGCGCCGTGGGCAAGGATCGGCACGTGCGCCAGCATCTCGTGGTAGACGAACTCGTCGGCCATGGTCAGCTGGGTGACGCCGTCGAGCGTGAACATCCGCCCGAATCGATCGCTTTCCACGACGACGAGATGCTGATGCTCGGTCTGGCTGTCGAACAGCACCCGATCCACCTTGACAGACATCCGGACGTCGTCGTACAGCGTCTCGGTCAGCCAGGTCTCGTCTGACTCCGTCTTCACGACCCTGTCTTGCCGATCCCGCGGCGGTTCACGCGGTCAGGAAATTCCAGGGCACCGAGGCTGTTGCGGCCGTCGAGGACGACCTGCAGCCCGGGAAACCAGGCGGGATCGAGATCGTTCCAGCGCGGATCCCCGGTCTGCGTGACGATGGCCCCCACCCCGGGAGCGCCGGCTCCCCAAGTCCACGGCTCCGCTCCTACGGCGCGCACCTCGTCTTCGGTCAGTAGCGGGTCGTACGCCATCACATGCACGCCGGCGGCGAGCAACTGCTCGATCAGGGGCAGCGCCCGCGAGTAGGCCAGCTCCTTGACGCCGTGTCGATAGGTGAGGCCCAGCACGAGCACCCCGACCCCACCGAGCGCGCCCAGCTCAGCCTTCAGTGCCTGGATCGCAACGTCCACTTGCCCGTCGTTGACTTCGCGAGCTCGAGCCACCAGCGACAGCTCCGGAGCCCGGTCGAGCAGGAAGTGCGGGTACACCGGGATGCAGTGACCGCCGACGCCGATCCCCGGCTGGTGGATGTGGCTGTACGGCTGGCTGTTGGCGGCCGCGATGACCTCGGTCAGGTCGACGCCGATCCGGTCGGCGTAGTTCGCGAATTCGTTGGCGAGCGCGATGTTCACATCGCGGTAGGTCGTGTCGGCGAGTTTCGAGAACTCGGCCGCCTCCGCCGAGGACATCGCCACGATCTCGGCATCGAGCACGCTGTCGTAGAAGGCCGCGGCGCGGTCCCGCGAAGACGGTCCCAGGCCACCGACGAGCTTGGGGTACGTGGCGAGGTTCCGGAGCGCGGCGCCGCTGTACAGCCGCTCCGGTGAGAACGCCAGCAGGAAGCCGTTGTCACCCTCCACCTCCGCGCGCAGCCCGCTGGCCGCCTCGAGGCGCGGGGCGTAGCGGCCGCGCGTGTCACCGACCGGCAGCGTGGTCTCGTAGATGACGAGCGATCCGGCGTGGATGCCCGGGGCGATCGAGTCGGTCGCGGCATCCATGTAGCGGTAGTCGGGATGCGAGTCGGCGTCCAGCATCACCGGCACGATGAGGACGATGACGTCGGCCTCGCGCGCGGCCGCCGCGCCGTCGGTCGTCGCGCGCAGCATCCCGTCGCCGTGAGCCGTCGCTACGAGCTCGGCGAGGCCCGGCTCCTCGTCGACGTGCGAGCGACCCTCGTTGATCGCGGCGACGACCGCCTGATCGATGTCGACGGCGATGACGTCCCAGCCGTGCGACGCGAACTGCGCGGCGAGCGGCAGGCCCATCTTGCCCGCCCCGACCACCGCCACGATCCCGGCCGTTCCGGGCTCACCGCGCCACGGTCGCACCGGCCGGGCGAACGGGTGGAGGCACGGATTCGGTTCGGACGAGAATGAGCCACCGGCCAGGTCCGCGGTATTCGACGGCCGATCGGTGATCGTCATCGGGCCAGGACCTCGTCGAGTTCGACCGTCCGGCGCTCGTGCGCCGCGCGCAGCAGGGCATCTGCGACGACCACGGCCCAGCGCCCGTCCTCCACGTTCACGACCGGCCGCCCGCCTTCTCGGACGACCGTGAAGAACGCGTCGAGTTCGGCGGCCAGCGGCTCGCCGCTCGCCAGCGGCAGCTCGACCGATTCGCCCTCGAACGTCGGGGCGTATCCGCGGATCAGGTGCGGGTTCGTCGTGTCGGTGGAGCGCGTGAACGTCAGCCGCTGGCTGAGGTAGTCGAGTTCGAACATGCCCTCCTCGCCGACCACGGTCAGCGTCCGACGCTTGGCCGGCGTCAGCCAATCGACATGGAGCATCCCGACCGATCCCGAGGGGAACGACAGCAAGCCGAACAGCAGGTCCTCGTGGTCCTGGTGAACACGCTGGGCGGTCTCCGCGGAGACCCGGGTCGGCCGCTCGGCCGCGACGAACGACAGGATGTCGACGTCGTGGGTCGCGAGATCGATGGTCACGCCGACGTCGCGGATGCGCGCCGGGAAGGGTCCGGCGCGCCGGCTCGTGATCGCGTAGACCGTCGAGAGCCAGCCTTGGTCCAGGAGGCGGCCCAGCTCCAGGACGGCCGGGTTGAAACGCTCGACATGGCCGACCTGGATCGGCACGCCGGTTACGTTCGATGCCGTGACCAGGCCATCCGCCTCCGAGGGCGTCGCGGCCAGTGGCTTCTCGATGAGCGCCGCGACCCCTCGCCCGACTGCCGCGAGCCCCAGCGTGAGGTGGGTCGTGGTCGGCGATGCGATGACGACGGCATCGAGGTCGTCGTTCGCCAGCATCGCCTGGGGCTCGATGTAGCTCTTGGCGTTCGTCGTCTCGCGTGCCGACTCGAGCATCTCGGGGAGTGGGTCCGAGATCGCCACGAGCTCGACATCCTCGCGGGCGCTCAGCAGCCGCAGGTGATTGCGACCCATCGCCCCGAGCCCGATCAGCCCGACGCGTGCCGGCCGCTCGCCGATGGGCTCCCAGCTGCTCATCGTCCGGCGGTGGCCGCGTGCCGGCCGACGACGGCGCGAACCGCCTCGATGACGGTCGCCTGGTCGTCGTCGGCGAGGCCCGGGAACATCGGCAGCGAGAGGCTCCGAGCCGCGGCCCGGTCCGTGACCGGCAGGTCGGCGCGGATGCCGAGCGCCAGCACGTATGGCTGGCGGTGGACGGGGATCGGGTAGTAGATGCCGGTCGCGACACCGGCCGCGGCGAGGTCCGCCACGATCGCGTCGCGGGCCGGCCCGACATCGAGGGTGTACTGGTGGTAGACGTGTGTTCGATCGGCGGGCACGCTGGGCACTACGACCGGGATGTCCGCGAAGGCCTCGTCGTAGCGTTTGGCGATGGCCTGGCGGCGCGCCGTGTTCCGCTCGAGCTTGTCGAGCTGGCACAGGCCGATCGCGGCCGCGATATCGGTCAGGCGGAAGTTGTAGCCGAGGATGTCGTGGCGGTAGCGCTCGCGCATGCCCTGGTTCCGGTACAACCGGATCCAGTCGGCCAGGGCGTCGTCATCCGTCGTGATGAGACCGCCTTCGCCCGTCGTCATGTTCTTGGTGCCATACAGGCTGAACGCGCCGTGCCCGAAGCTCCCGACCCGCCGCCCGCGGTACTCGGCTCCGTGAGCCTGGCACGCGTCCTCGACGATGGCGAGGCCGTGGCGGTCGGCGAGCTCGAGGAGCGGGTCCATATCGGCCGGCAGACCGAACAGGTGCACCGGGCAGATGGCCTTCGTCCGGGGCGTGATGGCCGCGGCCACTCGGTCCGGGTCGATGTCGTAGGTCTCGGGGTCGATGTCCACGAACACCGGTGTGGCGCCGGCGTACAGGATCGAGGACACCGTGGCGTTGAACGTGTGGCCCACGGTGATGACCTCGTCGCCGGGCTCCAGGTTCATCCCCGCGAAGATGCACATCTCCGCGACGGTCCCGTTGCTCACCGCGATCGCGTGCCGGACCCCGATGAACTCCGCCCAGCGTGCTTCGAGCTCCGTGACGCGTGGGCCCCCGGCCAGCATCCCGCTGCGCAGGACCTCAGCGACGGCCTCGATCTCGGCGTCGTCGATGTCGGGCCGGGCGACGGGTATCACGGGGTCGCCTCGCGGAGCGTGTCGCCCGTGCGTTCGTACGCGTAGTGGCGGCCGCAGCGGGCGCACGTGAGCTCGGGATCGGTCGTATAGCGCCCGATCTCCGCCGGGGCAGGATGCCCCTCGGAATCCATGAGCCGGTCGCCACAGGCACACACCCAGCCGATCCGTTTCGCGGGGCTCCCCGCGACCAGCGCATGCCCGGGGACGGTGCGCGTCACGACGGCCCCGGCGCCGACCATCGCGAACGGCCCGACATCGCAGCCGGCGACGACGATGGCGCCGGCCCCGATGGAGCTGCCGTGTTCGAGACGGATCGGGGTGACCTCCCAGTCGTCCGCGCGAGCCAGCTCCCCTTCGGCGGTGATCGACCGCGGGTAGCGGTCGTTGGTGAGGATCGCGCCGGGGCCGATGAATACCCCGTCGGCGACGGTGACGCCGTTGTACACGAGTGCTGCGTTCTGGATCTTCACACGGTCGCCGATCTCGACGCCCCGATCGATGAACGCGTCACGCCCGATCACGCACTCCCTGCCGATGCGCGCGCCGGTGCGGACCTGCGCCCGCTGCCAGATCGCGCTGCCGGCCCCGACAGTGACGCCGTCCTCGAGCTCGGCAGACGCGTGGACGCGGGCGGCGGGGTCGATCATCGACTGGAGTGTAGCCGCGCTCTTCAGTCGAGGCGGCCCTGCAGGTGGGCGCGGTACAGAAAGGCGGCCATCTGCTCGCGCGTGACCGAGCTCGTCGGGCAGTAGCGGCGCTCGCCGCAGCCACCGGTGATCTTGGACAGGGCCAGGGCGTTGATGCTG
>JARDZW010000220.1 GCA_029240655.1 Chloroflexota bacterium
CTGATCGCCGTCGCGTGCCTGGTCGCCCAGCAGCTCATCGCGGACTCCGCGATCACGGTCTACGACGTGACCGAAACGTCCGTGCGCCAGGCACTCGTCGCGGACAGGGAGCTCGGCCGTGTCGCGTCGACCTTCCAGGTCCTGTCCGCGGGAGCCCAGCTGGTGGCGACCATCGGCGCCGGCTTGCTGGCGGAGGTCATCGGGTTGCGGGCGACCTCATTGCTCGCCCCACTCGGCGGGCTGTTGGCCGGCGCGATCCTCTACTGGTCGCCGGTCCGTGACCTGATCGAGCTGCCCGTGACCGACCATCGATCGGCGGCCGAGATGGCCCTCGACGCGGAGCGCGAGCAGCCGATCGGCGCTTGACCCGAGGACGCCAGGCCGCTGTCTGGAGCGGGAGTGCAGCAGGTCCCCCAGACTGTGGCGACACGGATGGACTCTTGCAGACGCGGCTCGTGCTCTGCAGCTGCTCCCTGGGCACGCCCGACTGCAACGAGGTTGTTCGATGACGATTGGGAATGTGAACGCCGAGCGGCAGCGGCAGGACCAGGCGCACGAGCGCGGGGTCCCGTGGTCGAGATGGGGCCCGTACCTCTCGGAACGCCAGTGGGGGACGGTCCGGGAGGACTACAGCGATAGCGGCGACGCGTGGAGCTACCTGCCCCACGATCACGCGCGCTCACGGGCTTATCGCTGGGGCGAGGACGGGCTGGCCGGGATCTCCGACGACCGGCAGCGGCTGTGCTTCTCGCTCGCGCTATGGAACGGAAACGACCCGATCCTCAAGGAGCGCCTGTTCGGCCTCACCAACAGCGAGGGCAACCACGGCGAGGACGTCAAGGAGTACTACTTCTACCTCGACTCGACGCCCACGCACTCGTACATGAAGTACCTGTACAAGTACCCGCAGGCGGCCTACCCATACGGCGACCTCCTCGAAACGAACCGCGGCCGCGGCCGAGGCGACGCGGAGTACGAATTGCTCGATACCGGCGTATTCGACGATGACCGCTATTTCGACGTCCTGGTCGAATACGCGAAGGCCACTCCGGATGATCTCCTCGTCGAGATCACCGTGACGAACCGCGGGCCCGAATCCGCGGCGCTCGACGTCCTGCCGACCGTCTGGTTCCGCAACACCTGGTCCTGGGGTGACGACGAGCCTCGGCCGCGGCTTCGCGATGTGAGCACGCCATCGAGCACGGTCGTCGCCATCTCGCACCCGGACCTGGGTGACCGATACCTTTCCTGCGCGGAGTCGCCCTCGCTGCTCTTCACCGAGAACGAGACCAACACGGCTCGATTGTTCGGGTCCCCGTCGCCGTTCCCATTCGTCAAGGACGGCATCGACCGCTTCATCGTCCAGGGCGACCGCGACGCGGTGAACCCGGAGCGGAACGGGACGAAGGCCGCTGCCCGCTACGCGCTGACGGTTCCGGCGGGTGGATCGCAGACGGTTCGCCTGCGCCTGTCCGAGACGGTGCCGGACGCCCGATCGGCCGCGGCCCCGGCCTCGGCCGGGACGGACCCCCGAGTGACCTTCGCCGACTTCGACACGGTCTTGGACCGCCGTCGCCAGGAGGCCGACGCGTTCTACGCGGAAGTCATCCCGGCGTCCCTTGACGCCGATTCGGCCCTGGTGATGCGGCAGGCCCTGGCCGGGATGCTGTGGTCCAAGCAGTACTACCACTACGACGTGGATCGATGGCTCAAGGAGCACGGCATCGAACCCTTCGGCGACGCGCCCCTTGGCTCCACCCGCAACGACCGCTGGCACCACATGGCCAACGCTGACGTGATCTCGATGCCGGACAAGTGGGAGTACCCGTGGTACGCGGCATGGGACCTCGCCTTTCACGTCCTGGCCCTGACCCTCGTCGACGAGGACTTCGGCAAGGCGCAGCTCGAGCTCATGTTGCAGGGTCGATATCTGCATCCCAGCGGACAGCTGCCCGCCTACGAGTGGAACTTCGGAGACGTCAACCCACCGGTCCACGCCTGGGCGACGATCTTCACGTACCGGCTCGAGAAGGCGCACCGCGGCCACGGTGATTTCGATTGGCTGGAGCGGGTCTTCCAGAAGCTCCTCCTGAACTTCACGTGGTGGGTGAATCGCAAGGATCGGAGCGGGAGCAACCTGTTCGAAGGTGGCTTCCTCGGGCTCGACAACATCGGCGTCTTCGACCGAAGTGCGCCGCTGCTGACCGGGGGATACCTCGAGCAGGCGGACGGGACCGCCTGGATGGCGTTGTACTGCCAGACGATGCTCGAGATCTCGATCGAACTCGCGCTCGAGCGACCCGTGTACGTGGCCATGGTCGGGAAGTTCATCGAGCACTTCCTGTGGATCGCGACTTCGATGATGCATGCCGGGGCCGACACGGGCATGTGGGATGAGGACGACGGCTTCTTCTACGACGTCCTCCGTCGCCCGGACGGCACGGCCGAACGCCTCAAGGTCCGCTCGATGGTCGGGTTGCTACCGCTGTGCGCGGCCACCAGCTACGACGGCCGGCTCCTCGATCGATATCCGGAGCTGGCGGGTCGGGTCGGCGAGTTCCTCGGGGGCCGGCCCGCCGTGCGGGCGTTCATCCACGACCCGATCCAGCGAGGCCAGGGGGGCCGGCGCCTCGCCTCGATCCTGGACGAGCCGAAGCTCCGCCGCGTGCTTGCGACCATGCTCGACGAGGATGAGTTCCTGAGCCCCTATGGTCTTCGAGCCCTGTCGAAATACCACGACGAGCATCCGTACTACG
>JARDZW010000221.1 GCA_029240655.1 Chloroflexota bacterium
TCCGGTCGTCGAGGAGGCGTTCGAGCCGACCCATCTTGCGCTGGGTGTAGTCGCGAACCCGGTCCGGGACCTCGACATTCTTGCCCTTCACGATGGTCCGCATGCTCACCTCCGGGTTCGAGCGTCGGGGATCGAGTATAGCCCCGACCCGGGGGGTCAACGCTCGCGAGCCACCGTGATGGCCGAGGTCCCCAGGGCCCCGGCGCGCTCGAGCGCCTCGGCGCACGCGGCCAGGGTGGCGCCGGTCGTGACGACGTCATCGACGAGAAGGACCCAATGCCCGACTGGGCGATCGCCGCGGTCCGGGCCTGCCACAAAGGCGCCAGCGACGTTGGCGGCCCGATCGCTTCGGTCGAGGTCGAACTGGGCGATCGTGGCGCGCTCCCGGGTGACGAGCGTCGCATAGGGTAGGCCCAGGTGTCTGGCCGCGACGCGCGCGATGAGCTCCGCCTGGTCGTAGCCACGCGTGCGTGCCCGCGCTGCGTGGACGGGGACGTGCGTGACCAGGTCCGCCCCGACGCCGATCCGCGCCCAGCGCCGCGCGACTGCCGCCCCGAGCGGCTCGGCGAGCCGTTGCTCTCCCGCGTACTTGATGGCGTGGAGCGCGGAACGGACCGCTCCGCTGAACGGCGCGCACCAGTCGAGTTGCAGGAGTGGAGCTGGCAGATCGCCGGGTAGCCCGATGGCGACGCCGGCGGGCGCCTCGAGCCGGCCGTCCAGCGCGGGAGCGCACTCCCGGCACAAGGACGGGCCTTCACTCCCACATCCGACGCACGCTGCCGGGAGGGCGGCATCGAGCGCCCTCGTCGTCGCCCGCCGAAGGTGATCGATCACGGGCCGAGGATGAGGAACCGGGCTTACCCGCCACTCACCTCAGGGCGATCAGGCCAGCCGGACCAGGTCCCCGGGCTGCGTCCCCGACGCCTCGATCGTCCCGACCGGCAGCTCCAGCACGCCATGCGCCCCGCGAATGAACGGCACGAGCCCGGTCCACGCCCGCAACCCCGGGTGGACGGATGCGACGGGGCGGACCAGCGGGTCGTCGGCCGTCGGCCGGCCCACGAAGACGGCATCGATCGGGAACCTCATGAACATCATGTGGATGCCGTTCGAATCGGGCAGCCAGAGACCGGCCCCCTCGTCGAGTGAGGACCGGCCCATCAGGCCCTTGAACTTCTGCCACAGCGATCCTGCGACCTCCAGCCGGGAGGCCAGGACCGTGTCGCGGGTGAGGTTCTGTGCTCCGAGCCCCATGGTGGGCGCTCAGACTCCGGCCAGGTTCACCATGATCAGGATGATGGCCGGGCCCAGGATGACGATGAACAGCGAGGGAAAGATGCACCCGACGAGCGGGAACAGCATCTTGATCGGCGCCTTCGCGGCCATCTCCTCAGCCCGCTGCCGACGCTCGATCCGGAGCTGCTCGGACTGGACCTGGAGGACCTTGGAGATCGACACACCGAGCTGCTCGGCCTGGATGATCGCGCCGATGAAGTTCGTCAGGGGCGCGACCTCGGTGCGAGCCACGATGTCCCGAAGCGCGTCGCGTCGCGCCTTGCCGACGCGGACTTCGGCGAGCGCTCGACGGAACTCGTCCGACAGCGGGCCCTGGAGCTTCTCGACGACCTTGGCCAGGGCGGCGTCGAAACCGAGGCCGGCGCGGACGGAGATCGTGAGGAGGTCGAGCGCGTCCGGGATCATCAGGAGGATGGCCTTCTGGCGCTTCTTGACGCGCCCACCGAGCCAGAATTCCGGGATCGTGTAGCCCAGCAGCGCCCCGATGATGCCGAAGCCGGCGCCGATCAGGAATGGGAACCCAAGGACGCCGACGATCGCGAACAGGAAGAAGAACAGGATCGCGAAGATGATCGCCGAGATGGCCTTGATGCCGAGCCAGTCCGAGGTGCGCAGATCGCCCGGGTTGCCGGCCAGTGCGAGGCGCTTCTCGGTCTTTTCGGTGAACGACGTGGATGCCACCCGCGACATCCGACCGGAAAGGCCGGCCGCCAGCGGCCGCAGGGTCCGCTCGATGAACGGGGCCTGGAGCTCCAGCTCCTCGAGGTTCTTGGCCTGCATGGTTCCGAGCTGGGTCAGGCGTGCCTGGACCGGGTCCACCGGTGCGCTGCCGCCAAGTCCGAGGACGATCAGGAGGATCGCGCCGGCCGCAACGGCGGCGATCACGATCGGCAGGATGTTGTCCATTCGACTAGACCTCGATGTCCACGATCTTGCGGATCATCATGAAGCCGACGAACATCATGAAACCGCCGAAGATCAGGATCACAACGCCGGCCGGCAGTCCCAGCACGTCAGGTGGGTTGAGGAACATCGGTTCCATGAAGTTGGGTGCGGCGATGAACAAGAAGCCGGCGAGGGCGATCGGCAGGAAGCCGACCACGTAGCCCGACAGGCGCTGCTGCGCCGTCAGGGTCCGGATCTCGCCCTTGATGCGCACTCGCTCGCGGATCGTGTAGGCGATGGAGTCGAGGATCTCGGCGAGATTGCCACCCACCTGGTGCTGGATGGAGATGGCCGTGGCCATCAGCTCCAGATCGTCCGACCGAACGCGACGGACCATGTTCTCGAGCGCCTGCTCGAACGGCAGACCCAGGTTCACCTCGCGGATGACGCGACCGAACTCGGTCGAGACCGGCGGCCGCGACTCGCGGACGACGAGCTCGATGGCCTGCAGGAACGACGAACCGGCGCGCAGCGCGTTGGCGAT
>JARDZW010000114.1 GCA_029240655.1 Chloroflexota bacterium
GGGAAGATGTTGCCGGAGATCTGGTTGAGGTAGGCGGCGATCTCGGCGTGGTAGGCCGCGACCGTGCTGAACGCCTCGGCCGCCAGGCGTGCCCGCAGCTCCGGGCTCGTGTGCCCGAGCGACCGCAGCTCCTCGACGACCGTCGAGTAGTGGGCCGGGTCGGCGACGGCCGTCACCCCGGCGGCGTTCCGCGCGGCCGCGCCGAGGAGCGCCGCGCCGCCGACATCGATCATCTCGATGGCCTCTTCGAGGCCGACGAGCTTGGCGCCGACCTCCGGCGCGAACGGTTTGACGTTGACGACCACGATGTCGATCGATCCGATGCCCTGCGCCTCGAGCTCGGCGAGCTGCTCGGGAACGTCACGCCGCGCAAGGATGCCCGCGTACACCGCGGGGTGGAAGGTCTTGACCTGTCCGCCCACGAGCGAGGGCACCTGGGTCAGGTCGGACACGCTGCCGACCTCGACTCCCTCGCCGGCCAGGTACTCTCGCGTGCCGTCGGTAGCCACGATCTCCACGCCGAGGCTCTGCAGGTCTCGCGCGAGCGCGGCGATCCCCTCCCGGTTCGCGACTGACAGCAGGGCTCGCAACCGGGCATCCTCCATCCACGCGGATCCGACAGCGAGCAGCGGCTGCTTCCACGCCGACCTGGGCGGGCGGGCGGACCACGGGCGCGTCGCGGCCGAAGTATAGCGTCCGACATGGCATACTCCCGGCACCGTCGAGTGGCGTCGGTCTTGAATGGGCCGTCCCTTGCCGGACCGATCACCACCGACCGCGAGGCCCGTGTGACGCTGCCGCCCTGGGAATACCTGTTCACCTCGTTCAGCAGCCAGAATTTCCCGGACCTGTTCCACCCCACGTGGATCGCTTCCGGGATCCTCCTGATCGTGCTCATCGTCCTCTACAACGTCCGCACGCGGGCTCTCCGCAAGCACGCCCCGTTCGTGGACATGTGGGAGTGGATCTGGTGGACCGGTCTCATCACATTCGCCCTGTTGATGATCGAGTCGCTCTTCATCTTCGACTTCATCCTCGTGCTGGCGACGGCGGTCATCGGGCTCGGGACGCTGGTCTGGGTCCGGTTCTTCCGGTTCCCGCCACTCCTGCGCGCACATGAGCAGCGGCTCGCACGGCAGCGCTATTACACGAAGCAGAAGTTCGTGGACCCGGAAGCCACGATCCGTCGACGCGGCGGTCGCCGGCCGCCACGTCGCCGGCGGCGCTGACCAGCGCGCATCCAGCGCCGGCGTTCAGGGACGCGATGCCGATCGAGATCCGCCGCTTCGGGGTTGGCCATCGACGACCCGATGGTCCCGCCGGCACGTCCGGCGTGACCGGTCAGCCGATCCACAGCGACGAGCGCGGCGTGATCTCGGAGCTCGCGTTCGCCCGGGGCGCCCAGATGGAGCCGCACGCGGTGCCGAACACGACGTGGCTGATCGTCATCGAGGGCGGGGGCTGGGTCGGCGTCGGGGACGAGCGGACCAGGGTGGCGGCCGGCGAGGCTGTCCTGTGGCCGGCGGACATACCGCACGCAGCGTGGACGGAGCATTCGGAGATGCGCGCGTTCGTGATCGAGTTCGCCGACGCCGACGACGCCGCCATGAGGGGCATCGTCGAGGGTCGTGCGCGCGAGCTCGCCGCGGGCCCGGTCAGCCCGGCGGAGGGCTCGCTCCGACCGGATCCCAGCCGTCCCCCGCGCCCAGATCCGGAGGCCGGAGAGCCGGCCTGAGCAGGGCGCCGCTCCTCCACGGCGCCCCGCCCGGCCGTGTCGAGATTCAGCCGTCCATCGAGGCGAGTCGGTCCAGCAGGTCGAGGAACGCGTGGACCTCGTCGGTCTCGGGCAGTCCCAGCTCCTCGCGCGCGGCCACGTCGGCGACCGAAACGAGATCCAGGCGTTCTGTCCAGGGGCTGTCGCGGAGAACCTCCGCGGTCGCCGCGACGATGGCATCGAACCGGAAATGCGGATCGCTCGCCTCGAATGAACGGGCAAGGTCGTGCGTCCGAACGTCGCGTGTGAGCTCGTCAACCTCACTGGTGTCCGGATCGGTCCAGCGCAGCCGCACGGTCGCCAGGACATCCTGGCGACCGACATCGTCGCGCAACCGGAGCGCGTACAGCGCGGTCACGGCGTGCCCGGCACCGATCGCGCCAGCTCCCACCTCATCGTTGGTGAAATCGTCGTCACGCATGTCGCGGTTCTCATAGCCGACGAGGCGATACGCCGCGACCACGTCGCGATCGAATTCGACCTGGGCACGCGCATCGAGCGCGACCGCCTGCAGCGTGCCGGTCAGGTCCTCGGTGAACAACCGGCGAGCCTCGTCCAGGACGTTCACGTAGGCATAGAAGCCGTCGCCCTGGTTCGCGAGCTGCTCGAGCAGCGTGTCGTTGTAGTTGCCCATCCCCACGCCCACGGAGACGAGCTCGATGCCGGCCGCCGCGTCACGGCGGATCGCGTCGAGGATCGATTCAGGATCGGTCAACCCGACGTTGGCAACGCCATCGGACGCCAGCACGACTCGGTCGATACCGTTCTCGGTCAGGGACTCGCGGGCAAGGTCGTACCCGAGCCGCAGGCCGGCCTCGAGGTTCGTGGAACCACCCGGCCGCAGCTGATCGATCACTCCGAGGATCTCGTTGCCGTCGCTGGCCCGGGTCGGCCCGAGCAGGACGCGGGCCTCATCGCCGAACGTGACGATGGCCACGCTGTCGTTGCGGCCGAGCTGGTCGACGAGCAGGCGCAGGGCGTCCTTGACGAGCTCGAGCCGGCCCTCGCGCTCCATGGAGCCGGACGTGTCGATGACGAAGGTCAGGGCGGCGTCCTCGCGCGCCCGGTCCCGCACGTCGCGTGCCTGGAGGCCGATCCGCAGCAGGACCTCATCGGCCTCGGTGAAGGGAGTGGGGCCGCCGTCGGCCACGATCGCGAAGGCCTCGTCGTCTGGGCCGCCGTAGCCCTGGTCGAAGGCGTTGACCCATTCCTCCACCCGGACGCTGGCCGGATCCGGCCGATTGCCATCGTCGACGTAACGCTGCGCGATCGTGTAGCTCGCGGTGTCGACGTCGAGGCCGAACGTCGAGACCTGGTCCTCGTCGGGATCGACGTACGGATTGACGCCGGGGTCGTCGTAGGTGACACCGCCGTAGGGCGTCGATTCCGGTTCCGGCCACGGCGCGACGGTCGGCTGGTGATGCCCGGGGTCTTCCGGACCCTGGGCGACGCCCTGGCTGCCTGAGCTGGCCCCGCCGCACGCGGCGACCACGATGGAGAGCCCGGCAAGGAACAGGAGTGGCGTGCGCATGACGCGACCTCCCAGCCTGGGAACCCTGGGGAGGGAACCCGGCCCGCTTGGGCGGGCCGCAGAAGCGGTCCCGCAGGTCCCGGAGCGACACCACGAGTGTGCCGTCGGGCCGCCGTCTCGACGCCACGGGGTGGCGTGTGGTTCCCGCGGATCAACGAGTGGCGGCCGTCAGGCCGTCGGCCGATCCCCGTCTGCGCTCGGATCCGCGCTCACGGGCGCGAGGATCGCCCCGAGCTGGCTCAGGATCCGTGCCGTGGCGCCCCAGACCGACAGGCCGTCCAACTCGTACGAGCCATAGCGCAGGGGCCATTCCCGGATCGTCCGTTCGACCATGGTCACCGGCGCGTCGGGAAGGAAGCGCGCGACAGCTGGCTCGATGATCCTGGCCACCTCAGCCGGGGACGGCGTCAGGCGTGGCGGACGCTCCGCAAGGGCGACAACGGGCGTCACGTCGAAGTCGCTCACGGGGATCCACATCCGGTCCAGCAGGCCCACGACACGAACACCGGCAGCGTCGGGGTCGAGAGCCACCTCCTCGTTCGCCTCGCGCAGGGCGGTCGCTGCGGGATCGGCGTCTTCGGGCTCCGACTTGCCCCCTGGAAAGCTGACCTCGCCCGAGTGATGCCCGTCGCCGGTGGTCCGTTCGATCAGGATCACGTGCGCCTCACCCTCGGCGTCCGGGTACAGCAGGACGAGGACCGCCGCCGGCCGTGCGGGCCGGCCGGACCGCGGCATCGCGGGCGACCCGAGCTCCGACCCGCCGACGAGCACCGGCATCATCACTTCGGCCGGTACCGGCAGTGGATCGGGCAGGCGCGTCAGGACGTCGGCGGCGATATCGAAGCGCATGCTGATCGCCCGACGCCCCCCGAGCTGGGTCAGTTGACGAGCTCGCCGTCGTCGCGCTTGGGGCGCGTCGGCGGGAGATCGAGGCGCGATGCGGGAGGCCCCGCTCGCCCACCGACGGCAGCCAGGTCGTCGTCCTCGCGGCGCCGAGCGTCACGTCGGCCGGCCTCGCCGACCACGGTCGCACGCTCCGTCGAGAAGACGAGCGTGCCCGACGTGAGGTCTGCGTCCGCCGTCACCCGGTCGCCCGGCCGGAACTCGCCGCCGACCAGGGCGCGGGCCAGCTGGTTCTCGACGAGTCGCTGGATGGTCCGCTTGAGCGGGCGCGCCCCGAACGCGGGGTCCGTGCCTTCGCGGACGATCAGGGCACGGGCGGCAGCGGTCAGCTCCAGCTCGATGTCCTGCTGAGCCAGGCGTCGGCCGAGGTCCGCGAGCAGGAGGTCCACGATGGCGCTGAGGTCCTCGTCGGTGAGGGCGTGGAACACGATGACCTCGTCCACCCGGTTGAGGAACTCCGGCCGGAACTGCGATCGCAGGGCCTCGGTGACGTCGCGCTTCATCTGCTCGTAGGCGTCGTCACCCGCCCGGGCGTTCGTCGCGGCGATGGCCGCGGAGCCGACGTTGCTGGTCATGATCACGACGGTGTTCTTGAAGTTCACCGTGCGGCCCTGGCCGTCGGTCAGGCGGCCGTCGTCGAGCACCTGCAGCAGCACGTTGAAGACGTCCGGATGGGCCTTCTCGATCTCATCGAGCAGGATCACCTGGTACGGCCGGCGGCGGACCGCCTCGGTCAGCTGGCCCCCCTCTTCGTAGCCGACGTAGCCGGGGGGCGCGCCCAGCAGGCGGCTGACCGCGAACTTCTCCATGTATTCGCTCATGTCGATACGGACCATCGCGTTCTCGTCATCGAACAGGAACTCGGCAAGGGCGCGGGCGAGCTCCGTCTTGCCGACCCCGGTCGGGCCGAGGAACAGGAACGAGCCGATCGGCCGGCGTGGGTCCTTGAGCCCGGCCCGGGCTCGGCGGACGGCGTCCGAGACGGCCTGGATCGCCTCGTCCTGGCCGACCACCCGCTGGTGCAGCCGGTCCTCCATCTCGATGAGCTTGGCCGTCTCGCCCTCGAGCAGGCGGCTGACGGGGATGCCCGTCCACGCTCCGACGATCTGGGCGATGTCGTCTGCCCCGACCTCCTCCTTGAGCAACGTCCCCGGGCCCTGGAGCGCGGCCAAGGTCGCCTCCTCTTCCGTGAGGCGGTCGTTGAGCTCTTTCTGCGTGGCGTACTTGAGCTCGGCGGCGGTGGCGAAGTCCGCTTCCCGCTCGGCCTGCTCGATGCGGACCTGGAGCTGCTCGAGCTCCGATTTTGTGGCGCGGATCGCGGCGATGGCCGCCTTCTCGGCCTCCCAGCGCTGCTTCATGCCACCGGCCTGCTCCTCGAGGTCGGCGAGCTCCTTCTCGAGCGTCTCGAGGCGGGCCTCCGACGCGTCGTCAGTCTCCTTGCGCAACGCCTCTCGCTCGATCTCGAGCTGGATCCGACGGCGCTCGAGCTCGTCGAGCTCGATCGGCATCGAGTCGATCTCCATGCGCAGCCGCGAGGCCGCTTCGTCGACCAGGTCGATCGCCTTGTCGGGCAGGAAGCGCTCGGTGATGTATCGGTCGGACAGGGTCGCCGCCGCCACCAGCGCGGAGTCGGTGATGCGGACGCCGTGGTGGACCTCGTAGCGCTCGCGTAGCCCGCGCAGGATGCTGATCGTCTCCTCGACCGTGGGCTGGTCAACGAGGACCGGCTGGAAGCGGCGCTCGAGCGCGGCGTCCTTCTCGATGTACTTGCGGTACTCGTCGAGGGTGGTCGCGCCGATCGTGTGCAGCTCGCCCCTGGCGAGCATCGGCTTCAGGAGGTTGGAGGCGTCCATGGCGCCCTCGGCGGCGCCGGCACCGACGACCGTGTGGAGCTCGTCGATGAACAGGATGACCTGGCCGTCCGAGTCCTTGATCTCCTTGAGCACGGCCTTGAGCCGCTCCTCGAACTCGCCGCGGAACTTCGCCCCCGCGATGAGCGCGCCGAGGTCGAGCCCGACCACGCGCTTGTCCTTCAACCCCTCCGGGACGTCGCCGCGAACGATGCGCTGGGCGAGGCCCTCGGCGATGGCCGTCTTGCCGACCCCGGGATCACCGATCAGCACGGGGTTGTTCTTGGTCCTGCGGCTGAGGACCTGGATCACGCGGCGGATCTCGTCGTCGCGCCCGATGACTGGGTCCAGCTTGCCGGCCCGTGCCTCGGCGGTCAGGTCGCGGCCGTACTTCTCGAGTGCTGCGTACGTGCCCTCGGGGTTCTGGGAGGTCACGCGCTGTCCGCCCCGGACACTCTGCAATGCCTGCAAGAGCGCCTCCTTGCCGGCGCCGTGCTTCTCGAGGATGGCCTGGCCGTCGCCGCCTGCCTCCGCGACGCCGAGCAGCAGATGCTCGGTCGAGACGTAGTCGTCGGAGAGGCGCCGGGCTTCCGCCTCCGCCCGCTCGACGACCGCCTTGGCTCGCGGATCCAGGCTGAGCGAGCCTCCTTCGATCCGTGCGCGCCGCGCGAGCGCGGCAGCGACCTCGCCACGGAACGCCGGCAGGTCGACACCGAGCCGGCGAAGCGTCTCGGCCGGGATGCCGTCGTCGGGGTCGACGAGTGCGCTCAGCAGGTGCTCCGAGTCGAGGACCGGGCTGTGCAGCCGCTCGGCGGTCGCCTGGGCGGCAAGGATGGTTTCCTGGGCTTTCTGGGTGAAGCGATCGAGTTGCATGTCAGGACTCACTGGTGCGGGGATCGGGCTGGTCGACGAGTTCGAAGAGACGAGCGGCCGCGTCGCGGGCGGCATCGGAGAGGTGGGTCGGGAGGTTGACGCGGGCCTTCACGTAGAGGTCGCCGTACCCGTCGGCACGAAACCGCGGCATGCCCTGGCCGGTCAACCGGAACGTGCGGCCAGGCTGGGTCCCGGCGGGGATCGTGAGTACCACGCGCCCCTTGGGCGTGCGGACCTTGACGTCCGCGCCGAGCAGCGCCTCCTCCAGGGTCAGCGGCAGCTCGCGCTCCAGGTCGGCGCCCCGACGTGTGAACACCCGGTCGGGACGCTGGCGGACAACCACGTACAGGTCGCCGCCCCCTGGTGCCTTGCCGGTGAGACGGATGCGGCTGCCGGTGTCGGCGCCGCGCGGGATCGTCACTTCGAGGCGCTTGCCCTCGACCTCGACCAGCCGGCTCGTCCCGTGGTAGGCCTCCTCCAGCGTGATGTCGGCCGTGGCCTCAGCCGACGCGGGCCGCGGTCGCGCCGTCGCGGTCGTGGCGCGGGGACGGTTCCCCGCCGGGCCCCCATCGGCACCGAGGCCCATCCCGGCAAGGATGTCCTCGAACGTGGCGCCACCGGTGGCTCGCCGGCCGCGGCCGGGGGTGCTCAGTGGCTCGGACTCGCCCGCGAAGAACGCGTTGAAGAAGTCGCTGAATTCGCCGGCGTCTCCGGTCGTGTGGAACTCGTATCGGACGTTGCCAGCGGGGGCGCCGCCGAACCCGGCGTAGCCGCCGAAGGGGTTGCCGGCTCCGCCCGCCCGTGCGCCCGCGCCGGCGGGCGCGCCCGCACCGGCCCGCGCGTACGACTGCCAGTCGGCGCCCAAGCGATCGTAGAGCGCCCGCTTGTCCGGATCGGACAGGACAGCGTTCGCCTCGTTGACCTCCTTGAACCGCAGCTCGGCCGCGGCGTCGCCGCCCTTCGTGTCCGGGTGATGCTCGCGCGCGAGCTTACGGAAGGCCTTCTTGATCTCTTTCTGCGAGGCAGTCCTCGGCACGCCGAGGACTGCGTAATAGTCCTTGTAGTCCATCTTTGGCACCCTCATCGGGGTACTGCTACTCGTTCACCGAAGGCTGAGGCGACGCCCCTGCCAGCCATCGGCCTGAGGTTTCGGCGCCGGAACGCCGTCGGACGTCTCCGGCGCCGCCAACCTACACCGTCAGTCTGGCTCCTGGCCTTCGACCTGCATCCCGCCTTCGCGGACGACGACGGGTGGCTGGTCGCTCGGCGGGAAGTCGGTCCGGCGCACGCGCGAGGCGGGCGACGGCTCGATCGGATCGTTGCCGCGGATGACCTTCGGCGGATCGGCCTCGAGGGGCTTCGGCTTGCGCCGGAGGGCCGCCTCGAGCACCTGCTCCATCGAGTCGACGAGGACGAGCTTGATGGACTTGCGGATCTCTTCGGGGATCTCGCGCAGGTCCTTCTCGTTCTTGCGCGGCAGGATCACCATCTTGGCGCCCGACAGGTGGGCGGCCAGGATCTTGCTCTTCAACCCTCCGATCGCGAGAACACGACCGCGAAGGGTGATCTCACCGGTCATCGCGACGTCCTTGCGGACGGGGATCCCGGTCAGCGCGCTGACGATGGCGAGCGCCATCGTGATACCCGCCGACGGGCCGTCCTTGGGGATCGCCCCGGCCGGAACGTGGATGTGCAGCGTGTTGGTCTCGAAGACCTCGCGCGGGATGCCGAGCTCGCGGGCATGCGCCCGGGTCCACGACAGGCCGGCGCGGGCGCTCTCGCGCATGACCTCGCCGAGCTGGCC
>JARDZW010000115.1 GCA_029240655.1 Chloroflexota bacterium
CGGCCGCTGATCATCGCGCTCGGCGCGGGCATCGGCGAGAGCTTCGACATGTCGAAGCTGCGCTACCACCGGATCATCATCATGACCGACGCCGATGTCGATGGTGCCCACATCCGTACGTTGCTCTTGACGTTCTTCTACCGGCATATGCCCGAAGTCGTGGACGCAGGCTACCTGTACATCGCCCAGCCGCCCCTCTACCGGGTGAGCACCGGCAAGGTCACGCGATATGCGCAGAGCGAGCAGGAGCGCGAGCGGATCATCAAGGACTTCAACGTCAAGAACCTGTCCGTGCAGCGGTTCAAGGGTCTCGGCGAGATGAACGCCGACCAGCTCTGGGAGACGACGATGAACCCGGAGTCGCGCACGCTCCTGCGCGTCGATTCCGAGAATGCCGCACTCGCCGACGAGATCTTCACGATGCTCATGGGCGAAAAGGTCGCGCCGCGCAAGGGCTTCATCATGGCCGAGGCCCGGAAGGTTCAGAACCTTGACGTCTGAGGCCGGCTCGCGCGTCGTGGACGTGCCTGGGGTCCCGCGCTTCGAGGTCGCCCCGCACCACTGCTTCGCATGCGGCTCACTGAACACGAGCGGCATGGGCCTCGTGCTCCATGTCGAACCCCGGCGCTGCTGGACGGAACTCACGCTCGAGCGACGCTTCGAGGGCTGGGACGGCATCGCGCACGGCGGCATCCTTTGCACGATCCTCGACGAGGTGATGGCCTGGTCGCTGGTGGGGGAGGACAACTGGGGTATGACCGCGCGGATCAGCGTCGAATTCAAGAAGCCCGTCGAGGTCGGCGTGCCGATTCGCGCGGAGGGGTGGATCACGAACTCGCGGCGGCGGCTGGTCGACACGGCCGCCCACATCGTCGACCCACGTACCGACGGTGTCCTCGCGACCGCGACCGGGCTGTACGTGGCCGCCGATGAGACCCGCAAGCAGCAGCTTCGCCAGCGCTACCGCTACGTGCCCCTCACGAGCGGCGATCCGGCCGGGGCGCCGACATGACCACGGCCATGGCCTCTCCGAGCCCGACCACCCAGCGCGCGGTCGCCTTCGTGTCCGCTCGCAAGCCCGCGGCCGAAGCGCTTGGGAGCTCTCTCGCGGACCTCGTCGGAGACCCGGATGCGTTCGCGACCGCCCTGCGTCACGGCCTGGAGGATCTCGCGGATCCCGAATACCAGGAGGGTGTGCAGTACGTGGCGCCGGGGATCGGCCAGGTCCACGGCGTCCGACGGCCACTCCTGGCCGCTGTGAGTCGCGGGTTCCGGCACGAGATCCGAGGCGAACGGGCGACCCAGCTGCTGTTCCTCGCGGACCGGTTGTTCCGCGAACCCCACCTCGAAGCACGCTGGTTCGCCTTCGGCCTGCTCGAGCAAACCCTCGCCGCCGACTCGGAACGCACCTGGCAGCTCCTGCGGCGAGCAGCGCGTGAGGCGGGCGACTGGGTCACGGTCGACGACCTCGCCCACCCCTACGCGATCGGGATCGCCGCCGAGCCCTACCGCTGGGCTGAGCTCGAGCAGCTCGTGTACTCCCCATCGCGCTGGGAGCGGCGACTCATCGCGTCCACGATCGCGACGATGACCCACGGCAATCGGCGCACGGGTCGCACTCGGGACCTCGTTCCGACCGCGCTCGGGCTCCTGGATCAGCTGATGGGCGATGCGGAACCCGACGTCCAGAAGGCCCTCGCATGGGCGTACCGCTCACTGGCCCAGCGCGACCCTGAAGCGACGACTGCGGCCCTCCAGCGCCAAGCCATCCTCGCCGCCGAGACGGCGGACGGCCACCGTGCGTGGGTCGTTCGCGACAGCCTCACCAAGCTCGCCCCCGGCGAGGCCGACGAACTGCGCGCCCGTCTTGCCGGGATCCGGCGGCGCAGCGGTGCTCCATCGACCTCCGCGGCAGCCACGACCGCTGCCCGCTTCGGAGCGCTGCCGGACCCCATCAACCACCCCGAGCCACCGCTGACCTAGGGCAGGAGTAGCAGACCGTGACCGACGACATGGGAGACGTCCGCGCCATCCGTATCGAGGACGAGATGCGCGTCTCGTACCTCGACTATGCGATGAGCGTCATCGTCGCCCGCGCCCTGCCGGACGTGCGCGACGGGCTCAAGCCCGTTCATCGCCGGGTCCTGTATTCGATGGGCGAGATGGGCCTGTCAGCCACGAGCTCCTTCCGCAAGTGCGCCGCGATCGTCGGCGAGGTGATGGGCAAGTACCACCCGCACGGCGACCAGTCGATCTACGACGCCCTGGTGCGCCTCGCCCAGGACTTCTCGATGCGCTACCCGCTGGTCGACGGCCAGGGCAACTTCGGTTCTGTGGACGGCGACCAGGCGGCGGCCATGCGCTACACGGAGGCCAGGCTGACCGGCATCGCCTCCGAGCTGCTGGCCGACATCGACAAGGAGACCGTCGACTTCGTCGACAACTACGACGGGACCCAGAAGCAGCCCGAGGTCCTCCCGGCCAAGCTCCCCAACCTGCTCATCAACGGCAGCTCGGGCATCGCCGTCGGGATGGCCACCAATATCCCGCCGCATCACCTCGGTGAGATCGTCGATGCCACGGTCGCGCTGATCGACGATCCCGACCTGACGTCGGACGACCTGTGCAAGCACGTGACGGGCCCGGATTTCCCGACCGGCGGCACGATCTTCCGCTTCGAGAAGCAGCGCAACGCGCTCACCGGTGAGTGGGAGACCGTCGACGCCATCCGACAGATGTACGCCCACGGCCGCGGCCGGGTCGTCATGCGGGCGCAGGTCGTGTTCGAGGAGGTCCGCGACGACCGGACGGCCATCATCGTCAACGAGCTCCCCTACCAGGTGAACAAGGCGGCGCTGCTCGAGAAGATGGCCGACCTGGTCAAGGAAAAGCGGATCGATGGCATCAGCGACCTGCGCGACGAATCCGATCGCGACGGGATGCGGATCTACATCGAGATCAAGCGGGACTTCAACCCGCACAAGGTCCTCAACAACCTGTTCAAGCACACCCCGATGCAGCTCGCCTTCAACATGAACATGTTGGCACTCGTCGACGGGCAGCCGCAGACCCTGCCGCTCCGCAGCGTGCTGGTTCACTACCTCGATCACCGGCGCGAGATCATCCGGCGCCGGACCGAGTTCGACCTGGGCAAGGCGCGGGCGCGGGCGCACATCCTCGAGGGCCTCAAGATCGCCCTCGACCACCTCGATGCGGTCATCAAGACGATCCGCGAGTCGGCCGACGTCGATGTTGCGCGAACGAACCTCATGACGCGGTACGACCTGTCCGAGCTGCAGGCCCAGGCGATCCTCGACATGCGGCTGGCGCGCCTGGCCGCGCTCGAGCGCAAGAAGATCGAGGACGAGTACCTCTCGGTCATCCAGCTCATCGCCGAGCTCGAGGACATCCTCGCCAACCCGGCCCGGGTCATGGGCATCATCCGCGACGAGCTCATCGAGCTGAAACGCAAGTACGCCGGCGAGCGGCGGACGAAGGTCGCGGACGACGCGAGCCGTGAGATGACCGACGAGGACCTCATCGCCGACGAGGACGTCGTCGTCACGATCTCCGGGCGTGGCTACATCAAGCGCCAGCCGGTCGACACCTATCGCCGCCAGCATCGCGGCGGCAAGGGCATCATCGGGCACGTGACTCGCGAGGAGGACGCGGTCGAGCACCTCCTCGTCGCCAATACCCACGACTGGGCGCTGTTCTTCACGAACCGCGGCCGCGTCTTCAGCGCCAAGGTCCATGCCGTCCCGGACGCGAGCCGCCAGGCCAAGGGCATGGCCATCATCAATCTGCCGGGCGTGCAAGTGGAATCGGGCGAGGTCCCGGTCGCGACCATCGTGCTCAAGGACTTCGAACCCGGCAAATTCCTGGTCATGGCGACCCGCCGCGGCCACATCAAGAAGACCCCGCTCGAACAATTCGAACGCGTCCGCGCCACCGGGATCCGGGCGATCACGATCCACCCGAACGACGAGCTCGCGTGGGTCGACGTCTCGAGCGGGCAGGACGACATCATCATCGCCACGGCGCAGGGCATGCTCGCCCGGTTCGAAGAGGACGAAGTGCGGCCGATGGGCCGCGACGCGGCCGGCGTCATCGGTATCCGACTCCTCAAGCGCGAGGGGGATACCGTTGTCGCCATGAGCGTGGTGGAGCCAGACGCGGACCTGCTCGTCCTCACCGCGACGGGCTACGGCAAGCGGGTCGGGATCGGAGAGTTCCGGCGCAAGCACCGTGGCGGGCAGGGCGTCCGCCTGATCGCCCTGGAGGGCAACAAGACCGGTCTCGTCGCGGCCGTCCAACAGGTGACCGAGGATGACGAGGAACTCGTCCTGATCTCGCAGGGTGGACAGGTCATCCGGACCGAGACGAACACGATCAACCGCTATTCGCCCGGTGCCCGCGGCGTCATCGTCATGCGCCTGGCCGAGGGCGACCAGGTCGCCGCGATCGCCGCATTCCGGCCCGGACTTGCGGAGCGCGACGGCATCGGCGACGATGGCGCCCCCGAACCGGGCGGCCCAGGTCAGGCCGGTCCGAGCGGAACGTGAGCTGATGACGGTCTTCGGCCAACGGGAGGCGGCGCCCTTGTACGCGGACCAGTTCGAGATCTACCACGGGAACGCCAACCCGGATCTTGCGCACAAGATCGCCCGCTATCTCGGCACGGAACCGGGCAAGGCCGAGGTGTTCCAGTTCGCGAACGAGAACATCTTCGTCAAGATCCTCGACAACGTGCGCGAGAAGGACGTCTTCATCGTCCAGCCGACCTCGCACCCGGTGAACCAGTCGATCATGGAGCTCTTGATCATGATCGACGCCTTCAAGCGCGCGTCAGCGGGTCGGATCACGGCGGTCATCCCCTTCTACGCGTACGGTCGATCGGACAAGAAGGACCAGCCGCGCGTGCCGATCACGGCGCGTCTCATCGCGGACATGATCACGGTGGCAGGCGCCGACCGGGTCCTCTCGATGGACCTCCACCAGGGCCAGATCCAGGGGTTTTTCAACATCCCGGTCGATGAGCTCACGGCCGTCCACATGCTGTCGCGCTACTTCGTCGACAAGCACCTCGACAACCTGGTGGTCGTCACCGATCTCGGGTTCGCGAAACGCGCTCGCGCGTTCGCCGAGTTGCTGGATGCACCGCTCGCGATCATCGAGAAGCGTCGCGTGGGCAATCTCGATCGGGCGGAGCTGATGAATGTCATCGGCGAGGTCCGCGGCAAGCGCGTGGTCATCGTCGACGACGAGATCGATACGGCGGGCACGCTCGTCGAGATCGTCCGCGCGCTCGAACGCGAGGGCGTGACCGAGATGTACGCGTGCGCCACCCACGGCGTCATGAGCGATCCCGCGATCGAGCGCATCCGCGAGAGCTCGGTCCGCGAGGTGGTGATCACGGACTCCGTGCCGCTCGCGCCATCGAAGCGCATCCCGAAGCTGACCGTGCTGTCCGTCGCGCCGCTCATCGGCGAGGCGATCAAGCGAATCCACCGGGGCGAGTCGGTCGGCGCCCTGTTCTCGAGCGAGGTCTCGTTCACCCAGGAGATGCTCCTGTGGGATGAGGGTGGCGACATGCCCCCCGGACCCGGTGATGGACCGGTGCCCGACGACGGGGAGCCTTCAAGAGCGGCCCTGGCCGCCGGCGTACCCGTGAGCGAACGATGAGCCTGCAGCTGCACCGGCCCGACGGCGAGGGCGGCCTCGAACCGAGCCCCGTGGGCGAGCGGGACTGGCAGGACCAGCTGCGATCGCCGCGCTGGGGGGTGGGCCTCCGTCGCAAGCGGCTGCCCGACCTGAAGAACCCGGAGATGAACCCGACATCCGCGTTCATGTCCGTCCTGTTCTGGCTCGGGCTCGGAGCACTGACGTTCCTGATCCTGATCGTGGGCTACGGGACCGGCTTCTGGGGCTAGCCCGAACGAGCGGGCTTCCGGCGGTCTGACCGTATACTCACCGTTCCATGCGATTCCTTTCCCGTTTCGTCGACTCGAACGACCGCGAGATCCGACGGATCCTTCCCCTGGTCGAGGAGGCGAACGCGCTCGAAGCCGAATTCGAGGCGCTGACCCCCGAGCAGATCCGCGCGCAGATCGCGGAGATCCGCGAGGAGATCCACGCGCAGGCGTTGCCGGACGAGCCGTCCGAGGACGAGCTGCACCACGAGGATCTCGAGCGCCGCCGCGAGCTTCGCAAGGAGCGGCGCAAGCGCGAGAACGCGCGGCTCCAGAAGGCCCTCGACGACGTGATGCCAGAAGTCTTCGCCATGACCCGCGAGGCGATGAAGCGGACGCTCGGGATGCGGCACTTCGACGTCCAGCTCATCGGTGGGGCCGTGCTCCACGAGGGCCGGATCGCGGAGATGCGGACTGGCGAAGGCAAGACGCTCGTGGCCCCGCTGGCCGCGATCCTCAACTCGCTATCCGGCCGGGGCGTCCACGTCGTGACCGTCAACGACTACCTGGCCCGGCGCGACCCGCAATGGATGGGCCCGATCTTCCACTTCCTCGGCGTCAGCGTCGGGATGATCACCCACGACGCGTCCTACGTCTTCGAGCCGGACTTCCCCACGACCGACGAGCGACTGATCGACCTGCGGCCGGTGACCAGGCGAGATGCCTACGCGGCCGACGTGACGTACGGCACGAACAACGAGTTCGGGTTCGACTATCTCCGCGACAACATGGTCATCGAGCTCGAGGAGCGGGTCCAGCGCGAGCGCAGCTTCGCGATCGTCGACGAGGTCGACAACATCCTCATCGACGAGGCGCGTACCCCGCTGATCATCTCGGGCCAGGCCGAGGAGTCCGCAGACCTGTACTTCACGTTCGCCCGCCTGGTCCCACGCCTGAAGGAGCGCCCCGAGGGCGCGGAGGACGGCGGCGACTACTTCATCGACCTCAAGGATCGGGCCGTGAGCCCGACCGAAGAGGGCGTCGACAAGATGGAGAAGCTCCTCGGCATCGAGAACCTCTACGACACGGACCCGCGGATGGCCCGTCACTTCGAGCAGGCGCTGCGGGCCCACGCGCTGTACAAGCGCGACCGCGATTACATCGTCAAGGACGGCGAGATCGTCATCGTGGACGAGTTCACCGGCCGCCAGATGCCCGGTCGGCGCTGGAGCGAGGGCCTCCACCAGGCGATCGAAGCCAAGGAGGGCCTGCGCGTCCAGCGCGAGACGGTGACCCTCGCCACGGTCACGTTCCAGAACTACTTCCGCCTCTACGACAAGCTCTCCGGGATGACCGGCACCGCGATGACCGAGGCCGAAGAGTTCCACAAGATCTACAACCTCGAGGTCGTGGCCATCCCGACCCATCGCGACATGATCCGCGTCGACAACCCGGACCTCGTCTACCGCGACGAGAAGGCCAAGTTCAACGCGTTGATCGACGAGATCGTCGAGCTCCAGGAGGCCGGCCGGCCCGTGCTCGTCGGCACGGTCAGCGTCGAGAAATCCGAGATCCTCTCGACGATGCTCAAGCGCCGCGGGATCAAGCACGAGACCCTCAACGCGAAGTTCCACGAGAAGGAGTCCGGCATCGTCGCCCAGGCCGGGCGTTCCGGGGCCGTGACGATCGCGACGAACATGGCGGGCCGCGGCACCGACATCCTGCTCGGCGGCAACCCTGCGGGTCTCGCGTCCGACGCGCTCCACAAGCAGGGCCTGAACCCGGCCGAGGTCGACAAGGACACCTACGCGGCGGCACTGGCCGAAGCGAAGGCGCTGACCGAGGAGGACCACGTCCGGGTGGTCGAGGCCGGCGGCCTCCACATCATCGGCACGGAGCGGCACGACTCCCGGCGGATCGACAACCAGCTGCGCGGCCGTGCCGGCCGCCAGGGCGATCCCGGCTCGTCACGCTTCTATCTCTCGCTCGACGACGACCTCATGAAACGCTTCGCCTCCGACCGCGTCACGGGCCTGATGGAACGGCTCGGGCTGGACGAGGACGTCGCCATCGAATCGAAGATGGTGTCGCGCACGATCGAGAGTGCCCAGTCGCGGGTGGAAGGCTTCAACTTCGACATCCGCAAGCGCGTCGTGGAGTTCGACGACGTCATCAACAAGCAGCGCGAGACGATCTACGCCGAGCGCGACAAGGTCCTCCACAACGAGGACCTGACCGACACCGTCCGCAGGTTCCTCGACGACGAGATCGACGTCATGGTCGACCAGCATCTCGCCGGCGAGGACGCCGAGGCGTGGAACCTCGACGCGCTCAGCGCGGCCCTTGCCACGATGGGCCTGGGCGGCGAGGAGACATCTGCCGACACGCTCTGGGACAAGGGCGGACGTGAGGCGATCGCGGAGTACCTTCGTGAAGTCGCCGATGCGAAGCTCGACGCCCGCGAGGCCGAGGTGGGCGAGGCGGACTGGGCGCAGGTCGAGCGGATCGTCCTGGTTCGCACGATCGACTCGCTCTGGGTGGAGCACCTGACGGAGCTCGACGATATGCGGCGTGGCATCGGCCTGCGGGGCTACGCCCAGCAGGACCCGCTCAACGAGTTCCGGCGCGAGGCCTTCCGGATGTACGAGGAATTCCGCGACCTCATCCGCCACGGCGTCGCCTCGTCCATCTTCCGGGTCACGGTCCAGCGGCAGCCGCCGTCAGGTGGGGACGCCGCGCTCGCCCAGAACCTCACCCGTGGGGTGGCGGCGATGCGCGGCTCGGGCAACGGCGCGGGGGCCGCGGGCGCGGGCGATGGC
>JARDZW010000116.1 GCA_029240655.1 Chloroflexota bacterium
TACCGGCCGCTCATCGATACGGCCGACGCGGCGGCCCGGAAGGCCCTCGGCCTCATGGCGCCCCGGGCGATCGGCCTGGGGGCGACGCAGATCACCTTCCTCGTCGTGACGGGCCTGGCCACCGGCCTCGGTCTCGGCGCCGTGACCGCCTTCACGTACGCCTTCACGCTGCTCCAGATCCCGATCGGGGTGATCGGTGTCCCGCTCGGCGTCGTGCTCTTCCCGTCGCTCTCGCGAGAGGTCGCCACGGGAAATCGGGTCGAGTTCGTCGGCCTCCTGACCCGCGCCCTGCGATTCCTCACGGTCCTGATGCTGCCGATCGCGGTCGTCGGCGCCATCCTGAGCATCGAGATCGTCGCCGTGCTGTTCGGTGGATTCGACCGATCGGTCATCGAGCTGACCGCGGACACCCTGCGTGCGTTCCTGATCGGGCTCGTTGCGCATGCCCTGATCGCCGTGCTGGCCCGGGCGTTCTACGCGCTCCACGACACGCGCACGCCGGTGGCGGTGGCGGTGTTGGCCGTCGTCATCAACACGACCCTGGCCGTGGCCCTGGTCGACCCGCTGGGCCTGCCGGGAATCGCGCTCGCCATCGCGCTCGCTGCCTGGCTCGAGGCGACGGTCCTGCTGGTCCTGCTGCGCCGCCGGGTCGGTCGGCTCGGGTTCGCCGCAGTCGCCTGGCTCGGGCTGCGGGTCCTCCTGGCGACAGCGATCGCAGGCCTGATCGGTCTCGTCGCCCACGACAAGGTCGCCCCCGTGCTCTCCCCCGACCCGGCCGCCGGTGGATTCGCGAATGTGCCCGGCCTGATCGCGGTCATCGCGATCGTCAGTGCGGTCTACGGGGCGGTCTTCGTGGTCGCCGCGCTCGCCTTGCGGATCGAGGAACTGCGCTCTATCGTCGGGATCATGGTCGACGCGCTCCGCCGCCCGCGCCGATCGTGACGGTTCCCGCCAACCCCGGCGATTGGGATGCCTTCGTCGAGACGAGCGATCCCGGTTCCTACCTCCAGCTCGAGGCGTGGGCCCAGGTCAAGGCCGTCAACGGCTGGTCGGCGCACCTGGTGCGAGCCGGCGATGCGATCGGCGCCCAGGTCCTCGTCCGGCGTCCACGTCCGCTGCCGTGGGCGTTCGCCTATGCTCCTCGTGGTCCCGTCGCGCGGACGTGGTCGGTGGAGGAGATCGGCGCATTCACGGAAGCGATCCGCGCCGGACTGCCGGCGTCCGCCGGGCGCGTCTCGCACCTGCGCATCGACCCGGAGATCGAGCTCGATGGCCCCCGCGACGATAGCGGATCGCTTCGGCTGGCCATGCGCGAGGCCGGCTGGCGTCCGGCCGCGCCCATCCAGCCGGCGTCGACCCGGATCATCGACCTGCGAGCGGACGAGGACGCGTTGTGGGGCGACCTTCGCAAGAAGTGGCGCCAGTATGTCAACAAGGCGAAGACCGGTGGCGTCGTCGTCGTGGACGCGGAGGGCGACCGGCTGGGCGAGTTCTACCGCATCTACCGCGATACCGCCGACCGGGCCGGCTTCCTGATCCGGACGGAAAGGGCCTACCGCGACGTCTGGGAGGCCTATCGGCCGGCGGGCCGTGCCCGGCTGCTCTTCGCTCAGGCGGCCGACGGTGAGCCCCTCGCCACCCTTTTCCTCGTCCGGTGCGGACCGCGTGTGGTGGAGCCGTACGGGGGCATGACGGGGGCGGGTGCCGAGAGCCGGGCCAACTACCTGCTCAAGTGGGAAGCGATCCGGACGTCGCGAGAGCAGGGCGCCACCACCTACGACCTGTGGGGCCTCGCGACCGGGGGCATCGCCCATTTCAAGACCGGATTCGGTGGTCGCGAGGTCCGCTACATCGGGGCGTGGGACCTGGTGCTCGACCCGTTCGGGCGTGCCGTGTACGAGGCGGCTGGGCGCGCCCGGGTCTGGTGGTCGCGCCGGCGCCACGGGCTGGGCGGCAACGGGAACGCGTCCGCTTTCGGCGGCGCGGAGTGAACGTCGAAGAGGCCGCCCCGGCGACCCCGGAGGAGCAGGCCGACTGGGCTCGGCGCACCGTGCAGGCGCCGGGAGGCCATGTCTACCAGTCGCTGGCCTGGGCGGAACATCGACGGGCATCCGGTTGGCGGCCGCGCTTCCTGCGCTTCGACGACGGGTTCGCGGTGCTGGCGCTCGAACGGTCGTGGCCGTTCATCGGCGGCGCCAGCGCGTACTTGCCGCGCGGACCGATCGCCGCGGGAGAAGCGGCCGAGACGACCGCGGACCGCCTCGCGGCAGTCACCGACCATCTCGCGGGCCGGGGCGTTGACGTCCTGGCGACCGACGCCGAGCTCCCGGCCGACACCGGATATGGGGACCGGATCCGTCGGGCGGGCTTCCGGCCGATCCCCGAGATCCAGCCGTCACGTCATCGGATCTCGCTGCCGCTGCCCCCGGACGCGACCGACGATGACGTCCGCGCCGGCTTCGGCAAGTCGACCCGTCAGCGCATCAATGGCGCGGAGCGCGCCGGCCTGCGGGTCGCGCGCTACGACGCGGCCGGCTGGACGGACGACGAGGGGCTGTTCGTGCTGCCGGCTCGTCCGGTCGGGGAGGCCCTGCACGGCTTCTATTCGATGCTCGAATCGACGGGCGGCCGTCGTGGCTTCCATTTCGGCCCGCGCAGCGCCTTCGTACCGTGGTGGCAGCTCGCCCACGATCGCGGCCTGCTCGTGTACCTCGAAGTGAACGACGACGCCGGGGCCTCCATCGGCGGACTGGCCCTGTACCGCCACGGGGGGCGCCTGACCACTGTCCATTCCGCGGATCGCACCGGCGCACGGACGGACCACCCGGGCCTGATGCACCTGCTGCGCTGGCGTGCGATCCAGCTGGCCATGCGCGAACGCTGCAACGAGATGGACCTTGGCGGGGTGGATATCGGGCCATACCACCGCGAGCCGGTGGACGGCGAGCCCATGTTCGGGCTCTACGAGCACAAACGCTCGTTCGGCGCCGAGTGGGTCGAGATGACGGGGGCCCATGAGCGGGTGATCCGGCCGTGGCGATATCTCGCTGGACGGGCCGCGGCGCGTGCCGTGCGGCTCGTGCGTCGATGATCGGGCCGCCAGCATGAGCGATCGCTCGGGCCACGGCGACCCGACCGCGAGCCGCCGCCTCGGTCAGCTCATCGCGCGTTTCACGGACGAGGGCCGCCTGCGCGGGACGCGCCTCGACGGACGGGCCGCCGGGAGCGCCGCGCTCGCCGACGTCGCCGTCACGGCGGTGACCCACGATTCGCGGACCGTGACGGACGGCGCGCTATTCGTGGCCGTGCCCGGCGAGCACGCCGACGGCCACGCCTTCGCGGCCGCCGCGGCGGACGGTGGAGCGACTGCGCTGATCGTGGAGCGGCCACTCCCCGACGTCGCCGCCGCGCAGCTCGTCGTGGACGCGTCTCGGCCAGCCCTCGCCAGCGCGGCGGCGTGGTGGTATGGCGATCCATCGCACGAGCTCACGGTCGTCGGGATCACGGGCACGGACGGCAAGACGACGACGGCCTACCTGGCGGTCGCTGCCCTCGAGGCCGCGGGTCGACGCGTCGGGATGATCGGCACCATCGCGACGCGGATCGGCGGCCGGACGGACGCCCACGAGGTGCACGCCACGACCCCCGAAGCGACCGAGCTCCAGGCGACGTTGCGGGCCATGGTCGATGCCGGCGATGACCTTGCCGTGCTCGAGACGACCTCACACGGGCTCGCCCTCGATCGCGTCGCCAGCGTCGCCTACGACGTCGCGATCCTGACGAACCTCACCCACGAGCATCTCGAGCTGCACGGCACCTGGGAGGCGTATCGCGACGCAAAGTTGTCGTTGTTCGATCGCCTGCGCGCCGCGCGGCGCGTGCGCAAGCCGCGTCCGATCGCTCCGGCCGCCATCGTCAACATCGACGACCCGTCCGCCGGCTTGTTCATCGGAACGAGTCGTGACGCCGGGGCCCGCGTCGTGACCTACGGTACGGAGACCGCGGCGGACGTCCGTGCGATCCGCATCACCGAGGACGCCGACCGTCTCCGGGCCGACGTCGCGGGGCCAGGCGGCACGGCGACGCTCGAGCTACAGCTGGCCGGCCGATTCAACGTCCACAACGCGCTCGCGGTCGTCGCTCTTGGCGAGGTCCTGAGCCTGGATGGGACGGCCGTCCTTGCGGGCATGGCCTCACTCGAAGGAGTCCCGGGCCGGATGGAGCGGATCGAAGCCGGTCAGCCGTTCGGTGTCGTGGTCGACTTCGCTCACAGCCCGGCGTCACTGCAAACCGTCCTGGACCTGCTCGCGCCGGCCGCGGCGGCGCGCGGTGGGGGCCTGATCGCGGTCTTCGGCTCGGCTGGCGAACGCGATACCGCGAAGCGGCCGCAGATGGGCCGGATCGCCGGCGAACGGGCGCGCCTGGTGGTCGTGACCGACGAGGACCCACGCGAGGAGGACCGCGAGGCCATCCTCGACGAGATCGCCCGCGGCGCGGAGAGCGTCGGACGGCGGCGCGGGGGGGACCTGCAGGTCATCGCGGACCGTCGGACGGCGATCGCGACCGCATTCGAGGCCGCTCGGCGCGGCGACATCGTGTTGCTGGCCGGCAAGGGTCACGAGCGTTCGATCATCGGCCCGGACGGTGAACGGCCCTGGGATGAACGGGCGACGGCGCTCGAACTGCTGGCCGAACTCGGGTACCGGGGCTGACCCGGGACGACCGGACGCCCTGGGCACGAGGGGTCCGCTGCTATCCTTTCTGGCCATGGCCGCCACCTCACCCCGCTCCAAGACCACGAGGAAACCGACCGCCGTCGAGAAGGCGCCGGTGAAGCCTGCCCCGGTGGTCGTGGACAAGCCCGCCGCCGCCGCCGTCGAGAAGCCGGCGCGAGCGAAGACGGCGAAGCGTCGCGGACCGCGGCGTCCCCAGGTCCTGTCGCGTGCGACGGCCGGGGGCAAGGTCGATCTCGAAGCCCTGCGCAAAGCGCTCGACACGTCGATCGCCGCGCACCACCCGACCGCGGACCTCGCCGCGGTCGACGCGGCCTTCGACCTGGCCGTCGAGGCGCACGCCAGCCAGCGCCGTGCGACGGGCGAGACCTATGTCACGCACCCGATCGCCTCGGCCCAGATCGTGGCCGAGCTCGGCATCGACCCGATCGCGGTGCAGGCCGCGCTCCTGCACGACGTTCCCGAGGACACCGAGTACAGCCTGACCGACATCGAGGAGCGCTTTGGCGGCGAGGTCGCCCAGCTCGTCGACGGTGTCACGAAGCTGTCCCGGTTCAGCACCCACAGCCACGAGCAGCAGCAGGCCGAGAACATCCGAAAGATGCTCCTGGCCATGGCCCAGGACATCCGGGTCGTCCTGATCAAGCTCGCGGACCGCCTCCACAACATGCGCACGCTGTACGGCCTGCCGTCGGACAAGCAGCAGCGCATCGCGCGTCAGACCATGGAGATCTACGCGCCGCTCGCGGAGCGCCTCGGCATCTGGCAGATCAAGTGGGAGCTCGAGGACCTCGCGTTCAAGGCGCTCGAGCCCGAGCGGTTCCGCGAGCTGGCGAAGCTCCTCGACACGCGGCGCAAGGGCCGCGAGACCTATATCGACCGGGCGATCGCCGAGCTCAAGCCGCAGCTCGAGGCGGCCGGGATCGAGGCCGACGTCGAGGGCCGACCCAAACACATCTACAGCATCTGGAAGAAGATGCAGCGCAAGAGCGCGGAGTTCGGCGAGATCTACGACGTCTACGCGATCCGCCTGCTCGTCGAGGACGTTCGCGAGTGTTATGCGGCGCTCGGCATCGTCCACAGCATCTGGCGACCGATCCCGGGCCAGTTCGACGACTACATCGCGGTCCCCAAGAACAACCTCTACCAGTCGCTCCACACCGCGGTCATCGCCATCGACGGAAAGCCGCTCGAGATCCAGATCCGGACCCACCAGATGCACCAGGTGTCCGAGGTCGGGATCGCGGCCCACTGGCGCTACAAGGAGGGCACCAAGTCCGACCGGGAATACGACGCCAAGCTCGCCTGGCTCCGCCAGCTCATGGACTGGCAGCGCGACGTCTCGGAGTCGGACGCGACCGAGTTCGTCGAGGGCATCAAGCTCGACATCTTCCAGGACCAGGTGTTCGTGTTCACGCCGAAGGGCGACATCAAGGACCTGCCGGCCGGCGCGACCCCGCTTGACTTCGCCTATCGGATCCACACCGACGTCGGTCACCGCACGATCGGCGCGAAGGTGAACAACCGGCTCGTCCCGCTCGACTATCGACTCAAGAACGGCGACATCGTCGAGATCGTCACGACGAAGGGCGAGCACGGACCGTCGCGCGACTGGCTGAACGTGGTGCGCACGAGTCACGCCCGCGAAAAGATCCGCCAGTGGTTCAAGCGCAAGGACCGCGACGAGAACATCAGCCACGGCAAGGAGTCGCTCGAGCGCGAGCTGCGGCGCCTTGCCAGGACGTCCGTCGGGGCCGTTGGTCAGGACAAGATCGCCGAGGTGGGACGGCAGTTCAACTACGAGACCGCGGACGACTTCTACGCGGCGATCGGGTACGGCGCGGTCGGCGCACAGACCGTGGTCATGCGCCTTGGCGTGGTCGACGATGGCCAGAGCCAGCTCCCGACCGTAGCGCCCCCTCAGCAGCAGGCTCGGACCGGCGGCGTGCGGGTCAAGGGCGTCGGCGACCTGCTCGTCCGGTTCGCCAAGTGTTGTTCGCCGATCCCCGGGGACCCCATCGTCGGGTTCATCACCCGGGGCAAGGGCGTGACCGTCCACCTGCAGTCCTGTCCCACGGTCGTCAACGAGCGCGAGGTCAGCCGGCTGATCGACGTCGAATGGGAGGCGGAGGCGACCCAGACCTACCCGATCGCGATCCGGGTGGAGGCGTACGACCGGACCGGCCTGCTGAGCGACATCACCCAGGTCGTGGCGGAGAACAAGGTCAACATCGTGGCCGCGTCCGTCGGGGTGACGCCGGATCACACGGCCGTGGTGACGGCCACGCTCCAGGTCCACTCCGTGTCGCAGCTGGCCCGGGTCATGGGCCGCATCGAGAACCTCAAGGACGTGATCAACGTCCAGCGCGATCTCGGCTAGGTTGGGCGGGCACCGTTCTCGTCGCTCGCGATCTTCTTGACACGTGATTGGACCTAGCTAGACTTGGTCCATGACCGCCGAGATCGTGAACGTCCATGCCGCCAAGACGAACCTCTCTCGCCTGCTCGAGCGCGCGGAGGCCGGTGAGGAGATCGTCATCGGCCGCGCGGGCAAGCCGATCGCCAGGCTGGTCCCGTACCGTGCCGATCGCCCGAAGCGGGTGTTCGGGGCGCTCAAGGGCCGGATCCGGATCCTGCCGGGATTCGATGAGCTCGACGCCGAGATCGAGCGCGACTTCGAGAACAGCCTCACGAAACCCCTCGAGCCGTGAACCTGCTGCTCGACACCCACGCCGTCATCTGGTTCCTCGAGGGCAGCGACGACTTGCGTCCGGCAGCGCGCGCGGCGATCGAAGCCGCGGAGACCGCGTACGTGAGTTCGGCCACGATCTGGGAGATGGCCACCAAGGTCGCCCGCGGTCGCCTCGAAGCGCCGCTCGACTTCCCCGAGCGCCTGCTCGATCTCGGCATGATGCAGCTGGCCCTCGAATGGGAGCACGCACGCGTCGCCGGCGGGCTGCCGCTCCATCACCGCGACCCATTCGATCGGATGCTGGTCGCCCAGGCGATGGTGGAACGTCTGACGATCGTGACCCGCGACGAGGCCATCGGGCGCTACCCGGTCCCCGTGCTCGCCGCCTGACGTCCTAGACTCCGCGTGATGGCGACCTTCAAGGCCCCAAGGGGCACGCGCGACCTCCTGCCGACAGAGACCGCCGCCTGGACGCGGCTCGAGCGGCTCGCCGCGGACCTCGCCACCCGCTACGGCTACGGCCGCATCGAGACGCCGATGTTCGAGCAGACCGCGGTCTTCGAGCGAGGCGTGGGCGAGGTCACGGACATCGTCGAGAAGGAGCTGTTCCGGATCGTGCCCCGTTCCGACGAGGCAGAATCCTGGTCGCTCCGCCCGGAACCCACCGCCGGGATCGCGCGGGCCTACGTCCAGCACGGCATGCAGACATGGCCGCAGCCGGTCAAGGTCTACGAGATCGGCCCGATGTTCCGCTACGACCGCCCGCAGGCCGGCCGCTACCGCCAGTTCTGGCAGTTCGACGTCGAGGCGATCGGCGACCCTGGGCCGGCCGTCGACGCAGAGATCATCGAGCTCGGGACGAGGTTCTACGCGGACGCCGGCGTGACTGGCGTCGAGGTCCTCGTGAATTCGATCGGCGACGCAGCGTGCCGCCCGGCCTACGTGGCCGCACTGACCGACTATTACCGCGCGCACCCCGCGGAGCTGCCGGCATTGGAGCGCGACCGGCTGGAGCGCAACGTCCTGCGCTTGCTCGACTCACGGGATCCGGCGATGGCCGCGCTCAACGCCGACGCGCCCAAGATCACGGACCGGCTGTGCGACGCCTGCGCCGACCATTTCGCAAGCGTCCGCGCTCACCTCGACGCCGTCGGGGTGCCGTATCGAGTGGAGCCGGGCCTGGTCCGCGGCCTGGACTACTACACGCGGACCGCGTTCGAGTTCTACATCTCGGGTCGAGAGGGACAGCAACAGGCACTCGGAGGTGGGGGCCGA
>JARDZW010000222.1 GCA_029240655.1 Chloroflexota bacterium
GCTCATGGCTCGCGTCGGGGTCCGCACGGTCGTGCTGATCAGCCTGGTCGTGACCGGCGTCGCGCTCCTCGCGACCAGCCTGGTCCGGGAGATCTGGCAATTGACCCTGCTCTTCGGGCTGGTCTCCGGGCTGGGCACGGGGCTGGTGGCAAGCGTCCTTGGTCCGACGGTCGCGACCCGCTGGTTCGTCAAGCACCGCGGGCTCGTCACCGGGATCCTGGGCGCCAGCACGAGCACCGGGCAGCTGATCTTCTTCCCATTGCTGACCGCCCTGGCGGTGACTGCCGGATGGCGAGCGGGGGCGCTGGTCCTGGGCGTCCTCTCCCTCGTGCTGGTCGTGCCCGTGCTGCTCTGGGTCCGCGAGGATCCTGCGGACGTCGGGGAGCGACCCCTGGGTGTGACCGAGGGAGCGATCGTCCCGGCCCGCCGTGGCGATCCCGGCGTCATGCGCCGCGCCGTCGGGACGTCGGACTTCTGGTTCCTCGCGGGCACGTTCTTCATCTGCGGTGCCACGTCCAACGGTCTCGTCGGCCAGCACTTCATCCCGCATGCGGTCGACCACGGGTTCACGGCCGTGGCCGCCTCGGGTGCGCTCGCGGTCATGGGCCTGTTCAACTTCATCGGCACGATCGCGAGCGGCTGGCTGACCGACCGCATCGACCCGCGCCGCCTGCTGCTCGTCTACTACGGCTTCCGAGGCGTCAGTCTCCTGTTCCTGCCGTTCATCCACGACACGGTGTCGATCGCGGCCTTCGCCGTGCTCTTCGGGCTCGACTACATCGCGACCGTGCCGCCGACCGTCGCCCTCGTGGCCGATCGATTCGGCCGGCACAACGTGGGGATCGTGTACGGCTGGGTGTTTGCCGCGCACATGCTCGGTGCGGCCATCGCGGCCTGGGTCGCGGGCATCGTGCGCGAGAACGTCGGTGACTACGCGCCGGCGTTCGTGGCGGCGGGCTGGATCGCGATCCTCGCCGGGTTCGCGGCGCTGGCCATCCGTCGTCCGTCGACCGGTGTGCCGGTGCCGGGGACGATCGCCGAGGGCGCATCCGTCGAGCCGGGTGCTGCGTGACGGGCAAGCGCAAGAAGGGACGGCCGGTCGGCGAGACGATCGGCGGCATCATCGTCGGGTTCGACCAGCAGATCTTCCGGACCACGCCGCCGGTCCACGAGCTGATCGCCAAGGCCAAAGCGGTTCGGACGGTCAGTGGCCAGGGCGGCGGCGAGTTCGAGGTGGTCTTCCCCGACGACGGTGTTGAGGCGCCGTTGGCCACGCCGACCGAGGCTGGTGAAGAGCCACCAATCGCTCCATCCGAGGACCGTTCGCCGCGCTCGACGCGCTAGGGCGTCACGGCGCGTCGCTCGCGATGGACTCGGTCGCCACGGCGTCGAGCGCCTTGGACAGCTGGGCGTCCTGGGTCCCGTCGATCTCGGCGGGAGTGAGGTCCCGCACGTCGTCCGGGGTGAGCGGCACGACGCCGTCAGGTAGCGCGATCGGCACGTCCGGCGCGATGCCCTCGTGCCAGATCCGGCGGCCCTCGGGGGTCAGCCACTCGACGGTCCCGATCCGCAGGGCCGAACCGTCCGAGAGCGTGTACTCCCCGAGCACGGTGCCGGTTCCGAAGGTGGTCTCGCCGACGACCTGCGCGCGCCCGGCGTCCTGCAGGGCGCCCGACACGATCTCCGAGGAACTGGCGGTCGTGCCATCGACGACGACCACGATCGGCAGGTCCGTTGCGACCCCGTCGGGCGAGACCGAGTGCTCCTCGCGATCACCGTCGGCGTTGCGCTCGATGTACACGAGGCCGCTCGAGAGGAACTGGCTGGCGACTCCGACCGCCTCGTTGACATACCCACCGGGGTTGCCGCGCAGATCCAGGACGATCCGGTCCGCGCCGGCTGCCCGGGCGTCCTTGAGCGCCTTCACCATGTCGTCGGCGGCGCCAGCGGAGAATTGCTCGAGGCGGATCAGGGCGGTCCTGGAGCCCGGGACGAGCGCCCACGTCACCGGCTCGATGGGCACGTCGGCACGGACGATCGACACGGTCTTTTCGGATCCGTCGGTCCGCCGGATCGTGACTTCGACCGTCGTGCCGGCTTCCCCGCGAACCCATCCGGCGACCTCGTCGATCGAGTGCTCGACGGTCGTCCTGCCGTCGACGGCGACGATCACGTCATCTGGCTTGAGCCCGGCGGCCTCGGCCGGGCTGCCCGGGAAGACAGAGGTGACCTGCGGCAGGCCCTCGTCGGTCTCGTTGATCCGTACCCCGATCCCCACGTACGAGCCCGACAGCGCGTCGTTGCGTTCCTCGCGCTCCTCGGCCGTCATGAAGTCCGTGTGCCCGGTGTCGCCGACGGCTTCGGTCATGCCCTCGATGGCGCCGTAGATGAGCTCCTTGTCGTCCAGCTCGTCCCGGGCGACGTACTGCTGATGGATCGTGTCCCAGGCCTCTTTGATCAGGCCGAACTCGGTCGGTGCCGACGCGGCCGGTCCGGACGCAGGGTTCGAGGTCGTGCCCGTGGCGGCACCCAGAGGCGTCACCAACCGCCCGACCCCGATCCCGGCGCTGAACGTCACGACCAACGCGAGCCCGACGATCGCGCCGATGAGCACCGCTCGGCCTCCCTGGCCGGCCGCCCTTGACGTCGGAGCCTGGGAGGGACCGGGCGTGAGGGAGGTCACGTTCGGCGGCTCGTGGTCGGTGG
>JARDZW010000223.1 GCA_029240655.1 Chloroflexota bacterium
GCGCTCATCGGCAAGGACGCCTTCCAGGAGATCGACATCAACGGCATCACCTTGCCGATGACGAAGCACAACTACCTGGTGCGCGACGCCGACGAGCTGCCTCGGGTGGTGGCGGAGGCGTTCCACATCGCCCGGACCGGTCGCCCAGGTCCGGTCCACATCGACATCACGAAGGATGCGCTCCAGCAAGAGACGCGCGCGGAGCACCCGACCGAGGACGAGATCGTCGCCGGCCTCCCGGGCTTCCGTCCGAACCTGGACGGCCACGGCCGCCAGCTCAAGACGGCCGCTACCGAGATCGCCAACGCGAAACGGCCCGTCATCCTCGCCGGTCACGGCGTACTCCACGCGGAGGCGTGGGACGACCTGCGGACCTTCGCCGAGAAGACATCGATCCCGGTGGCCTGGACGCTGCTCGGGATCGGCGCGATGGATGAGACCCATCCGCTCGCCTACGGATTCATGGGCATGCACGGCTGGAAGCACGTCAACCGCGCCATCCAGAGCGCCGACCTGTTGATCGCGATCGGTATGCGGTTCGACGACCGGGTCACCGGCAACGTCCGCACCTACGCGCCATATGCCCGCATCATCCATGTCGATATCGACCCCGCCGAGATCGGCAAGAACGTGGCAGTCGAGGTGCCGATCGTCGGGGACGCGAAGCGCGTGCTCCAGGCCCTGACCCCGATGGTGCCCGCGACGAGCGCCGATGATCGCCGCGACTATCTCGAGCAGCTGGCCGAGTGGCGACGCGACGCGGAGGCGTCCTCGTGGCACGGCTCCGGTGCCTGGCGCGACGGCGTGCTATCCGCCGACTATGTCGTCGAGCGGATCGGCGAGCTGACCGACCACGGGGCGACGTACGTGGCCGACGTGGGGCAGAACCAGATGTGGCTCGCCCGCTACACGGGCTTTCGCAACCCGAACTCGCACGTCAGCTCCGGTGGCCTCGGGACGATGGGTTTCTCCGTCCCGGCCGCCATGGGCGCGGCACTCGGGCGGCCTGATCGCGAGACCTGGGCGATCACGGGCGATGGCGGGTTCCAGATGACGTTCCAGGAGCTGATGACGCTCGTTGCCGACGACATCCCCGTGAAGATCGCCCTGCTCGACAACAAGAAGCTCGGGATGATCCGCCAGTGGCAGGAGATCATCTACGGCGGGAACTACCACTCGGCCAACCTGCCCGGGCCGGACTTCGCGAAGCTCGCGGATGCGTTCGGGATCCCGGCGTTCCGCGCCCGTACCCCGGGCGAGGTCGACGATGCGATCCGCGCCGCACAGGCCGTCGACGGCCCGGCGCTGATCTGGTTCGAGATCGCCGAGGAACAGAACGTCTTCCCCATGATGCCGGCCGGCAAGGGCCTGTCGGACCTCATCGAGAAGTGGGGCGGGGCGGACGAATGAGCGCCGATCCCGAGTCGAACGGAACGGGGCCAGGTCCGACCCCCACGGAGGCGGCGCAGCCCGCCCCGGCGCACGTAGCCCCGCCGCCTCGCTCGCTGCCGGGTGGCGGCGAGACGCGCCGGCATGTCCTGGTCGCCATCGTCATGAACCGGCCGGGCGTCCTCAACCGGGTGTCGAGCCTCATGCGCGCTCGCAACTTCAACATCGACTCGCTCCGGGCGACCGATTCGAACCGGGACGAGGTGCTCCGGCTCGTCGAGCTCTCGCGCGGCCGGGTCGTGGACCTGGCCGATGGCTCGATCATCGTGGAGGTGACGGGCACCGAGTCCGAGATCGACACCTTCGTGTCGCTCGTGCGGACGTACGGCATCAAGGAGTTGGTCCGCACCGGCGCCGTCGTTATGGCGAGGGGTTCGGGGTCCATCGAGGAGGCGATCAAGCGATGACGAATCCTCGGGCGGATGGCGTCGCGGAGCTCCGCCTCCGACCTCGGAGCGCGTGATGCAGTTCGACGCTGAGGGTGCCATTTCAGAGGGAGAGAATCAGTGACCGCGAAGATGTACTACGACAACGACGCCGATCCGTCGGCCCTGGCCGGGCAGACGGTCGCGATCATCGGGTATGGCAGCCAGGGCCATGCCCACGCGCTGAACCTGCACGAGAGCGGGGTCGATGTCATCGTCGGCCTGGCGCCTGGGTCCAAGAGCCGCGCCCTCGCGGCGGACGCCGGCCTGCGGGTCAGCGACGTCTCGGATGCCGTTCGCGATGCGGACGTCGTGATGATCCTCGTTCCCGACACCTCGCAGAAGGCCCTCTACGACGCCGAGATCGGTCCGCACCTGCGCGCCGGCCACCTCCTGATGTTCGCCCACGGCTTCAACCTGCGATTCGGACGGATCGATCCGCCCGGCATCGTCGACGTCGGGATGGTCGCCCCCAAGGGGCCCGGTCACCTGCTGCGCTCCGTGTACCAGGCGGGCGGCGGCGTGCCGGCCCTCTTCGCCGTCGAGCGCGACCAATCGGGCACGGCGCGCGAGCGGGTGCTGGCCTATGCCCGGGCGATCGGCTCGACGCGCGCCGGCGTGCTCGAGACCACCTTCGCCGAGGAGACCGAGACCGACCTCTTCGGCGAGCAGTCGGTCCTGTGCGGTGGGACGTCGGCACTCGTGAAGATGGCGTTCGAGACGCTCGTCGAGGCCGGTTATCAGCCCGAACTCGCGTACTTCGAGACGATGCACGAGCTCAAGCTCATCGTCGACCTGATGTACCGGGGCGGTCTCAACTTCATGCGCTTCAGCGTCAGCGACACCGCGGAGTACGGCGACTACGTGTCCGGTCCGCGGCTGATCGACGAGAGCGTTCGCGAGCGGATGCAGGCCGTGCTCAAGGACATCCAGGACGGCTCGTTCGCGAACCGCTGGATCGAGGAGAACGAGAGCGGCCGGCACGAGTTCGAGCGACTGCGCCAGGCCGACCACGACCACTTGATCGAGCGTGTCGGCGGCCGCCTGCGTGCCCAGATGCCGTTCCTGAACCCGGTCGATGTCCAGGCGGGACAGGCCCAGGCTGCCGCCACCACCCCCGGGGCGGCCCGGTGAGCGCGCCAGTACCTCGGCCGGAGGGCCCGTTCGTCGCCCCGGGCTCGGTCCGCATCTTCGACACCACGCTGCGCGATGGCGAACAGGCGCCGGGCGCGGGCCTGACCGCGGCCGAGAAGCTCGAGGTGGCCCGCCAGCTGGCGCGCCTCAAGGTGGACGTCATCGAGGCGGGCTTTCCGGCGGCTTCGCCAGGCGACTTCGAGGCCGTGCGGCGGATCGCGCAGGAGACGCCGCAGGACATCGCGGTCGCGGCGCTCGCTCGCTGCCGCGACGGCGACCCGCAACGGGCGATCGAGGCGATCAAGGTCGCGCACAGGCCCCACCTTCACGTCTTCATCGCCACGAGCGACATCCACCTCAAGCACAAGCTGCGGGTCGACCGGGACACGGCGCTCGCCGAGGCGGTCCGCTGGGTCCGCCACGGCCGCGAGCAGCTCGGCCGCGACGCCGAGGTCGAGTTCAGCGCCGAGGACGCGTCGCGGACCGACATCGACTACCTGCTCCAGGTGTACGAGGCGGTCGTCGAGGCGGGCGCGTCGACGGTCAATATCCCGGACACCGTCGGCTACGCGATCCCGTCCGAATTCGGGAAGCTCGTCGGCCGCGTGGTCGCTCTCGTGGGCGATCGGGCCACGGTCAGCGTGCACTGCCACAACGACCTGGGACTGGCGACGGCCAACACCCTTGCCGCGGTCCAGGCCGGCGCCCGACAGGTCGAGGTCACGATCAACGGTCTCGGCGAGCGCGCCGGCAACGCGTCGCTGGAAGAGGTCGTCATGGCCCTCCGGACGCGGCCGACGCAGTTCCCGGATCTTGGCTCCGGGGTCCAGACCGAGCACATCACGGCCGCATCCCGGCTGGTGTCCTACCTGACCGGTTTCGCCGTCCAGCCCAACAAGGCGATCGTCGGCGGCAACGCCTTCGCCCATGAATCAGGGATCCACCAGGACGGTGTCATCAAGAACCCGCTCACCTACGAGATCATGACGCCGCAGTCGATCGGGTTGTCCGGAAGCCA
>JARDZW010000224.1 GCA_029240655.1 Chloroflexota bacterium
GCCTGCTCCGGGCTCCTCAGGCGCTCGGCCGCTAGACGACCGAGGCGACCCTCATCCGCTGCCCGCCTGGCTTTGCTCAACCTTCCGAACCAGATCAACGATGTGGTCCGGCGCCTTCTGCGGCGAGCCGGCGTCGACCGGTGGCTGTGGGTCGTACTCGACGGACAGCTGGATCGCCTGGGCGAGATCGTCACCTGCTTCGAGCTGGATCAACCGCAGAGCCATGTCGATCCCCGAGGAGACACCGGCAGCAGTGACCACCTTGCCCTGCTCAACAACCCGGTCCAGCGTCGGCTCGGCACCGTACTCGCGCAGCATGTCGAGGTAGATCCAGTGCGACGTCGCTTTGAGGCCATCGAGGATTCCGGCCTTGCCAAGCAGGAGCGAGCCGGTGCAGACCGAGGTCGTCCACTTGGTCGTCTCATGAGCCACGCGAATCCAATCGAGTAAGGCGTCGCCGTTTTCGTTGCGGCTGCCTCCGCCGCCAGGGACGACGATGACCTCGGGGCTCGGGACATCATCGACCGCGTAGTCCGCGACCAAGGACAGGGCGTCCGTGTCGCAGCGGACTGGTCCCGCCTCGACACCCACGAAGCGGACATCCGTGCCCGGGACGCGGCTCAGTGGCTCATACGGCCCGATCGCGTCGAGCGCGGTCACCCCGTCGTAGATCGGGATGGCGATCTGCATGATCCCTAGCTCGGATCCGCGGCGGGCGCGACGTCGAAGCTGAACATCATCCCGCTCTCGGTGTGCTCGGCGATGTGGCAGTGGGCCATCCAGAGGCCTGGGTTGGAGACGTCGAGCAGGATGTCAATCGTCTGGCCGGCGCGCAGGAGAACGGTGTCCTTCCAGACCAAGTTCCCCTCTGGCTCGCCGTCGCGGCTGAGCACCAGGAACCGCCCCGCACCGTGGATATGGAACGGGTGGTGCATCGGATGCTCCTGGTCCATTTCATTGGCCAACCGGATCTTGACCCGGTCGCCGACGCGGAAGGCCCAGGTGATTTCGTGATTCTCGGCGTCGGTCTCCCTGTCAACCAGTTGCCAGATCATGTTGCTCGTGTTCGTCTGGCGGTTGATCTCGGGCATCAGGTCTTCCCACTCGAGCCCGTCGGCGTGGTCATGGGGGTGAGCGTCGCCGTTGCCATGCTCGTGCCCCTGGCCGTGACGCTCGTCCGCGCCCTCCCCGGCGCCCGCAACCTTGTCGGCCGCGACAAGCTTCATGCCGCACTTCGGACAGGTGGCCTGCTCGGACGCGGTGACCTCGGGATGCATCGGGCACACGTAGCGTGAGGCCTCCTCGGTCTCGGAGCCGTAGAGGATCGGCATCTGCGAGACGAAGGCCAGGGTCTTGTCGGGCTGGCGCTCGATGTCCGCCTGGATGCGCTCGCGCTCCGCTGACAGCTCGGGATCGACCCGCAACTCGTTGAACGCCGCCGCAGCCTCGCCGGCCGCTTCGCCGGAGACTGTCGTGCGGCCGAGCTCGTAGGTGTGGTCGGGGGTCCGGTTCTCGAGGACCGCCTCGCCCGGCTGATCAAAGAGGACGTCGACGATCACGCGCTCTGACGGAGACAGCAGAACTTCGTCGATGAACTCCTCGCGCTCGACTCGGCCGCTGTCGCCGCCGACCAGCTTCATCCGGGCGCCGCTGATGCCGAAGTTGAAGATCCGTGTGTTGGCCGTGTCGACCAGGTGCAGGCGGACGACCTCGCCGACCTTCGCCTCAGCGCGGTAGTCGGTCTCGCCGTGGATCAGCATCACATTCCCGAAGCGGCCCATCGCCGTGAACGTAGGCCCTGAGCGCTCGAACGGCGCGATCTGGCCGTCCTCGATCAGGATGTCGTCGAGCGTGATCGCCAGCTGGCGGTCCGCAGGCGGCCAGTAATCGGGCTCGGAGGGCTCGACGATGATGCCCGCATAGAGGCCCATCTCCTGGGCGAAGTCCTCGCGGATGTGAGGGTGGTACCAGTAGAAGCCCGGATCGGGGAACCGCAGGCGATAAATGAACGTGCCTCCATGCGGGATCGGGGCCTGGGTCTCCTCAGGAACACCGTCGAAGCGGTTTTCGAGTCTGAGTCCGTGCCAGTGCAGGGTGGCGTCGACGTCGCCGAGATTGGTCGCCTCGATCGTGACCTCGCTGCCTTGATCTACGTGCAGCGTCGGACCCGGGATCGAGCCGTTGTAGCCGAGCATCCGCACCTCGGCGTCGCCGATGCGCTTGCGAACCGGCTCGATCGTGATCTCGTGGGTCTCGTCGTCGCGAAGACGAACGACCTCCGGCGCCCTGGCTTCGGCGAGCCCTTCGACCTCGGTGGTGAAGTTGACCTCGTGGTGGGTGTGCATCGCTCTCTCCCTGGATTATGAAGTGGTCGCGGCGAGCTCGGCGGCACTTCGGTAGCCACAAGGCTGCCGTTTGTCACACACGAATCTAGCCGCTTGCGATCGCGCGGTGGGGGCGATTTGCCAGGGCTACTCCCGCAGTCCGGCGACCTCCAGGGCCTGCTCTCGGTCGGAATACACCTTGAAGCGAGCGAGCCGCCCGTCGCTAAACGTGCACTCGTGGGCGGTCCGCCGCTCCACCGGAACCCCGCTCCCGACCCCCGTGGCCGTGGCGCGTACGAACACCAGCACACGCTCCTCGCCGACGTCGAAGAAGCGTTCCGGATCGAAGT
>JARDZW010000117.1 GCA_029240655.1 Chloroflexota bacterium
GATTCGCCCCTGATCAGCACGGCGAGGACCACGGTGAGACCGCCGTAGGCCGCCACCATCCCGCTGACGACCGCGATCGGCCCGATCCGCAGCCCGGTGAAGTACGCGAGATATGCGCCCGCGCCCGCCAGGCCGACGAGCGATCCGCCGATGAGCACCGCCGGATCAGACGGGAACGCCACCCCGCGAGCGAGCGCCAGCACCCAGATCAGCGCCGCACCCACCAGCTGCACCCCGGTCGTGACCCGGAGGCTGCCGATCTGGCGGCTCGCGAGCGCCGAGAAGACGTCGAGCGTGCCCCACGCCAGGGCCGCCCCGAGACCGGTCAGGAGGCCGATGGGCATCGGCGGAGCCTAGTGGCGGGTTGCACACAACGGACCGTCGTCCTGAGGCTCGGGACGGAGCCGGCGGCGGGAGCCGGGGCGGCCCAATGCTACAATCCGTCGCCGTTGGGGATGTAGCTCAGCTGGAAGAGCACCGCGTTCGCATCGCGGGGGTCAGGGGTTCGAGTCCCCTCATCTCCACCAACTCCCAGCCTGTGTAGGAGTCCGTGGCTGCGCCAGACCGTGCCTCGACGCCCGCCATCGAGCTCGACGGGATCGTCAAGACCTTTGGCCGCACGACCGCCCTCGACGGGCTCAGCCTGACCGTCGGGCGCGGCGAGCTCGTCGGCCTCCTCGGGCCGAACGGTGCCGGCAAGACGACGACGATCAAGCTGCTGCTGGGCCTGGCCCGACCCACCCGGGGCTCGGGCAGCGTCCTTGGGGCTCCCCTCGGGGACCGAGCCGTCCGCGCGAGGATCGGCTACCTGCCCGAGCTCTTCCGGTACCAGCCGTGGCTGACGGCCCGCGAAGTCCTGGCGCTGCATGCCCGGCTCGCGAACATGCCGATCGGCCGCCGCGCTGCCGCGATCGAGGAATCGCTCGACCGGGTCGGGCTCACCGACCGCGCGGGCGACGCCATCAGCGGGTTCTCCAAGGGCATGCAGCAGCGCCTGGGTCTGGGGGTCGCGCTGCTGGGCGAACCGGAGCTGATCCTGCTCGACGAGCCCACGTCGGCGCTCGACCCGATCGGTCGCACCGACGTGCGGGCGATCGTGCGGTCCGCCCGGGATCGAGGGGCCACGGTGATCCTGAACTCCCACCTCCTGACCGAGGTCGAGCGCGTCTGTGACCGGGTCGTGATCCTGCATCGGGGCCGCACGATCGCATCGGGCGCGCTGGACGATGTCGTGGCCGTCGATGGCGTTCGAGTCCGCGTGACGGGCCTGGACGAGAGCGGACATGCGGCCCTCGAGACCTTCGGCCCGGTGGCGGTCGATGGCGAATGGCTCGAGGTCCGCCCGCTCGATGCCGCTCGGATCCCGGATTTGGTCGCGGCCATCGTCGCCGGAGGTGGTCGGGTCCACGCCGTCGAGCCGGGGCGCGGCTCGCTCGAGGCCCGCTTCTTCGAGCTGATCGCCGGATCGACCGAGACATGATCCTGATCGCGCGCCTCACCGTCCAGGAGCTCGTGCGGCGGCGCGTCGTCTGGGTCCTCGCCGCCCTGACGATCGTGTCGGTCCTGCTGGTCGCCTTCGGTCTCTCGCGGTTGGTGGAGCTCGCGCGCGAGGACGGGGTACCCGAGCTGCAGATCCGGGTCGGCGTGTCCCAGGTGCTGATCATGATCGCGTTCATGTTCAGCTTCGTACTGGCCATGACGGCGGCGTTCGTCGGCGCGCCGGCGGTCGGCGGGGACCTCGAATCGGGCGTGGCGCTGGCGATCCTGGCCAGGCCGCTGCGGCGCGCCGACCTCTTGCTCGGACGCTGGCTGGGCTCCGCGGTGGTCGTCGTCCTGTACGCCGCCGCGTCCGGGCTGCTGGCGATCGCGGTCGCCGTCGTCATCTCCGGGTTTGGCCCGCCCCAGCCGCTGGTCGCCGTCGCGTTCCTGGCCGGCGAGGCGCTCGTCCTGCTGACCCTGACGCTGGCGCTCGGTTCGGTCCTGCCGACCATCGCCGCGGGGGCCATCGCGGTCGTCGGCTTCGGCCTGGGCTGGATGGCAGGTGTGCTCGGCGGAGTGGCTTCCGCGCTGGGCGTCGACGCCCTGCGATCGGTCGCGGAGTTCAGCCGGTGGGTGCTGCCGACCGACGGGCTCTGGCGCGGGGTCATCTACGGACTCGAGCCGCCACTGGTCGTGATGATCGCGGCGGGCGAGGCGGGTGACCTCGCCGAGGCCAACCCGTTCTACGCCACGGAGCCGCCGCCGCTGGTCTTCATCGTCTGGTCCGTGCTCTGGGTGGCGCTCGTGCTTGGCGCCGCGACCTGGTGGTTCGAGCGTCGCGATCTCTGATCGTCAGGGAGCCGGGGGCACGTACGTGACGTGCATCGTCTGGGTCGTCGAGGGGTCGTCGCCGATCCGGAACTTGAGCTCGTTGTCGCCTTCCGAGAGCTCGAGCCCGATGGCCCAATGGCCCGTCCCGTCGGCCGTGGCGTGCCGGTCGAACCCGAAGCTGACGTCCTGCGTGATGCGGAGCCCCGCGGGCGCCGTCCCGATCACGGTCACCTCGCGGGAACCGACGACCGCGCCGTCGGCCGGGCTCAGGATCCTCAGGCCGACCGGCGGCGCCGTGAGACCGGGCGACGGGACGAATGACGGCTGGGAGGTGACCGGAGGCAGGAAGGGGGATGTCGGTTCGGGGTTCGGGTTGCCACCGCCCGGCGGCGTGCCAGAGCCGCTGCGCACCGAGAAGGGACCGAGGCCGGTCACCCAGGCCGCTGCGACGACGACGATCAGGACCAGTAGCCCGGGTCCGAGGAGCGGGCGCAAGAACGAACGCCGTGGCGCGGTTTCGCGCCGAGCCGCCGTGGGCGGCCTGGCCGACGTGTCATCACTCGGCGGGGCCGGCTCGCTGAACGGCCGGTCCTCCGGTCCAAGCTGCCCCAGGTCGAGTCCGCAATTCGGGCAGAAGCGCATGTCGCCGATGCGCTCCGTGCCACACCGCGGGCAGAACCGCGGACCAGGTGCCGCCATGGTGCCTCCCGGGCTCGCGGCGGTCGCTCCGGTCAGCGAGCTCGCCGCGCTCGCCTAGGGTACCCGTCGGCGTGGGTCTCGACCTCGAAAGCGTGGGTGAAGTCCGAGATAAGCGGCGGGTGAGGCCTCGCCGCCACGATGCGCCGCATGAAGACCACGAAGGGGGATCGGCACCACCGGTCATCGGAGGGGGCGCGACGGACCAGCCGCAAGACCAAGGCCCACCGGCGGCACCACGACCACGTCGCCATGCGCGTGCTCGGGGGCAGGATGGACCGCGAGCTATTCGAGCGCGTGCTCGCGGCAGCCCAGCGCCTGGACCTCGACGCCCCGTGGGCGGAGGTGTCGTCCCTCGTCCTGCCGATCCTGCGGCGGGTTCGTCACCCGTACCCGCCGGACGCCAGGCCCATGCATGTCTTCGTCCCGCCCGGCGTCTGGACCGGCTTCGGCATCGATTTCGGGCCGGCCTTCACGCATGTCACCGCAAAGCAGGTCGATCGTTGGGGCATCGATCAGGCCACGCTCCTCGGGACTTCGCTGGAGAATCTGCGTGCGCTCACGGTCGTCGAGCCCCCGCGTGTCGAGCGGATCCACCCCGAAGGTGTCGAGACGATCGCGATCCAGGGTCGGGGCTGGGGGTCGGCGCTCATCCTCGTTCCCGACGTCCTTCGCCCGATCCTGGGTGAACGGCCGCGGCTGCTCCTCGCCCCGGTCCGTAACACGCTCGTCGCACTCCCCGACGACGTCGACCCCGACCTGGCGTTCCGGATGTGGGAGGCGATCGCGGAGGGCTGCCACGACGAGCTGGACCTGAACCTGCTGCGCTGGACGGGTGCGACCGTGGTCACCGACGGCGACGGCGTCCAGGGATTGCCCAACTAGCGGCTAGCCGAGCGCGCCGTGCAGCTCGGTTGCGTGATCGTGCAGCCAGCGGCGCCAGGTCCGGTGGTCCGGTCGCCGCGACGCGACGAGTGCCCAGAATCTCGGCCCGTGCCCGAAGATCCGGAGGTGGGCGAGCTCGTGGATCACGACCGTCTCCAGAGCCTCGCACGGAGCCAGGACCAGGCGCCATGACAGCGACACCCGGCCGGTCTGCGAGGCACTCCCCCACCGCGTGCGGGGGTCGCGGATGGTGACCCTGCGCGGGGTCACGCCAAGGTCCCCGGCGTGCCGTTGGATGGCATCGTCGATCCTGGAACGGGCGAGTTCGCGGAGCCAGGCCTCGATCACGATCGCGTCGGCGCGCGCGTCGGCCTGGGCACGGTGGATGACGAGCTCGTCGACGAACCGGACCACGGTCGAGCGCCGGGCGCCCGTGACGGCGGGGACGACGCGGATCGGCACCACGGAGCCCTCGAGCCGGATGGATCCGCCGTCGCGCGCCCCACCACGGGCTGCGAGCACGGCACGAACGTCCGCGTGCCGGGCGAGGTGGCGGCGGACCCACGGCTCACGTTGCTCGAGGAACTCCACAGCGCGTCGCTCGCCGTCCGATCGCCCGGAGCGTGTGGCGGGCACCGTGACGATCACACCCCGTTCGGGGTGGATCACGACGCGCAGACCGCGGGCGCGGGCCGAATGCCGCAACGTGTACGCCAGGGACCCGCCCGGGAGTGGCGCCACGGCCGGCACCTCCGTGGTCGGCGCGAGGGCGGGCCGGCTGCGAGCCGTCATCCGGTTCGCCGCAGCAGCACGCCGGCCCGCTCGCCCGTCTCCTGCCCGGCACGCACGGCCGGTCGCCCGTTCACGACGACATGCTCGATGCCGATGGGATGACGCGAGGGCTGCTCATAGGTCGCGTCGTCGGCGACGGCCGCCGGGTCGAAGGCCACGAGATCGGCGAAGGCGCCCTCGCGCAGCACGCCACGGTCGCGCAGGCCCAGGCGAGCCGCGGGCACGCCGGTCAGCTTCGCGACGGCGGTCTCGAGCGCGAGCGCGCCGCGCTCACGGACGTAGGTGCCGAGCACGCGCGCCGTGCTCCCGTACGTCCGCGGGTGCGGCCGGCCGGCGTCGAGGATCGGGTGACCCGGCCGGCGCGCCTGGGCGTCCGTGCAGACCGCGATCCACGGCACCGCCATGATCGCCTGGACGTCGGTCTCGTCCATGCAATCGATGACCACCGAGACGTCGAGCTGATCGTCGATCAGCGCGTCCATCGCGAGTTCGGCGGGATCGACATCCATCTCCTCGCCGAGGTCCGCCAGTGAGCGTCCCGCCCAGTCGGGATGGCTGGGCGCGAACGAGATCCGGAGCCCTTCCCAGCCGGGGTCCGTGGCCACGTTCTCCCACCCGGAGATCCCCTGCTTCATCTCGGCGACGACGCGGTTCCGCGCTTCGTGATCGCTCAAGGCCGCGACGCAATCCTCGACACCGAGTGCGAGAAGACTGGGCGGGAGGATCGTGGCCAGGGTCGTCGCGGCGGCTGTGTAGGGGTACTGGTCGGCGGCGACATCGAGGCCATCGGCCCGGGCCGCCTCGAGGACGGCGATGGCCTCGCCCGCGCGTCCCCACACGGCGCGTGCGCCACACTTGAGATGCGAGACCTGGAGCCGGACGCCATCGGCACCGTTGTCGCGTGCTGACCTGGCAGTCGCGATCGATTCCTCGAGCGACTCGAACAGGCCGGCGCTCTCGTTGCGCATGTGCGTCGCGTACAGACCACCGCGCCGCGCGGCCGTCGTGACCAGGGCCACGAGCTCATCGGCCGCGGCATGGATCCCCGGCGCGTAGATCAGCCCGGACGACAGTCCGAACGCCCCGGCGTCCAGCGCGGCATCCACCTCACGCAGCATCGCCCGCCGTTCATCCTCGGTGGCGGCCCCGGCCTCGGAGCCCATCACGGATCCACGGATCGTCCCCTGTCCCACGAGGAACGCGACATTCAGCCCGAGCCGTTCCTCGGCCACGGCATCCAGGTACTCCCCGAACGTACGCCAGCGGGCCACGAGCTGGTTGGGGCGCAGGGCCAGCGCGATGATCTCCCGCCCCGCGTCGGTGATCGGTGCGAGCGTCTCCCCGCAGTTGCCGGACAGCTGCGTGGTGTACCCCTGGAGCAGATGGCTGACGAGGCCGCCGTCGACGAACAGCGAGCCGTCCGAGTGACCGTGGGGATCGACGAACCCCGGCGTGACTACGAGCCCTGTGGCGTCGATCACGTGCGTGACACCTCCGGTGTCGACCGCCGACAGGTCGTCGATCGCGAGGATGCGGTCACCCAGGACCCCGACGTCGGCGCGGCGCCCGGGCGAACCGGTGCCATCCACGACGGTGCCGCCGTGCAGGAGCAGGTCGAAGACGGTCACCCAGTGATGATGACACCGCGCACCGCCACTAGCCCGAAAGCCGCGGCCCGTGCATCTACCCTGTGACGCGGCCGCCGAAGGTCGCGCGATTTCGGGGACCTCAGGATGCAACCATGACCGTCGAGGGCCTTCGTCGGCGTCGACCGGAGACGCTCGGAGACCTGCTCGAGACCTACGGGCGGGAGCTCCAGGGCGTCGCCTACCTCATCCTGCGAGACCGCCCTGCGGCCGAGGACGTCGTCATCGAGACGTTGCTCACGGCGTTCGAGCGGGGCGGCAGCATCCGCGACGAGCGCGCGTTGCGAGCGTGGCTGCTGCGAGTCGCCACCAACCATGCACTCGCCGCGAAGCGGCGGTCCGTGCGCGTGGTCCGCCTGGATCTCGTGCCCGACGGCGTCGCGAGCGGGGACCTGGGCGCCGATAGCTCGACTCGCCTTGCCCTGCTTGACGGCATCGCGGGCCTGCCGATCCAGATGCGGGCCGCCGTCGTCCTGCGCTATTACGCGGACCAATCCGTCGATGAGGTCGCCGCCACGCTCGGGAAGAGCCCGAACACGATCAAGGCCCAACTGCAGACCGCGCTCGACCGGCTTCGCGTCCACCTCGCCGACCCGGTCGGTGCCAGCCTCGGGGAGGCCTTCCATGCATGACACGAACCTCGAGGAGCGCCTGCGCTCTGTCCTTCGACAAGACGGCGACGGCCTCGCCCTCACGATCACGACCGATGAGCTGGAACGCCGGCTCGCCCTTCGGCGCCGGGCCCGCACCGGCCAGCGCCTCAGCCTGATGGCGGCCGGGCTGGCCGTTCTCGCGGTCGGCGCGGTGTTCGCGCTCGGCAGTGGCTGGCTGCGGAGCACCAACGTGGCGGTCGATCCCTCGCCCTCGCCGAGCGTCAGCAGCGCCCCGAGCCCCGAAGCGAGCGCCAGCCCGGATGCGACCGTCACGCCCGGCCCAGCCGCATCCACCGACCCGCTGGCGGCGCTGCCCATGATCGAGCGCGATCCGACGAGCATCGACTACTACGAGACCGAAGACCCCGGCGAGACGGCCACGGGCCTGACGCGGCAGTACCCCCTGACGCCGCGGTACCTCGATGGCGTCCGCATGGATGCGCGCGAGGCCGGCATCAGGGTCACGTGCATCGGGTCCGATGCGCGCCTCGAGTGGGGCCTCTTCCCGCGTCGGAACAACATCGCGTCGGAGCCGGTCGTATGCAACGGGACCGTGCAGTCATTCCGCTTCGACCTCACGCCGCACCAGCCGATGGTCGGCCAGGTCCTCTTCCTCCGGGTGGCGCCGCAGACCGCATTCCGCGTCCTCGTCGAGACGTTCGGCTTCATGAACGATCCCGTACGAACCGTCCTGCCAACGTTCGCGATTCCGCAGGGAACGGTCGCTGTCGATTTCACGAACGAGCCGAACCCGGACGCTGCCGCCGAATCGGTGCAGACCTCGGCGGGCTCGGTGCCGTCGCGCGGTCAGTACCGGGTCGCGCTCGCCTGCGTGGGCAGCGGCACGATCCGGTGGGACATCGGGCGCGACCGGCTCGCGGGCGGCGGCGACCAGCCGTGCGACGGAAGGGCACTGGGGTTGTGGATGGACCAGGGCGTACCGCCGGAGGACACGCCCGTCATCGTGACGACCAGTCCGCGCAACCACTGGCGCATCGTCGTCACCCACGACCCCGACGCACCGGCCTTCATCGCGCCCGTGCTCATGGGGTTCGCCGGCGAGGACCTCGAGGGCGAGGGCGCCGGCGCGCTCGCTCTGTGCGTGAACTGGAACGGCAGCGGTGACTCGTGCGGTGTTCCGTTCCTCGCCCGTGACGGCGCAAGGGAGGTCGTGGTCCCGGTCGACTCGAGCCTGGGACTCGCCCTCGCCGATGGTTGGCGGATCGACAACGGCGGCGTGGAGGTCATGGAGCGCGATGCCGCCCGCAGGGACCCGTTCGGAGAAAGCCGAAGGCTGACCGGTATCGAGGACGGCGGCTTGCATGTGGCCGTCCCGCTCACCGGACTGGAGCCAGGAGATTGGGTGATCCGGGTCAGCCTGAACGGCTCGAAGGGCGATGACACCTTCGGTGGCGTCTACAGCATCCCGGTCGTCATCTTCGATTAGGCCCCGCCCGCCAGCCGAGCCCGGACCCTCTGCTACAATCCGCCCTCCGTGGGGCTATAGCTCAGCTGGAAGAGCACCTGCATGGCATGCAGGGGGTCCGGGGTTCGAGTCCCCGTAGCTCCA
>JARDZW010000225.1 GCA_029240655.1 Chloroflexota bacterium
ACCGAGTTCGAGGACAAGATCGCGGGCCTGCTCGCCGGGAACGTCGCGGAGCGGATGATCTTCGGCGACACGACGACCGGCGCCAGCAACGACATCGAGAAGGCGACCGACCTCGCACGGCGCATGGTCACCGAGTTCGGCATGAGCGACAAGCTCGGGCCGCTGTCCTTCGGGAAGCGCGACGAGCTGGTCTTCCTCGGGCGCGAGATCGGCGAGCAGCGCAACTACAGCGACGACGTCGCCCGTGTCATCGACGAAGAGGTCCGGGCGATCATCGACAAGGCATACGAGCGGGCGACGGAGGTCCTCACGACGCACCGCGATCGTCTCGTGGCCCTCGCCGAGAAGCTCGTCGCTGAGGAGACCGTCGACTCCGACGGGTTCGAGGCGCTGTTCTCCGACATGCCACCCAAGGACGACGGCCACGGCATCCCGGCGGTCATCGGTCCAGGTCAGCCCATCCCGGAGCCGAACCCGCAGCCGGCCTGACCCGGCCCGGACCGCCATCGACGTACACTCGAGGGCGTTCCCTGCCCTCACGAGGCCATGCATGACCACGACCCAGTCGCCCGACGCCGCCCTCGACGCGCACCTGGACAAGACGCACGACGCTCGGCTGGAGAGCTACAGGGAGTTCCTGCGGATCCCCAGCATCTCCGCGCTGCCGGAGCACGCACCTGACGTGCGTCGGGCCGCCGAGTGGCTCGCGCACGCCCTCCGGACAGCCGGTCTCGAGAACGTCGCGGTCGAGGAGACGAGCTTTCACCCGGTCGTCTACGCCGACTGGCTGCACGCGGAAGGGGCGCCCACCGCCCTCGTCTACGGTCATTACGACGTCCAGCCGGTGGATCCGCTCGACCTGTGGACGTCGCCCCCGTTCGAGCCGGTCGTGGTCGATGGCCGGATGCTCGCGCGCGGCGCCGCAGACGACAAGGGCCAGGTCCACGCCCACGCGATGGCGGCGGCCGCGCTCATGGCGACACGCGGCGGCTTCCCGATCAACGTCAGGTATGTGTTCGAGGGAGCCGAGGAGAGCGGCTCAGAGGGTCTGGACGCATGGCTCACCGCCAATCGTGACCGGCTGACGTCGGATGTCGCGATCATCAGCGACACCGGGTTCTTCGAGGGCAACATCCCGGCCATCACGGTCGGCCTGCGTGGCCTCATGTATGCCCAGATCGACGTGGTGGGATCGCCCGTGGACCTCCATTCAGGCAGCTACGGCGGGGCGGTCCAGAACCCGGCCAACGCGTTGGCCCAGATCATCGCGGCGCTCAAGGGCCCGGACGGCCGGATCCGGATCCCAGGGTTCTACGACGCGGTCGTGGCCCTCACCGAGGAAGAGCACGCGGCGATCGCTGAGCTCCCGTTCGACGAGGACGAGTACCGCGCGCGACGGCATGTCGGGGAACTGGTCGGCGAGGTCGGCTACTCCACGCTCGAACGGCGCTCCACGCGTCCCACGCTCGACGTGAACGGGGTGTGGGGCGGGTTCCAGGGGCACGGGACCAAGACGATCATCCCCGCGCACGCGCATGCCAAGGTCAGCTGCCGGCTTGTGACGGCGCAGGAACCGCACGACATCTTCGTCAAGTTCCGCGACTTCGTCCTGGAGATCGCGCCTCCCGGGGTCAAGGTCACGGTCCAGGATCTCGGCGGCGGACGGCCCAGCCACACGCCCGTCGATCACCCGATGACGAGGGCCGCCGCGCGCGCGCTCGAAGCCACGTTCGGACGTGCGCCGGTCTTCATCCGCGAGGGCGGGTCGATCCCGGTGGCTGCCAGCTTCGAGTCGATCCTGGGCCTGCCGGTCGTCTTGCTCGGATTCACGCAGCCGAACGAGAACGCTCACGCCCCGGACGAATGGATGTCCCTCGACAACTACGAAGGCGCGATCCGGGCGATCGTCGCCACGTTCGACGAGATCGCCACGCTCGGATCGAGCCACCGGGAATAGCACTTCCGGGTAGGTGAGTCCCGGTGATGCCGGTGCTACGCTACGGCGGCCGCACCGCGGCTTCGAACGCATGCCTCTCGGGGAGGACACCACCGCGTGACCACCAAGATTGAACCCGCGACTGAACCGGCCAGCGTCCCGTCTGCCACGAGTGACTGGCATCTCGATACCGCCAACGGCAGCATGACGCCGCGCTCCGCGCTTGACGTCCTGGGCGATCTCAACGAGCGGGTCACGACTGGGCACCTCGCCGAGTACCAGCCGGTCCCGCTGGGCTTCACCCCGCTCGACAAGACGATCGGCCTTGGCCTGCGCGCCGGGGAGCTGATGCTGATCGGCGGCGCCCAGGGCACGGGCAAGACCACGATGGCCCTTCAGATGGCCCGCAATATCGCGTCCGGTGGTCAGGCGAACGTGCTTTATCTGTGTTTCGAGCACGACGAGGCCTATCTCATGAACCGGCTCATCGCCATGGAGTCGGCGCTGGCCCACCTGCCGCACAAGACCGGTGCGATCAAGATCCAGGACGTCCGCAAGGAGATCCTTGGAACGTGGATGGCCGAAGGCGGCCCCGCACCGCAGCTCGCCAACAACCCGCGGCTGCGCCCGTCGCTCGACCGCATCGCGCGCTATGGCCAGAACCTGTACCTGCTGCGGGGCTCGCAGACCGCCAGCACCATCGACAACATCCGCAAGCTTGTGCAGCAGCACCGTGAGCTTTCGGGTGACCGACGCCTCGTCGTCTTCATCGACTACATGCAGAAGGTGCCCCAGATCCCCGAGCCCGAGAACGAGTCGGAGAAGGTCACCTACATCGTCAATGGCCTCAAGGACATCGCGCTGTCCGAGGAAGTGCCGATGGTCGCGATCGTGGCCGCGGACAAGGAAGGCCTCAAGGCCTCGCGCCTGCGCAACTTCCACCTGCGCGGCTCGTCGGCGATCAACTACGAAGCCGACATCATCCTGATCATGAACGAGAAGTACCAC
>JARDZW010000019.1 GCA_029240655.1 Chloroflexota bacterium
TTCCAGGTGCCCAGGAACGTGAGGATGCCGAGCGTCGCGAGGACCGGCCCGGCGAGGGGCATGGCGATGGTCCAGAAGATCCGGAACTCGCTGGCGCCGTCCATCCGGGCGGCCTCGAGCAGCTCGTCGGGCAGGCCCGCGAAGAACTGACGGGTCAGGAACACGCCGAACGGGCCGGCCAGGAAGGGCAGGATCAGCGACGGATAGGTGTTGACCAGGCCCAGCGAGCTCATCAGCACGAAGAGCGGCACGAGGAGCGCCGCTCCCGGCAGCATCAACGTGGCGAGTACCAGCCCCATGAGCATTCCCTTGCCGAAGAATTGGAGCTTGGCCAGGGCATAGCCGAGCATCGGCGCGAAGATCAGGTTGCCGACGGTGACCGCGATGGCGACCACGATCGAGTTGAAGAAGAAACGCGGCATGTCCAGCTGGTCGACGAGCCGCTGATAGTTGTTCGTGGTGGGCGCCTCCGGCAGCCACGTCGGGGGAAGGCGCAGGAATTCGCCCTGCGGCTTGAACGAGCCCAGGACCATCCAAACGAAGGGGGCGACCATCACGATCAGGCCCAGGGCGAGCAGCACGTAGAGGACGATCGAGGCGCGGCTGCGCTGCGGGGCGCCCGCCGGGGGCGGGGGGGCGGCGCGGGTCAGGGCGGTCATCCGGGCGCCTCCATCACGTCTGCGACCGCAACAGGCGGAACTGGACGACCGCGACGATCGCCACGAGCACGAACAGGACCCACGCGATCGCGGCGGCGTAGCCCTGGTGGAAGAACTCGAACCCCTCTTCGTACATGAACATCGACACCGAGAGGGTCCGGTCCAGCGGGCCGCCGTCCGTCATGACGAACGGTTCCTCGAAGACCTGGAGGTACCCGATCGTCGTGATGACCACCGCGAACAAGAGGGTCGGCCGAAGCAGCGGCAGGGTCACGGACTTGAAGGCGGCCCAGCGACCGGCCCCGTCGATCGAGGCGGCCTCGTACAGCTGGACGGGGATGGTCTGGAGTCCGGCAAGGAACAGGACCATCGCAAAGCCGAGGTTTCGCCACGCGGCCATCACGATGAGCGAGGGCATGGCGAGGGTCGGCGTGCCGAGCCAGTCCGGCCCATGGATGCCGATCGCGCCGAGGGTCATGTTGAGCAGGCCGTAGTCCGGGTTGAGCACGAATCGCCACACGACGGCGACGGCGACGATGCTCGTGACCACGGGCAGGTAGTAGCCCACGCGGAAGATGGTCCGGAACCGCCGGATCCCCCGATCGAGGGCGAGTGCCGCCGCAAGCCCGAGTCCGAGGGTCAGGGGCACGCCGACGAGGACGAAATACGCCGTGTTGAAGAGGGCGATGCGGAACGTCGGATCGCCGGCGAGCTCGATGTAGTTGTCGAGCCCGATGAAGTTCGTCCCGAGCGGGTTGCGCAGGTCACGCAGGCCGAAGTCGGTGAAGCTCAAGGCGAGCGATGCAAGGATCGGCCCGGCCATGAACACCAGGAAGATGATCACGAACGGCAGGGCGAATGCCCAGCCAGTGAGGTGCTGGCGCAGGCTGATGTGCGGCTCGCGGCGCGTCCTCACCGTCGCCATGGCGCCCGCGAGCGCAGGTGCCGCGACGGGTGGCCGGACCGACCCGGTCGAGCGTGGTGGCCCGACCGGGTCAGCGCGTTGGGTCATGACTACTGACCCGTGCCGACAGCGGTGGCTTCCTCCTGCATCGCTTTCGCCCCATCGGCCGGGGCGAGGTTGCCGGTCGTGACCTTCTCGAGGTTGTCGTTGATCACCGTCGACACCTCGTTCCAGGTCGGGATGGCCGGCGGGGCCTTCGTGTCCTGGAGCTGATCGCCGAAGACCGCGACGTTCTCGTCACCGGAGATCTTCGGATCGTCCCAGGCACTCTCGACGGCCGGGAGCACGGTAGCCTCCTCGTACCAGGCGACCTGGTTGGCGGGATCCGTCATGAACTTCACGAAGGCCCAGGCCGCCTCCTTGTTGGGGCTGTCCTTGAAGACGACGAGGTTGCTGCCGCCGACGAACGAGGTCCCGGTCGTCTTCTTGGGCATCGGGGCGATCGCCCACTTGCCTTCGATGTCGGCGCCGCCGGCTTCGGTGATGAGCCCGACGTGCCACGGTCCGGAGAAGAACATCGGGTGCGTGCCGGCGACGAAGGCCGGCGTGATGTCGAATCCTTCGGGGACGGTCGTCGGGGTGAGTCCTTCCTCGAAGAACGAGTCGTAGAAGGTCAGGGCCTCGACCGCCTGCGGGGAATCGAGCGCGAACGCGCCGTCCGCACCGATGACGTCACCGCCGTTCGACCAGACGAAGGGCAGGTACTCCTGGCCGTTCTTCGTTCCGAGCGCGATGCCGTACTCGGCGCCACCCTCGGCTTGCATGCCCTTGGCCATCGCCTTGAGCTCGTCCCAGGTGGTCGGCGCGGCCGTGATCCCGGCCTTCTCGGCCACATCCGTTCGGTAATAGAGGACACGCGTTTCGACGTACCACGGGACGCCGTGGGCCTGGTCGTCGACGACGTTGGTCTGCCAGGCGCTTTCGAAGAAGCCGCCCGGGTCGATATCGGCAGGCACCGTCTCGAGGGCGCCCGTCTCGACGAACTGGCCCATCATGTCGGTACCCATCTGGCTCACATCCGGGGTCTCGCCGCCACCGATGGCCGTCTGCAGTTTGGCGACCGCCTGGCCCCAGTCGACCGGCGTCACGCTGACTTTCACGTCGGGGTTGGCCGCCATGAACTTGTCGGCCATGACGCTGAGCTTGGTGCCCTCATTCCCCATCGCCCACACGGTCACCTCGCCGCTCACGGCGGCGGCCGACCCGGCGGGGGCGCCGGAGGCGCCTGGTTCGGTGGTGGTGGTGGTGGCGTCAGGCGCCGCCGACCCGCCCCCATCATTGGTTCCGCACGCACTGATCGCCAGGATCAGTGCACAGGCGAGCGCAAGAACGCGCCACGAGATGCGCGATGTATCCATCGATGCTCCTCCGCGCACACGGGCTGGGGGTCGGACCCGGGCGACAGCGTTGTCTCAGCGTAGTCAGACGACTGGACAGCGGCCTCGACCCCTCGTCGGGCGACCTTGCAGCCGGGTTGCAATCGGGGCTCGGGCCGGCACAAGCACGCGGCCTCGCGCGGTGCGGGCGGTCACGGTGCCGCGAGATCACCTGCGCGAAACGTGGCGATGAGCTCGGTGTAGTCGGGCAGGCCACGCTCGTAGCCGATCGCCCAGAAGCCAGCGCCGGCCAGCCCCCGCTCGTCGGCGAGGAGCAGCTTCGGCGTGAGGCTCCGGGGTGAGTCGTAGTACACGGCGTTCCAGCCGGGCTCCGGCTCGACGGCGGGGAGACTGCCCGTCGGACCGTCGCTCGACAGGGGCCTGGCGCCCTGGGAAGGGCCATGCCCCGGCGTCGCCGACGACGCCCCAGGGATCGGCTCCGCGTAGAACTCGACGCTCTGGACCGGCTCGAGCATCGGCTCGAACGACGGATCGGCCAAGGTCGGGAGGTTCCAGCGCGGCACCCAGTTGTCGCCGCGCCCCGTGGCTGGCGACCCGACACCCGGGCCGATGACGGGCCACGTCATCCCGTACAACGGCAGACCCAGGATCGTCCGATCGACCGGCACGCCCAGGGCCCCGTACAGGTCGAGCGACCAGACGAGATCGCGCGGCTCGCCGTCGAGCCGATCGATCGGCGCCGAGGCGCCCGGGTTGGACCCGGCCCAGTGGTAGTCGTAGCCCATCAAGAAGATCCGGTCCGCGCCCGCCGACGCCGCGGCGGCGGCCATCCCCGCGCCGAGCTCGTTCGCCTGGGTCGAGACCGAGACCTGGGCGTCGGGCAGCCGCGCCCGCAAGGCGTCACGAAGGCGACCGACGAATGCTGCATAGTCGAGCACGTGCTCCGCCGGGAGACGCTCCACGTCGACGTTGATGCCATCGAGCCCGAGGTCCTCGACGAGCTGGATGAGGACCTCGATCCACCGCGTCTGGGCCTCCGGCTCGGTGTAGAACTGGCGGTTCTTGGCCTGGCCGAAGCTCGTGTAGACGAGCTCGACGCGCGCGCCATGGTCGTGCGCGGTGCGAGCCATGCGCCGGCCGACCTCCCCCGCGATCCTCCGCCAGCCGTTCTGCGAGTCGTCCAGCTCCCCATCGCGCCGATGCGTGACGGAAAACAGGGCCAGGGTCGTCAGATCGGTCACGCCGATATGGTCGACGATCGAATCGTCCATCTCCCAGTACGGCACGAAGCCATAGACCTCGTGGCCGGGGATCGGCACGATGGTCGGGCGGACGGTGGCGGCGGCCGTATTCGGCTCGCTCACGGGCATTCCGTCAGCGGTCGGGGCGACGCCGCCGCAGGCGCCCAGGACCACGACGAGGAGCCCGGCGAGGAGCGATCGCGCGGGTCCGCCGATCACGACCCGGGAGCGACGGGCAGGACCAGCAGGTAGCCGGGCGGTACGCCGAGATTCACGCGCCTGCTGTCACGAAGCACGAACTGCTTGCCGAGCGTCGCGGGCGAGACGAGGGTGTTCGGCTTCGGGCTCCGGCCCCACACAGAGCTTCCGTGCGGATAGAGCGGATCGAGCACCCGGATGCCGGTGACATCGAAATCGTCGAACGTGCGCGGATCGGCGGTCGATTCGAAGCCGCTCATCACCCACGCGTGCCGGCCGCGCCACATGACGAGACCCACGGGTCGCTTGGTCGCCCGGATGGCTTCGGCAGCCACGTTCAGGGCGTCCTCGAACGTCGGGATCGAAACGAGCTCGTACGGTCCGATGCCGAGCTCGTTGAGCGTGGCCGTCCAGCCGCGCGGGTTCGCTCCGCCGAACGGGCTGAAGCTCGTGTCGCGGGCCATCTCCCAGAGCCGCTGCTGATCGATTCGGGAGGTCCGCGAGTCGTCCGTGGCCATGTTGAGCGCCATCTGCAGGCTTGCGCCGACGCACCACTCGAACGTGTACTGGGCAACGAAATCCCCCTTGCGGTAGAGATTCATCGCGTAGGGCTTGCGCTCGACCTCGGCGGCCTCGGGTGTCGGGCTGGAGGTCGCTGCGGGCTCGACGGTCGGGCTAGGGCCTGGCTCGCCGGCGGTGGCACCGTCGTCGGAGGGCGCCGGCACCCTGGTCGCGGTCGGGGCCGGCTCCCCGGTCCGCAGCACAGCGGTGGTGGCTTCCGACGTCGGCGTCGCGTCATCGCCCCCCGGCGTGCAGGCGCCGACCACGATGGCCGCGAAGAGGAGTGGCGCGAGCGCTCGGCGAAGGGATCGCAAGGCAGGGATGACCATGGCGGTCGCCAAGTATGCCGCGAATCCCGGATCTGGCCGGCCGAGGCGCCGGCCGGGCCCTGACTAGGCGATCCCGACCTTGGCTCGAGCCTGGGCCATGATGTCGGCCGCGACATCGATCGGGACGGCGAACCCGATGCCCTGGGCGCTCTGGGCGGCTGCGGAGTTGACGCCGATGACTGCGCCCGTGTCATCGAGCAGCGGGCCACCGCTGTTACCGGGGTTGATGGACGCGTCCGTCTGCAGGAGGCCGGTCATCGTGGTCGTCCGCCGGCTGTTCGGCGAGCCAACCTCGATCGTCCGGCCTGTCGCGGACAGGATCCCGGACGTGACCGATTCGGTGAACGTGCCGAGCGGGCTGCCGATGGCGATCACCCGCTGGCCGACCTTCAGGGAGGCTGCGTCGCCGATCGGGATCGTGGGCAAGGGCGTAGTCGGATCGACCTTGACCACCGCGAGGTCGTGCGTGCTGTCGCTCGCGATGACAGTGCCCGCCAGCTCCGAGCCGTCCTTGAATGTGACGGTGATGTTGTCGCTGCCCTCGATGACGTGATGGTTGGTGAGGATGAGACCCGACGCATCGAAGACGAAGCCCGATCCGACGCCCGTCGACGGTACCGAGAACGGTCCGTATCCGGATCGCCCGGCCGAGTCGACCGTGATCGTCACGACGGCCGGGCTGGCCGACTCGGCGACCGCAACGACCGCGTCGGCGGACGAGGCGCTGGCCGGGTTGGTGGTGGTGTTCGTGGCGCTGACCGGCCCTGTACCGGTTCCCGCGCCCGAGGATCCCAAGCCGGTGAGCAGCCCGACGGTCCCGATCGATCCGACCACGGCTGAGAGCATCGAAACGGCGAGGACGCCGGCGAGCCATCGGCCACGGAACGGACGGGAGGAGGTCGCCGTTTTGGGGGTCGCGATGGGCTCACCGACGAGCGTCGCCGCTGACGATCCGGCCGGGGAGGGCGGACGGACCGGTGTGAGTGGTTCGACCACGAAGGCGGAGGTGCTGCCTGGGGTGAGATCGGGCGTCCGGTCGAAGCTGTCCATGACGGTCAGTACAGTCCGGAAGCCTGAGACGGTCCTGAGAATGTCGGTGACGGGAATCTTTGAAGGAAACGGGCCGCGACCTGCCCATACTCGGCGAACGACCCAGCAGGAGATCCGCGATCGTGCAACGAGATCTGGTGGAACGGGCCGCGCGCGGCGACCAGGAGGCCTTCGAGGGCCTGGTCCGCCTGTCGGCCGACCGCCTGTTCGCGATCGCCCACCGGATCCTGCGTGACCACCACCTCGCGGAGGACGCGGTGCAGCAGGCCCTCGTGACGATCTGGGACGAGCTCCCGAGGCTGCGCGACCCGGAGCGGTTCGACGCGTGGACCTATCGACTGATCGCGCGGGCCAGCATCGCCGCCGCGAAGCGCGAGCGTCGGGGTCCCGGCGGCGGGGCGCTCGTCCGGCTGCTCCCCGCCGATGCCGACGCGTCTCGCGCGCCCGACGACTTCGGCTCGGTCGCCGATCGGGACGAGGTCGAGCGCGGCTTCCGCCAGCTCAAGCCGGAACAGCGCGCGATCCTGACCCTCCACCACTACGCCGGCCTGTCGTCGCCGGAGATCGCCGACGTGCTCGGCATCCCGGTCGGGACCGCCGGCTCACGCCTCCACTACGCGAGCCAAGCCCTCCGCGCCACGCTCGAAGCGCACGCCCGCGCCGATCAGGGAAAGGAGCGCTCGGCATGACCACTCCCAACGAACAGGACCGGAGGATCGCTGCCTGGTTCGAGGAGCCTCAGGGTCGAGTGCCGGAGGGGACGATCGAGGCCGCCCTCGCGCATGCCCGCACGCACCCGCGCGGACGCGATCCCCTGGCCGCCTTCCGTCGCGACCCGATGGGGAGTGGCGGGTTCGGACTCGGTCGGATCGCCCAACCGCTGCCGCTCCTGGCGGCCGTCGGCCTGCTGCTCGCCGCCGCGGTCGCGGGCGCGGCCATCGGCGGTTGGTTCGAGCGGGAACCGGCGGTCGTGCCGCCAGTCGTGAGCCCGTCGCCCTCGGTCACGCCATCCGAGGCGCCGTCGGGGCCTGCGACGCTCCGCGTGGACCTGATCGAGCACGTCGGGAACGACGCCTTCATCGAGATCATCGACGAGTCGTTCACGCTGACGGAGGCGATCTCGGGTGACCCGGGGGACGGCGTCGATGTCGAGCAGGACCTGGTCCGCGTCGAGAACGACCCGGCCGATCCAGCGACGGTGGTCCTCACATGGTCCGGCGGCACGTGTGACACGCGCCACGAGCTCGTGATCAACGCCGACGGACGGACCTTGCGGATGTTCCGGGGTACCTGCGAAGGCGACTCGCTTGGTGGCGTCGGGCACGTGCTGCGCTTGACGTTCGATGCGCCCGCCCCGGCCGCGGAGTTCGACGCCACGATCGAGACGACGCCCTAGGCCGGCGTGACCGGCCCCGACAAGTCGGTCAGCGGCGGACGGCCCGGAACAGCCCGAGGACGAGCCCGGCCGCCGCCCCGGCGGCGATCGCGCCACGCCAGTCGAGCAGCGGTCTGACGGTCCCGTCCACCTGGCGGGCGATGAGCACCAGGACCGCACTCGGCTGGCGCATCGTGACCCGATCGGCGATGAGCGTGCTGACCAGGCTTTGATCCACGGTCGCGTCCCCACGCGCGGCCACGAAGCCGGCCATGGACTGCGTCACGCGCGCCTCGTCCCCGACCGCCGCCCCGACGAATCCCATCTCGAGCGACACACGGTTGCCCTGCGCAAGAACGATCCCACCCTGGCTCACCGCGATGTCCGTCGCCGTCGCGCGCTGGATGCCGCCCTGGTGCACGTCGATGGTGGTCGCGGCGGCCGTTCCGATGCCGCCCTGATCGACCGTTACCGTGGTCGCCTCGACGTGATCGGCGCCGCCCTGCAAGATCTCGACCCGGTCGGCCTTGACCGTCTCGGGCGGCGTCACCGCTTCAGACGTCTTCACCCGCGCCGGGGTGACCTTGGGCGTGGTCGGTTCGGTGGTCATCGGTTCCCCTCCTGCGGCGGGCGTCCTGAGCGTGTTTCAACGGCGAACCGTCAGCCTAGCGCCACATCGCATCGCGCGCGTCCGTCCGCTATCCTGCGCGCGGTCGACCCGATGTGGCGTCGGTCGGCAGATGAGGGGTTCCATGCAACGTCGTCCATCCGGGATGGGCACGGTCATCGTCATCGGCGGGCTGGCGCTGGCCTTGATGGCCGGGGCCGGCCTCGGCGTGCTCGCGGCCGGCGCGGCACCCTCGCCGAGCCCCTCTTCATCGCTCCTGGCGGACGCGTCTCCGAGCTCCTCTCCCACCGCCACCCCATCCCCGACGCCGAGCCCCTCTCCGACGCCGGTGCCCACCCCGACCCCGACGCCCAGGCCCACACCGAAACCGCTCAGCCGGGCGCCCCTGACCGGCCGCTTCGTATCGGCCGCCGTCGCGAAGCGTCACGCCATCGCGATCATGATCGACGACCACCCCGACGCTCGGCCGCAGTCCGGGTTCAACGCGGCGTCCGTCGTGTGGCACGCGCCCGCTGAAGGAGGCATCCCCAGGTACATGCTGATCTTCCAGGACGAGATCCCGGGGGCGGTCGGACCGGTCCGCAGCGCGCGGCAGTACTACATCGCGTGGGCGGCCGAATGGGCGGCGGTATACGGCCACTCGGGAGGGTCGCCGCAGTCGCTACAGACGTTGCGGGATCAAGGCAACGGCCAGCTTGTCTACAACGCCGACGAGTTCCGCTGGGGCAACATCTACTACCACCGCTCGACCGACCGATTCGCGCCGCATAACGTCTACACGACGGGCAAGGAGCTGCGGAAGCTGGCCAGGCGCATCGGGGCGAAGGACGGGCCATACAAGGCCGCGTGGCGGTTCGGACCCGACGCGTCGCCAGTCGATCGGCCCAAGGGCGGCCGCATCTCGGTGTCGTACGCCTGGAACGACATCACCTATCGCTACGACCGCAAGACGAACACGTACAAGCGATCGGTCAGCGGGTCGAAGAAGCAGGTCGATCATGCCGACGGCAAACAGGTGGCACCCAAGAACGTCGTCATCATGCTCATGTCCTTCGGCCCGCTGAATGACGGCAGCAACAAGCACCGCCTCGAGGCGGACGTGATCGGCTCGGGGACGGCGTGGATCGCCACGAACGGCCACACGATCAAAGGCACCTGGCGCAAGACCGGGTTGAGCAAACCCACCCGGTTCTTCGATGCGGCCGGGGAACCGGTCACGCTCACGGTCGGGCAGACCTTCGTCCAGGTCCTGCCCAATGGATCGAAGGTCGTCATCAAGGACGGCAAGGTTCCGGCCGCGAACCCGGAGTCCGGAGCGAGCGCCTCGCCGGGGAGCAGCGCCTCGCCCGCCGCCAGCGCGTCGCCGAGCTAGCGCGCGACGGTCGCGTAGATCGCCCGGACCTCGTTCGCGACGTCCACCCACGACCGCGGTCCACCGGAAGGGCCGGTCCCGCGCGACCGCGCCGCCGCCGCGATCCCGGCTCGGACCGGCTCGTCGCTCCAGGCGGTCGCCATCGCCACTGCCAACCGCTCCCGATCGCGTGGTTCGACGAGGATCCCGGCCGAGCCCACGATCTCCGGTAGCGCCCCGACCGCCGACGCGATCACCGGTACCCCGGCCGCCAGGGAATCGATGGCGACGAGCCCGCTTGCCTCCGACACGACCGGCAGGACGACCGCGCGGGCCGCGGCGACGATCGCGGCCGTGTCGTCCGCTGGCAGGATCGGGGCGTACACGACCTGGTTGCTGGCGTCGTGGCGGGCGGCGATCCGGGCGAGCGCTGCGCGATCGTCGGGCGTGGCGTCCACGACGAGGAGCCGCGGAGGCCAGTCCGCGGCGTCGGCCAATCCGGCGGGCCGATCGGTCGACGCGAGTGAGGCGAGTGCGGCCATCAAGGTGACGCCGTCCTGCCGGATATCGTGGCGGCCGTGATAGACGAGGTATCGATCGCCGAGTCCGAGTCGATCGGCGGCGGCGCGCGCGGTCTCGCGGCGCCCCAGGGCGTGCTCGAGCACGGCCGCGTAGGCCGGTCGCGGCGCGAGTGGCACGACGTGGATCCGGTCCCGTCGCAGGTGGAGGAGGCGACGGGCGGACTTGGCGACCGCTTCGGTGCCGACGAGGATTGCCGCGGCGTCGCGCAGCAACCGGGCGCGCAGCCGCTGGCCGAAGCGCGACGTCGTTCCACGCTGGAAGGCCTCCGGGAGCTCCCACGGCGCGAGATCCAGGAGCGTCACCACCGTCGGCAGGCGCGACGCGATCGGCACCGCGTTGCCCGCGGCGTGATACACCGCGCCCGCCGCGCCGCTCCGATCCGCCCGCCACGCTGCTCCCACGGACGCACCGCGCAGGACGAACGGATCGACGGTCAGCGCGGCCTGACGGAGCAGCCGGACCGGCGGCAACAGGCGCCGTCCGACGACCTCGAGGTGTTCAAAACGAGGCGTCGGGTCATCCTCGTCCGAGGCGAGCAGGAACGCGAACGACTCGCCGGGGCGGGGGTCGGCGTCGAAGCCGCCCAGCAGACCATCCAGATACGACGCCGTCCGGGGCGCGCGGGCCGGCTCCTGCAGCGCCCTGACGTCCATGACCACACGCACGCCGGGCGGCAGGTCGTCGGTCCTGCCCTTGCCGAGCGCCATGGCTGAGGCCTCTGCGCGGCCGAGCGGCCCCGGTGCCGGCCCCGGCTCCGGCCCGTCTGTCATCTCGCGCGCCGTCGCCGCCCGACCCAGCCGACGAGTTCATCGAGCCGGAGCTGCACGACCACCACGAGCGCCTCGACCACGATCCGTCGCGACATCTTGCTCTGGCCGACCCGCCGGTCGCGGAAGGTGATCGGCACCTCCCGGATGCGGGCACCGGCCCGGCTCGCGCGGTAGGTCATCTCGATCTGGAAGACGTAGCCCCCGGCGTGGATGCCATCGAACGGGACCGCTGCGAGCGTGGACGACCGCCACGCCTTGAACCCGCCGGTCAGGTCGCTCGGGCGCAGGCCCAGCACGATCCGGGCGAAGAGCGAGCCGCCGCGGGAGATGAGCCGCCGGCCGATGCCCCAATCGACCACGCCACCACCGTGCGTGTAGCGCGAACCGATGACGAGATCCGCCTCGCCGGCCTCGATCGGCGCGACGAGCGCGGGGAGGACGGCCGGGTCGTGGCTGAAGTCGGCGTCCATCTGGGCCACGACGGTGGCGCCCCCGTCGAGCGCGATTCCGAAACCATCCAGGTATGCCCGACCCAGGCCCTGCTTGGCCGTTCGATGACGCACCCGGATGCGTGGATCACTCGCGGCGAGCTCGTCAGCGATCTGGCCGGTGCCATCCGGCGAGCCATCGTCGACGACGAGGATCGTCGCGGCTGGCAGCGACCCGAGGATCGCGGCCGTGATCGGGCGGATGTTCTCCGCCTCGTCGTAGGTCGGGACGATGACCCAGACGGCGGGAGTGGGCTCGGTCATGGTCGGCCAGTGTAGCGGGCGCTCGAACGTGGTTTCGAGGGGCGGAGAGCGTCGCAACCGTCGCGCAAGGTGTCCGCAAGCCGTCGTCGGAGGTGGTTGAGTCGCCTGTTCTCCTGCCTGGGCGACAGTGGACGCGACCCCCGAAGAACCGATGGAGGTACACACGTGGGTAAGAACAAGGACCAGACCAAGCAGACCACCGGCAGCATGCCGCGCGAGTCGAGCCAGGTCGGAACCCATGGCCAGACCGGTTCAGATCAGGGTTACCAGGGCCAGGGCAGCCAGGGCAAGGGCCAGGGCCAGTATCAAGGCCGGGGCCTGAACAAGGACCAGGAGATGACCCAGGGCCAGGACGGCTGGAAACAGGGCGACCCGACGACGACCTCGCAGGGCGCGTGGAACGATCCCGCGCAGCGCGACTTCCAGCAAGGCAACCGGACCGATCCGGCCCAGCCCAGCGGCACGAGCCCGCTCGACAAGGACCAGCAGCCGGTCAACCAGAACCGACCGGTCCAGCAGAACCGCTGATCGGCCTCCTCCACGTAAGAAGCCCCTCCTTCCGGAGGGGCTTCCCTTTTGCGTTCATCCGGTCAGGCGCCGCGTGCTCAGGCCCGTCGTCTGCCCGTCTTGAGCGGGAAGGCCACGTCGAGCGCGGCATCCAGGTCGGCATCGGTCGGGACGGGTTCATTCCAGCGGTGGACGAGCACCGTGTGGCGCCCGGGGATGGGCACGTCCTGGCACGCGACGTAGCGGAGGAAGACCTCGCCCGAATCGGGAACGTGCCACTTGGCCTCGCCAGCGACCGAGCCGTGGTGCCGGAGCGCATCCACGTTCCGGGCGAACTCCTCGGGGTTCGTCCGTGACAGCTCCTGCAGGGATCGCCCCACCAGGTCGTCGTGCTCCCGGCCGAGTGTCGCCGCCGCCGTGGCGGTGACATCCACGATCCGCAACTGGTCGTCCAGGATGAAGATCGGCGGGCCGCTGGCCGCAGGGAGCCTGGGCGCGATCTCGATCCCGTCGTAGGTCTCGAGTTGGAGCCGGTCGGACCAGTGCGACAGCTCCTGCTCGAACAATGGTCGCTCGGGCCCGCCGCCGGTGGCCGCCTCAAGCGTCTCCTCGTTCGGCCAGACACCGACCGTCACCGCCTCGAACTCGCCGGACACGACCCGGCGGCCCAGGTGGGAGGCCACGAGTCCCTTCTCGACGAGCTGCGGGAGGCGCTGACGAAGCGTCTCGATGAGCCGAGCCTCCTCGTTCGGTCGCGCCCGCACCGTGACGATGCGCAAGTGGGTCGTCGTCTCGGGCGGCAAGGCGGCGAACGTCCGCCCGACGATCTCGTAATGGACCGCCCGCTCGATGGAGAGCGGCAGTCGCAACCGGTGCCCCAGGAACCGGTCCTGCTCTTCGATTTTGGTCGCTCGAGCCATCGAATCCACGTCGCGCCAGACCGTGACGATGGCCGCCTCGACCGGAGCGTCCCCGCCCTCGCCGGACAGCAGCGCTCGGCGCGCTCCGACGATGAGGCTGTCGAGTCCAGGCACATCCCGGGCAGCCCAAGCGAGCCGACCCCGCAGTTCGAGCAGGGCGCTGGCGTCAGTGCCGGACGGGAGACGGCCCAGGACGATGCGCAGGATCATCGGGCGGAGGATATCGCGCCGACCCGGCCTGGGCGCCTCGCATCGAAACGCCGGCCATTCGGCCGGCGTTTCGGTTTCGCCTTCGGATGCGGGAGATCCGGTCAGACGCCCGTGACGGTCGCCCGCTGCCACGGATGGATCAGGCACTGGAACCGGTGGGCGCCCGACGAGATCGGCCCGACTTCCAGGGACCCGCCCGGGATGACGCCGGTGGTCCCGAACAGCGAGGGATCGGCGCACTCCGGAACGGCGGTCAGGCCCAGGGCATCGTTGATCGGTGGGACGCAGCCGCCACCGAACGCGGCGACCTCGGTGAACGTGTGGAACTCGCCGCCGCGGTTGACCGCGGTGACGGAGCCACCCGCTGCCAGGGTGGCCTGGCTCGGGGAGAAGCGCCAGGAAGCTGCGCCACCACGCGCCAAGCTCCGCTCCAGGTTCTCGAACGACAGACCGCCCGGGCGCGAGCAGGCGCCAGGCCCGAGTGCCTCGTTGAACGAGGGCCCGTCACAGTTGTCGAGGATCTGGATCGTCCTGTGGTTGGGCGCCCCGAACGCGCTTGACGCCAGCATCAGCATCAGCGTGCTCGCGAGCGCCAGACTGGATAGAACCGATCGACGCATCGATGAAACTCCTCCTCACCTGCCCGTAGAGCCCCGGACTCCACCTGGGATGGCCCTACGGTAGCCGGATGCGGTGCGGCCGAAAACCTTCGTTCCGCATGCGTGTTGCCCGGCCGCACCAATGCTCGTCGCCGTCGGCCGCACCGTAAGGTTCGCGCATGACGGAGCGTGCAGCCGCGCGGTCGATCCTGCGGGACCCGATCTTCGCCCGGCTTTGGTTCATCCAGGCTGCCACCCAGGTCGGCGGCAACATGGCGCTCTACGCGCTGACGGTGCTGGTCTTCGACACGACGCGCTCGAACACCGCGGTCGGAGCACTCGTCGCCTCGTTCGTGCTCCCCCAGATCGTCTTGTCGCCGTTCGCCGGGGTCGTGGTCGATCGACTGGACCTGCGCTGGGCGCTCGTGGGGCCGAACATCGCCCGCGCGCTCCTGACGGCGGGGCTCGCGGCGGCGGGCGCGAACGTGCCGATGCTGCTCGCCCTCAACCTCGGGGTCAGTCTCACGAGCGTCGCGCTCACACCAGCCGAGGGATCGATGATCCCGCGGGTCGTGCCGCGCGCCCAGCTCCAGACCGCGATGGGCATCTTCAATCTGACCCTGCAGGCGTCGTTCGCCCTGGGATTCGCGTTCCTGGGCCCGTTGCTCGTGACGATCGCCGGGCCGTCGGCCGTGCTGGCCGTCGTGACCGCCCTGTACGTCGCCGCCAGCGTCGCCTGTATCGGCCTGCCCAGTGCACCTCCGAACCGCGAAGCGCAGGAGTCGGGGCGCGATGCGGGCATGCGCGTCATCCACGAGCTCCAGGAGGGGATCAGGGTCATCCGGGGCGACCGCGAGGTCAGCCGGCCCATCGTCCACCAGGCTGCGGGCGCTTCTGTCGCCGGGGTCCTCGGTGTGCTCGGGCCCGGCCTCGCCATCACAGTAGGCCTGCAGCCGACCCAGCTCGCCGTCATCATCGTGCCGCTGGGGATCGGCGTCGTCATCGGGGTGTTCGGGCTGCGCCGGTTCGGGCGGCACCTGTCGCATCGGCGGGCCGCGGAGGGCGGCCACATCGTGCTGGGGCTCTTGACGGCGTCCCTGGCCCTGGCCGGCGGCCTGGGCGTCGCCCTCGCCGGATTCGGGGTCTCTGTCCTGCCGTTCGTCGTGGCCGTGGCCACGTGCGCGGGTGCGGCCTATGCCGTGGTGTCGGTGTCGGCGCAGACCGCGCTGCTCGAATCGATGCCGTCGCAGGTGCGCGGGCGCGTGTTCGGGGTGCTGGCATCGATCGTGAGCGCGGCCAGCCTCGCGCCGACGCTCCTCGCGGGACCCTTGGCGGACCGCGTGTCGGCGTCGCTCGTCATCGGGATCGTGGGGCTCGGCGTGCTCTGCGTGGGGGTGTGGTCCGCGATCGCGTTCGGGCCGAAGGACCGGAGCGGGCGGGCCAGGTCGGGGCAGAGCCAGGCCACGGGCGGGTAGCCAAACCCGACGTGCGGCGGGAGACACCGCCGACAACGCTCGGCAGGATCGACATCCCCGGTCGCTTATGGCCGATGTCCGGGGCGATTCCGACAGGAATCACCCGATTCGTGCCACGTACCGTCTGCCGGTGTCGATCCTGCCGGAAGACGGCCGATCACCTGCCATTACCGTCTCCCGGTGTCGATCTGGCCAGGGGCGATCGTGGCCGGCAGCGAACGCCCGTCCAGGGTCTTCCGCGGCCCCACGGACCCCGAACCGCTACCGTAACGCGATGCCCAGCGATCCCGCCGACGTCGCGAGCCTCCCCCTGCCCGATGCCGTCCTCTTCGACCTGGACGGAACCCTCATCGACACCGTCGAGACCCGCATCGAGGCGTGGCTCCACGCGCTCGATGACGCCGGGCTCCCGAGTATGCACGAACGCCTGGCGCCACTCATCGGGGTCGATGGCAAGCGGCTGGCCCGCGAGATCGCCGCGCTCGCCGGAGTGACCCTCGACGAGGACCGCGCCGAGGCGATCGACAAGCGGTCGGGCGAGATCTACGAGCAGCTCAACCACTCCCCTCGCCCGCTCCCCGGAGTTCGCGATCTCGTCGACGCCATCGAGGCGCGCGGGTGGCCGTGGGCGATCGCCACATCGAGCCGCAAGGCCCAGGTGGCGACCTCGGTCAAGGCCCTGGGATTGGACACCGAACCGACGATCGTGGACGCGAGTCACGTCGAGCACGCCAAGCCCGAGCCGGATCTCCTGCTGCGAGCGGCCGAGGAGATGACCGTCGACCCGACGCGCTGCTGGTACATCGGCGACTCCACCTGGGACATGGTCGCGGCGGTCGCCGCCGGGATGGTCCCGATCGGCGTGACGGCCGGCGCCGCGGTGGACGGAGCCGCGCTGCGCGGCGCCGGTGCCGCTGCGGTCGTGGAGACGCTGGCGGCGCTCGCCGATTTCCTGACGAGACGCTGAGGCGTGGCCATCACCCTGCGTGCATCGGGTCCTCCCCGCCTGGACGAGGCGGGCATCGAAGCCGCCGTCGCCGCTCTCGCGGCGATCGATGCGGACCTGGCCGGCATCGCCCACCGCCACGGACCGCCGCCCCTGTGGGGCCGCGAAATGGGGTTCGAGACCCTCGTCCGGATCATCCTCGAACAGCAGATCTCGCTGGCCTCAGCGGACGCGGCCTACCGCCGCCTCGCGCAGGCGACGGGCGCCGTTGAGCCGGCAGCCATCGTCGCCACCGGTGAACACGGCCTGCGCTCGGCCGGCCAGACCCGCCAGAAGTCGCGTTACGTCGTGGGGCTGGCCCGCGACGTGCTCGATGGCCGGCTGGACCTCGATGCGGTCGCCGCGGCGGATGACGACGACGCACGCGCGATGCTCACCAAGGTCGTCGGGATCGGGCGATGGAGCGCGGACATCTACCTCTTGATGGCCCTGCGACGTCCCGATATCTGGCCCACCGGCGACCTCGCCCTCGCGGGCGCGATGCGACGAGCGAAGGGCCTGGCCGCCTTGCCGACCGGGCCTGAGCAAGCGGCCGTGGCCGAGGCGTGGCGACCCTGGCGCGCCGTCGCCGCGCGCCTGCTCTGGCACGCATATCTCGCGGGGGAGCGCTGAGGACGCGTTGACAGTCGAAGGGCGGGGCCCCAAGCCCCACCCTCCGACGAGTGCCTTACGGAACGAGCTGCCTAGCGGGACGCCATCCCGGCGCTGGTCAGGACCTGACGGGCCTTGGCCGCGTCGCTGGTGACGAACGCCACGTGGACCTCGTTGCCCTCCATGCCGATCGGCAGGATCGCCTCGATGTTGATGCCCTCATCGGCCAGCCGGCGAGCGGCCTTGGCCAGGGTTCCGGGCTCGTGGCGCATGGCGGTGTCGGTCGCGTCCATGACGGTGTACTTCTTCCCGGTCGCATCGAGCGCGGCGCGGGTCGTGGCCTCGTCGCTGGTCATGATCGCGGCGCGACCGCCGTCGCCGCATGCCGTGCCGCTGACGGCCGTGATGTTGATGCCCTTTGCGGCGAGGGCTTCGGCCACATCGGCGAGCGCACCTGGCTTGTTGCTCAACTCCACGAGAAATGCCTGCATGAGCGGTCCTCCTGCCATGCTCGGCCCGTCCGAGGAAGCGATGCGCCTCGATTCGAGGGCGGGTCGGGAGTCGCCGTGATTCTACGCCTGGGGTGATAGCGGGGCGTTGCGCCTGGGCACCGTTCGCTCGCCGAAGACCCCGTACCAACGGCTGCATCTCGCGGGCACGGGCGTAGGATGCGTCGATGCTGTGGGGCTGGAGGCACTCGGTCGGCCCGCGGACGAACGTCCCGCGATCCGTAGCGCGCCTCGCCACGAGCCAGGTCAGCCTGGCACTCAGCCTGGTTGTCGCTGTCGGCTGCCAAGGCGCTCCGTCACCCTCCGCGGATCCCTCGCCGACCACCGCGATCGCCGCGCCCAGCCCGACCGCGGCCGCCTCGCCCCGCCCCGCCCCGACCCCCGCCGCATCCGAGGCACCGGTCGCGGAGCTCGGCCCTGTCGGTGGTGTCTGGCGCATTCGCAAGATCCTGTCGCTCGACGATCGATCGGCCCTGATCCCGGGAGCCGCCTTCGACGAGGAGGCCTACGAAGTCACGCCCGACTGCGACGACGAGCCGTGTCCATCGATCGAAGTCAGGATGACGCCGCTCGGCCGCAGCAGGCCGGTCTCGATCACCACGCTCGAACGCGATGGGAACCACTACGTCTCGGCGGCAAGGGCGGAGAACGAGGGACCCTGCCTCGACGAGGACGGCGATGCCATCCGCGGCGGCGCGAAGGTCACCTCGATCATGCGGCTGTGGCTCTCGACGGTCCGTGCTTCCGGGTCGGCAGTCGAGACGACCGAGATGCGGGGGTCCCTGGAGCTGGACCTCGATCCGACCCCCGTCGGCTCAGCAGCCGGTTGCGTCGCGCAGACGGCTGCCTACGAGCTCAGGGGCCGCCGCGAAGCGGTCGCCGTGCGCGACGATCCCCTGCCCGACGTCGAACTACCACCCAACACCGCCGGTGGCGTTGCGAACCTGCCACCGATCAGCGTCAAGGTCGACGGCGCCGAGGTCGTCTATTTCGAGATCGAAGGGGACACCGTCGCCGAGCTCGCCGCGAGCCTGGCCAACGGCGGCGTCCAGTCCTGCGGCGCGATCAACTACGAATGGCACGAGGGCGATGCCCGGCCGGCCGCCTGCACCGTCTCCGCGTTCCCGGATATCGAGGACGGCGTCGACCAGCGTGTCAGCAGCGGGAGTTGCACGATCGCGAAATCGACGATCCGGGGCAAATTCGCCGTCCACATGCCGCGCTGGGTCGCGCCCAAGCGCGTGCCCAAGCGGCTGCTCGCGTGGTGGCGCGACATCATCGAATTCATCCGCGACCACGAGGCGGGCCATGTCGACATCACCCTCGACCATCTCAAGCGACTGAACCGGCAACTGGTCGGTGAGGACTGCAAGGATGCGGACGCGATCATCGGACGGTGGGCGAAGGACCTGTCATCGGCGCAGGAGGAGTTCGACCGCGTCGAGTATCAGAAGCCCTGGCCCGAGGCGCCCGCCGGCTACTGAGCCGATTCACGAGGACTCGCGGCCGAGACGGTTCAGAGGGAATTCTCGGTCTCTGGCTCGGCGTAGACGCGAAAGAACCCGACATCGCGGAACCCGATGCGCCGATAGACGGAAAGGCCCATCTCGCTCGACTCGAGCACGCCGAACCGTGCGCCACGCTCGATCGCGTCCCGCACAACGGCGAGCGTGACGGCCGCCCCGATCCCTCGACCTCGCGCGGCTTCCAGCGTCGTGACGTTGAAGATGGCGACCGCGTCACCGACGAGGATGCCCTGGGCGGCAGCGACCGGTATCTCGTCCAGCTGGGCCACGACGGTATGGACAGGTCCGCCTGGCCGAGCCAGTGGGGCCATCAGGTCGGCGAGCGCGCCACCGAGCGCCCTTGGCATCCCGAACCCGGTGGCGATGAGGGACATGGCGGCTCGGATCGACTCACGATCAACGGCCCAGGAAAGCGTGACCCCAGCCGGCGATCGCGGTTCTGGAACTAGCGTCGACTCGATCCGCATCGCGGGCACGGTTTCGTAAACGAGTCCCATCCGCTCCAGGCGCTTGCCGATGTCGGACGGCGTGGAGTGAGCATCGATCCACCACGTAGGTGCGACCGCGGCGGTCTGAAAGCGATCCTGCATCTCGCGGATGCGGGCGTCCGCCCGCTCAGCGTCCAGGCGGATGCGAGTGATCCGATTGAACCCCCGGAGCGGGATCGGGGTCATGACCCAGGCGATTTCCGGATCCTCCCCCCAGGCCACGCCGCGATCGGCGCCGAGCAGGCGACAGAAGCTCAGGTAACCCTCATGGAGGGCGTCGATGCTCTCCGCGAGGTCCGTGTCGTCTATGCCGCCGATGACGGAACGGCCTACTCGAAGAACGGGCAGATCAGGGTCTCGAGGCCGTTGTCCCACACGTCGTGCGGTCCCTTGATCTCGGGCTCCGACCCATCCGGGAAGAAGGTGATCTGTCCGACGTCGTGGGCGACGAGGCCCAGGCCCGGCGCGCTGATCTTGTAGACGATGCCGACCTGGCGCTCCGTGGTGCCCTCTGGACCGAAGTCAAGGAAGGCGGTGAACCGACCGACGTCCGACAGTCGGAGCGTCGATCCGGGCGCGGTGATCGTGCCGTCGAAACGAACACGGGCGTGAGCGCGTGTCGCCTCGCCGTTGCGGTCGAGCCAGGTCGTCAGGACGACGGACTGGCTCCACTCTTCGACGAGGGTCACGGTCCCGCACGGGATGAGGAACGTGCCGCTTTCTTCGACCGTCTCGACGAGTGGCTTGGCGGCAAGGGCCGGCGTTGCGGCCAGGACAGTGAGTGCGAGCGCCGCGAGTGCGGCCCTGATGGTTCTAGGCATTCCCCGGACTCCTTCATGAGTGCGTGGCCGGATGGTACGGGGGTCCTGACCCGGATGGCGTAGGACGAAAGTCCTGTTTGTGCTCCCGAGCAACGCAACGATACGCGCCTCGATCGCGAAGCGCGATACTTGGCGCATGGCTAGCTACACGCTCAACAAGAAGGCCGTGGCGAACATCAGGAAGCTCATCGAGGCGCGCCAGTACGTGCTCGACAGCGACTGGGGCGAATCCCAGCCGAGCGCGGACGACGAGAACGCCTACCTCGCGAAGCACTCCTGGGATGACTACGCGGGCTGGCACGTCGGACTGACCGATGGCGCGACCGATGAGACCAAGGGCCGCTACGCCTTCGTGGTCGGCGACTTCAAACGCGTGCACCGATCCGGGATCATCGCCTGCCACTTCCGGGCGGCCGAATGGCGGCACAAGGCGGTCGAGCTCGCCGCCCACGATCTCCTCCAGGTCCTCGACAGGAAGGCAGGCATCGGATGACACGGCGGGTCGTCTTCTTCATCAACCTGACGGCCGATGGGATGTACGCCGACCCGGAGGGCGGCCTCGCCGACATCGAGCCCGCGGAGGACGTACATCGCTTCGCCAACGAGCTGATGCGCGAGACCGGCGATGAGGTCATGGGCCGGGTCATGTACGGCGTGATGGACTACTGGGACGAACTCGACGTCGACGACCCGGCGACGCCCGACGTCGAGCGAGAGTTCGCGATCTTCTGGCGCGAGACGCCCAAGCGCGTGGTCTCGCGCGGCCGGCCGGACCTTGGGCCCAACGCCACGCTGGTGGAGGGCGACGTCGTCGAGGCGATTCGCGCGATGAAGGCCGGCGACGGCCCGTTGATCGCGGTCGCCGGCGGCGCGGACCTGTTCGCGACGATCAGCGACGCCGGCCTGATCGACGAGTACCGGTTCCTCATCTACCCGATCGCGATCGGCCAAGGCAAATCCATCTTCGGGTCGCTCAAGGAGCCGCTGCGCCTTCGCCTGACGGGGACGCGGACGTTCTCGTCAGGGGCCGTGCTGCTCGACTACGAGCGCGCCGACTAGGCCTCAGCTCGGCGCCAGGCGCTCCCCTGCTTCGATCCGGACAGGCAGGCGGTTCTCGGCCGGCGTCAGCGGGCAGGAGAACTTCGGGTCGTACACGCACGAGGGGTGGTAGGCAAGGTTGAAGTCGAGCGAGTAGGTGCCATCCAGCTCGGGTTCGAGGTCGAGGTAGCGGCCGGCGCCGTAGGTCTCGGTGCCGCTCGTCCCATCGAGGAACGGGACGAAGAGCGACTCGCCGTCGCCGCCATCGAACGTGTAGGCCGTCAGCTGGCGCGGCGCGCCACCGAGCTCGAAGCGCAGCACGCCAGCCCGATGCGCCGGTCGGAGTTTTCCGTCCGAGGTCGGGATCTGGAAGTTCGACGGCTCGTCGCCGGTGTACGGCTCCAGGACGCGGTCATCGAAGACGAGTGTCTCGTCGACCGGGTAGTACGGGAGCCCATCGAAGGCGGCGCGCTCGGCCTCGGGGATCGGGCTGCCCGGCATCGACTTGAAGAACTCGTCCTTGTCGAGACGGAAGCCCTCGACCGCGTCCTTGTACGCGACCGGAACGTGCTCGTGGTGATGCTCGTGATCGTGGTCGCTCATGGTTAGTCAGGGTGCCACGCGATCCCGATCCTTGCCGGGGGTTGACAGATTACTTAGTACTCACTAAGTTATGTGGCATGAGTGAAGTCGCTGTGAAGTACGGGGCCCGCCGCTCCCCTCGCCTGTCGGCCGGTGAGCGCCGCGAGGCGATCGTGGCGGCCGGCGTCGACGAGTTCGCGGCAAAGGGTCTCGCCGGCGCATCGACGGACGCGATCGCGCGCCGCGCCGGCGTGTCGCAGCCCTACGTCTTCCAGCTGTTCGGGACCAAGAAGGACCTGTTCATCGCGGTCATCCGGCACTGTTTCGAACGGACACGGATCGCGTTCGAGGACGCCGCCGATCGCTACGATCGGGGCGAGGTCACCGAGTCATCCTGCGATAGCGCGCTCGACGCGATGGGCACTGCCTACATGCAGCTCCTCGCCGATCGAACGCTGCTGATGGCGCAGCTCCAGGCCTACGCAGCCTGTAGCGACCCCGATGTCCAGGCCACCGTCCGCGACGCGTTTGCCAGCCTCCACCGATTCGTCGCCGATCGAACGGGCGCTTCGAACCACGACATCCATCACTTCTTCGCCGAAGGGATGCTGCTGAACGTCGGCGCGGCCGTCCAGCTCGAGGGTGAGCCGATGACCTGGACCCTCGACAAGCTCGGAGGTGCCCACTGACTGGATCGCGGCCGCCCACCCCCTTTTTCACCGCATATCTAAGTGATTACTAAGTAACAAGGAGACCCACCATGACGCGCACCGCCTGGACCTTCGTCGTCACCGCCATCGCCGTCTTCATGGCGGCGCTCGACAACCTCGTCGTGACGACCGCCCTCCCCGTCATCCGCGCCGACTTCGCGGCCACCCTCCCCGAGCTCGAGTGGATGGTGAACGCCTACACCCTCACATTCGCCGTGCTGCTGCTCACGGGCGCCGCGCTGGGCGATCGATTCGGTCGCAAGCGGATGTTCATCATCGGCCTCGCGATCTTCACCGCCGGCTCGACCGCGGCAGCCCTGTCCTCGACCTCGAGTGAGCTGATCATCGCCCGTGCCATCCAGGGCATCGGCGGCGCGATCCTCACGCCGTTGAGCCTGACCATCCTGTCCGCCGCGGTCAGCCCGGAACGGCGAGCCGTCGCGCTCGGCGCCTGGGGTGGCATCGCCGGTCTGGCCATCGCCATCGGGCCGCTCGTCGGTGGAGCCATCGCTGAAGGGCTCGACTGGCAGTGGATCTTCTGGGTCAACGTCCCGATCGGCCTCCTGGCCATGCCGCTGGCGTTCTTCCGGCTCGGCGAGAGCTACGGACCGGCGGGCCGCCTCGACCTGCCGGGTCTCGGCCTCGTCAGCGCCGGCCTGCTTGCGATCGTGTGGGGCCTCGTGAATGGCAACGACGTCGGCTGGACCAGCACGCAGACGGTCGTCACGCTTGGCATCGGTGCCCTGCTCATCGGAGCGTTCGTCGCCTGGGAGGCCCGGACTGACGCCCCGATGATCCCGCTCCGGCTCTTCCGCTCCCGCGCGTTCACCGCGGCGAACGTCGTTTCGATGCTCATGACATTCGGGATGTTCGGCTCGATCTTCCTGCTCGCCCAGTTCTTCCAGGTCGTCCAGGGCTACAGTCCGCTCGAGGCCGGCCTGCGCACCCTGCCGTGGACGTTCATGCCGGTCATCGTCGCGCCGCTGGCCGGCCTCATCTCGACTCGCACCGGCACTCGACCGCTGCTGGTCCTGGGCATGGCCCTCCAGGCGGCGAGCCTCGCCTGGCTGTCGGTGCTCGTCACGCCCACGGTCGAGTACCTGACGCTGGTGCCCGCGTTCGTCATGGCCGGCGCCGGGATGGGCCTGTTCTTCGCCCCGATCGCCAACGTCGTCCTGTCGGCCGTGCGACCCGAGGAAGAGGGCAAGGCGTCGGGCGCGAACAACGCGATCCGCGAACTCGGCGGGGTGTTCGGGGTGGCGGTCCTCGCCGCCGTGTTCACGGCCAACGGTTCGTACGTCTCGCCGGTCGAGTTCGTCGAGGGGCTCGTCCCGTCGATGCAGGTCGGAGCCATCGTCGTCGGGCTCGGTGCCCTGGCGGCCGTCGCGCTGCCGGGTCGAGCGCGATCGACGGGTGCCGAGATCGCCGACGCTCGAGGCGAGGCGCCCGTCGGAGTGAGCGAGGCGCCGATGGCGACCGCCTAGCTCCCCGCCCCAAGCGGAGGCCCGGATCGGTTCGCCGGTCCGGGCCCCTTTCTGCCCGTCGTCGTGCTTGACTGGATCGTGGATCCGCCGACCGTGCATGCGCCCGTCCGATGATCAGGATGCGGAAACCGCGGCCTCCAACAAAGACAGCGTCAGCCCATCGGCATCGAGCTCGGCGCGGACCCCCAGCGGAAGCGGCACGTTCGGCGGGTCGTGGCCGATGTCGACGTTCCCGAGTACGGGGATGTCCCGCTCCCCCAGCACCTCGAGGACCACCTCGCGGAGCGTCGCCGGTCCGCCCTCGGCGATCTCGACCGTGCTCGTCGGACCGACGACCATGCCCGCGATCCGATCGAGCACACCGGCGTGCCGCAGGACATGGAGGTCATTCCAAACGGCCGATGTCATCGCCCCAACCTCCTCCCAGAACAGGATGGCACCGTCGAAGCGGTCGGGGCTCAACGCGTAGGGCGTGGCGGAGATGCGGACCAATCGGTTGAGCAACCCGCCGATGAGCGGCCCCTCAACGCGGCCCGGACGCCAGCATTCCCACTGACCTCGAGCCGGGAGCACGCCGGCGGGCCTGTCGCTCGTCAGGACCCGGAAGTAGATATCGACGAGCTTTGCGCGATGGCTGTCGTCGGACTCGTGCCAGTATCCGAAGCCGTGCGTCACCAGGTCGG
>JARDZW010000118.1 GCA_029240655.1 Chloroflexota bacterium
GGCAGCAGGCCGTGGCGGCGCATGAACCCGAAGCCCTCGTCGACGATGTCGAGGATGCCGGTCGCGTAGGCATGGCCGGCGCGCTCCGTCTGGCGCTGGAGGATCTGATCGACGAGCTCGTCCTTGCGGTCGGCGGTGCCCGTCTCGAGCTCCAGGTCGCGCCCGATCGCCTTGAGCTCGGTGACGCTCATCTCGCGCAAGTCGCTGACTTCGAGGTCGTTCCGCTCCTTGGCGGCTTCGAGCTCCTGCTGCTCTTCGTATTCGGTGACGGGAGCGCGTCCGCCGCCGGCGAAGGGCGCACGTCGGCGCGGTCGTCGGTTACGGGAACGGTCGCGTTGGTCGGGGCCGGGTCCGGGCATCTGTACAGGGTCACCTTGTATGGGTGAGGGCGGGACGGGTGCGCTCTTTGGGGAAAGGGCGTCCGGGTCGCATGGGACCGAGCGGGGTGCGCGCAGGCGTGGCCGCAGCGCAGATACCGTCGGGATACGGCGAGCATAGACGGCTGCGCGGGCGCCGTCAACGGCCCCCGCGTGATCGGATGGTCCGGGCCGCTGGACCCATCAGGGGCATGCTCCGTGGTCCTAGGCATGGAGCCAGCCGGCCGCGACGATAACCGTATGACCGCCACGACCACGCGCACGGACTGGCTGCTGTTCATCCTCCTGGGGTTCCTGTGGGGCAGCAGCTTCCTGTTCATCAAGATCGGCGTCGAGGCGGGGCTTCCTCCGTTCACGCTCGTGATGCTCAGGTTGCTGATCGGGTTCGGGCTGCTGGCCGTCGTCGTGGCCGCCGCGCGTGAGCGCCTGCCGCGCGGGGCGCGAGTCTACGGCCACCTCTTCGTGATGGGCGCGATCAACATCGCGCTGCCGTTCACGCTCATCACCTGGGCCGAGATGCACGTCGACTCGACGTTGACGTCGGTCCTCAACGCCGCCGTGCCGATCTTCGTGATCCCGATCGGCGCGATCTTCCTGCGCGACGAGCCGCTGACGGTCGGTCGCGTCCTGGGCGTGCTGCTCGGCTTCGTGGGCGTGGCGCTGCTCGTCGGGTTCGACCCGGGAGCAGCGGCCGGCGTCGACCTCCTGGGGGCGCTGGCCGTCATCGCGGCCACCATCTCCTACGCGGCAGGCGCCGTGTACGCGCGGCGGAACGTGCGCGGCCTGCGGCCGATGATCCCGGCACTGTTCCAGGTCGGATTCGGCCTGCTGATCACGAGCGTGCTCGCCTTCGTCCTGGAGCGGCCGTTCGAGCTGACCCTGGAGCCAGGGGCCTTCCTGGCTGTCGTGTGGCTGGGATTGCTCGGGTCCGGCGTGGCCTACCTCGTCTTCTTCGGGCTGCTCGGCCGGCGCGGTGCCGGCGGCACGGCCGTCGTCGCGTACCTTCTGCCGGTGTTCGGTGTCACCCTCGGTGTGCTCGTGCTGCACGAACCGATCGATGGGCGCCTGCTCGGCGGGCTGGGACTGATCGTCGGGGGTATCGCGCTCGTCAACAGCCGGATCGGGCTCGGACGGTTTCGGCCGAACCGGCTCTCCTCCCCCACCACCGGAGTCGCCACCGATGCGAACTGACCTCCGCGCCGAAGACGTCGCCGACCTGCTCGAGCAGCCACTCATCGCGGTCCTCGCGACGCGCCGCAGGGACGACACGGTGATGCTCTCGCCGGTGTGGTTCGAATGGCGGGACGGCGGCATCAACATCTGGGTCCCGACCCCGGAGGGTGGCAAGGTCGCCCACGTCCAACGCGATCCGCGAGTCACGGTCGTCGTGGCCAACAGCGAGTGGCCGTACAAGGGCTTCGAGATCCGCGGCGAGGCTACCGTGTCCGGAGACGACTTCTACGACGTGCTGCGGCGGACGGCCCTGCGCTACGACGGCCCCGAGGCGGCTGAGCGGATGGTCTCGTCCTACGCGCCCGGCGTCGTGATCCGGGTCGAGCCCGGTGTCGTCCGGGCGTGGGACTACGAGGACGAAGCCTGAGCCAAGGGAACCGTGACGGCGTGGCCGCGGGCGGCCGCTGTCAGGCGCTTCGCGACGCCCGCGTCGGCTAGACAGACCGCCAGCGCGCCGACCGCTGTCTCGATGCGTTCTACGCTCAACCGGCTGTAGCCCAGCACGAGACCGCGCTGCGGCTCGCCCGCACGTGACATCGGCGAGAGTGGGTTGACCCCGATCCCGCGTTCCGCCGCTGCAGCCGCGACGGCGACGTCGTCCACGGAATCGGGCAATCGGAGCAGGACGTGCAGGCCGGCCGCGGCGCCCTGGATCGGGAGCCCGGACAGGTGCCGGCCGAGCTCGGCGATCAGCGCGTCGCGCCGCTGTCGGTAGACGTGGCGTGCGCGGGCCACGTGGCGGTCGTAGTCGCCACTGTCGATGAGCGCGGCGAGCGCGAGCTGCTCGATCGACGGCGAACCGGAGTCCTGGGCGGCTTTCGCGGCGCGGACCTCGTCGATCAGCGTGTCGGGCAGGCTCATCCAGCCCAGGCGGATGCCGGGTGCCAGCGTCTTGGACGCGGTCCCGATGTGGATGACGCGGCACGGATCCAGTCCCTGGATCGCCCCGATGGCGTTGCGGTCGTAGCGGTACTCGGCGTCGTAGTCGTCCTCGATGATGAGCCGATCGGCCCGGTTGGCCCACGCCACGAGGTCCGCGCGACGCTCTGGCGCCATCACGACGCCCGTCGGGAACTGGTGCGCCGGAGTCACGACGATGGCCGCCGCGCCGAGCGCGTCGAGGGCGTCCGTCCGGACGCCATCGCCATCGACGGGAACGCCGACCACGCGCAGCCCGACCGCCTCCGGGGTGGCCCAGCCGTTCGGCTGGGAGAGAGTCTCGAACGCGATCTCTGTCGAGCCGCGCGCCAGTAGCACCCGCGAGATGAGGTCCAGACCCTGGGTGAAGCCCTGGGTGATGACCATCCGCTCGGGTTCGATGCGGACGCCGCGGACACGGCCGAGGTAGCTGCTGAGCGCTCGGCGGAGCTCGATGCGTCCGCGGTGATCGCCGTAGTCGAACGCCTCGTTGGGGGCGTCTCGCAGCGCTCGCTCCGCGGCCCGGATCCAGGCCCGGCGAGGGAACAGCTCCACGTCCGGCGTCGTGGCGATGAAGTCGACCGCCCAGGTCAGGCGGGCCGGCTCCTCGGCGACCGGCGGCGCAGCACCCACACCCGCGACGAGCGGCGCCTGGCGCGGCTGCGTCTCGAGATACCCCTCCGCGGTGAGCTGGTCATAGGTGTCCGCGACGACCCCTCGCGAGACCCGCAGGTCCGTTGCGAGCCGGCGCGACGAGGGCAGGCGCGTGCCCGTGGCAAGGCGGCCGTCCTGGATGGCCTCACGGAGGGCGCAACGCAGGTTGCGACGGAGCTGGCCGCGGCGAAGGTCCATCTCGAGGAGGACGTCTCGGCCGCCCGTGGCCTCTTCGAGCAGGGGCGTGGCGAGTGCTTCCATGATGCCAGCGATGCTAGCGCACGACGGGCCGCGATGCATCTGGGTGCGCCACGTCCTGCGCGACTGGGTCTCGACTCTGCCGCCGCGTCATCATGGACGGCATGGACCGCCTGCGCGATCGCGTGATCCTCATCACGGGTTCCACCGGCATCGCTGCCGCGGCCGCGGAACGTTGCGTCGCCGAAGGCGCGCGCGTCTTCGTCACGTCGCGCACAGCGGACCACGCCCGAAGGCTCGCGGAGCGCCTGGGTGCCGCGTGGGCGCGGGCCGAGCTGACCGAGGAGACCGAGGTGGGCGCCGCCGTGGCCGCAGCGGTCGATCGGTTCGGTCGGATCGACGGCCTGTTCTCGGTCGCCGGAGGCAGCGGCCGTCCGTTCGGTGACGGCCCGATCCACACCGTGACCGGCGATGCCTGGGAGGCCACGGCTGCCCTCAACCTGCGGACCCAGGTGCTGGTCTGTGCGGCGGTGGTCCGCCAGATGCTGCAGCAGTCGCCCAATGCATCGGGGACACGCGGTTCGATCCTGCTGATGGGCAGCGTCACCACCACGGATCCTGCGCCGGAGCTGTTCGCGACCCACGCCTATGCCGCCGCCAAGGGCGCCCTCACGGCCCTGATGACGACCATGGCCGCCGCCTACGCGCCCGAAGGCATCCGGGTCAACATCGTGGCCCCGTCGTTGACGAAGACACCGATGGCGAAACGGGCGGCCGGCGATCCGGCGATCCTCGCGTACGCCCGTCGGAAGCAGCCGCTCGCCGGTGAGATGCTCGACCCCGACGAGATCGCCAAGGCGGCCATCTATCTCCTCTCGGACGAATCGCGGGCTGTCACGGGCCAGATGCTCAAGGTCGATGGGGGCTGGTCGGTGATGTCCGTGTCCCCGGAGCCCGAGTCCGAGCCATGACCTTCACGACCGCGGCGTCCCCGATCGCCGACGTCGACGTGTGCGTCGTTGGATCCGGTTCCGCCGGATCGACCGCGGCCATCGCCGCTGCACGAGGCGGCGCCTCCGTCGTGCTGATCGACCGGCTGCCGTTCCTGGGCGGCACGAGCACCGCGGTCCTGGACACCTTCTACGGCTTCTACACGCCGGGATCGTCCGCGCTCAAGGTCGTCGGTGGTATCGGCGACGACGTCGTCGCGGCCCTGCAGGAGCTGGGCCCGGTCGTGGAGCGGCCCAACACGTATGGCGCCGGGACCGGCGTGACCTACCTCGCAGAGCACCTCAAGGTCGTCTGGGAGCGGCTGGCCACCGGATCGGGCGCCCGGCCGCTGCTCCATGCGCTCGTGCAGGGCGTCGAGGTCCGCGATGGGCGTGTCGAGGCGCTCATCGTCGCGACGCGGGCCGGCCTCGCGCGCGTGCGCGCGAAGACCTTCGTGGATGCGTCCGGCGACGCGGACCTGTGCGCGTTCGCCGGGTTCGGTTACGAGACGGCGGGAGAGGTCGATCCCGCCCAGACCCTGACGACGACGTTCCGGATGGCCAACGTCGACCTTGAGCGCCGGCGAGCGATCCCCAAGGCGGAGTTTCAACGGCTGATGGCCGAGGCCGCGGATACGGGCGGCTACGACCTGCCTCGGCGCGAAGGCAGCGACCACATCACGCCGATCGACGGCGTGACGGCGACGATCATGACGAGACTCGAGTCGGTCCGGCACGAAGCCGACGGTCGCCTCGTCAACGCCACCGATCCATGGTTCCTGACGGAGGCCGAGATCGCCGGCCGGCGCCAGGCACTGGAATACGTTCGGTTCCTCGTCGATCGTGTGCCCGGCTACGAGCACGCGTCCCTGGTCGCCCTCGGCACGCAGATCGGGGTTCGCGAGACGCGGCGCGTGTATGGCGACTACCGGCTGACCCGGGACGATGTCCTGGGCGCGCGCGCGTTCGACGACGCCATCGGCCTGTGCGGTGCGCCGATCGAGGACCACCACGGAGGCGCGGACACGGTCTGGCAGTACCTGCCGGATGGCGGGGCCGTCGGGATCCCGTATCGGACGCTCGTGGTCCGCGATGCCGCGAACGTCCTGGTCGCGGGCCGGTGTTTCAGCGCGACCCACGACGCGCACGCCTCGGTCCGTTCCATGGCGCAATGCATGGCGATGGGCCAGGCGGCCGGGACGGCGGCGGCCCTGTCGGTGGCCGGCGGGCGGGATCCGCGCGACCTCGAAGTGAGCGTCCTGCGCGATCGCCTGCGCGCCGATGGGGCGATCCTCGAGGTCGCCGACGCGCCAGCTGCGATCGCCCGATGACCTTCATCCGGACCGTGCTCGGGGACATCGCGCCCGAAGCGCTCGGCGTGACCTACGCCCACGAGCACCTCGTCATCGATGGCGGGCGGCCGGTCGAGCTCGAGCCGGAGTTCGATCTCGGGGACGTCGACGCGATGGCGACCGAGCTGGCCGAGGCGGCCGCGCTGGGGCTGCGCTCCGTGATCGATGCGATGCCCTGCGATGCGGGCCGAAACGTCACGAAGCTGGCGGACCTCTCGAAGCGGACCGGCGTCCAGGTCGTTGCGCCCACGGGGCTGCATCACGACCGTTACTACGGCCCCGCCCATTGGAGCCACCGGGTCTCGGTCGAGGAGCTCGCCGACCTGTTCACCGCGGACGTCACCGTCGGCATCGATGCCTACGACTACGCGGGGCCGGTCGTGCGCCGGACGACGTTCCGTGCCGGGATCGTGAAGGTCGCCGGGTCCGAAGGCGGGCTGTCGGCCCGCGACCGGCGCGTCTTCGAGGCCGCAGCCGAGACGCACCTCCGGACGGGTGTCCCGGTCCTCACCCACTGCGAGCACGGGGCTGGCGCGCTCGAGCAGATCCGGGTCCTGCGCGACCACGGCGTGGCGGCGCGGCACATCGTGCTGAGCCACGTCGACAAGGTCGTCGACCGGGGCTATCACCGCGAGCTGCTGGCGTCCGGGGCCTATGGCGAGTACGACGGCTCGTTCCGTTGGAAGGACGACGAGTCGAACGGGACCCTCCAGCTCATCCGCTGGATGGTCGAGGACGGGCACGGCGAGCGGATCGTCCTGGGCATGGACGCCGCCCGGCGTCGGTACTACAAGGTTCACGGTGGTGGACCCGGCCTGGTCTGGTTGCTCGACGGCTTCACCCGGCTGCTGGCGGACGGCGACGTGGACGAGTCGGTCCGCCGACGACTATTCGTGACCAATCCGGCGCGCGCGTTCACGTTCGCGGCCGCGCCGTCACCACCGACCTGACCGCGCACCTGGAGGAGGACCACATGGATGGCCATCGCATCTCGATGCTCGGGACCGGGCTCATCGCCGATTTCTACACGATGACCCTGCACGGCCAGCGCGGCCGCGACCAGGTCGAGGTCGTGTACTCACGCAGCGAGGGTCGTGGGTCGGCGTTCCGCGAACGCTGGTCGATCCCCGAGTCCACCGCCGACCTGGCCGCGGCGGTGAACCATCCGGATACGGACGTCGTGGTCGTCGCGCTCCCCAACTTCCTCCACGAGGAGGCGGTGGGGCTGGCCGCGAAGGCCGGCAAGGCCATCCTCTGCACGAAGCCCCTCGGGCGAACCGCGGAGGAGGCGAAGCGGATGCTGGATGTCGTCGAGACGGCCGGCGTGTTCGGTGGCTACCTCGAGGACCTGTGCTACACGCCCAAGACCCTCAAGGCGATCAAGGCCGTCCAGGAAGGGGCGCTCGGCGACGTGACCTGGGTCCGGTCGCGCGAGACCCATCCCGGGCCGCATTCCGCGTGGTTCTGGGACGGACGGCTCACGGGTGGCGGGGCGATCATCGACCTCGGCTGTCACTGCATCGAGATCGTGCGCAACTTCGTCGGCAAGGGGAACCGGCCGGTCGACGTCATGTGCCACACCGACACGCTCGTCCACCCCATCGCCGACGAGGACAACGCGGTCGCTCTGATCCGCTTCGAGTCGGGAGCGATCGGGCAGTTCGAGGTCAGCTGGACGTTCCGCGGCGGGATGGACCTGCGCGACGAGGTGGCCGGCACCCACGGCACGATCTGGCTGAACCACTTCCTGCGGACCGGCTTCGAGATGTTCACGGCCGGGGGCGGTGGCGGGTATGTCGCGGAGAAGGCCGAGACGTCGGCCGGGTGGCTCTTCCCCGTCGGCGACGAGGTGTCCGAGCTCGGTTACGTGGACATGTTCAGCGACATGTTCCGCGCGATCGACGCCGGCGGCGCACCCCAGGAGACCTTCTACGACGGGTACGTCGTCAACGCGATCATGGACGCCTGTTATCGATCGGCGAAGACCGGCAGGTGGGAGGGGGTCGAGCTGGACTGGCGGGGCGGCTCTACGGCACGGATCTCGTCCACGCCCGAGATGTACGACGGGCTGGTCGTGATCAAGCGCGAGATCCTCCCAGACGGGCGCCACAAGCTGATCCTCAAGGACGAGGCCTCGGGCGACTTCACGGATCGGGTCGTGGCGGGGGCGTGACCGGGAATGGAGGTCGGGCCGTGACCGCCGAACAGCGATGGACGGCACTCGTCGAGACGATCCTTGCTGAAGGTGCCGCGACCTACGGCAACGAGTCGGGGCCTCAGCAGGCGTTCGGGTCGACCTCGCTAAAGACCAATGGCAAGATCTTCGCGATGCTCGTGAAGGGTCATCTGGTCGTGAAGTTGGACGGGCGCCGTGTGGACGAGCTGGTAAACGCAGGTGTGGGGCAGCGATTCGACCCAGGGCATGGCCGGCTCCAGCGGGAATGGCTGGACGTCGAGTCCGCGTCGGACGATGTGTGGCTGGACCTCGCGACCGAAGCGGAGAAGTTCGTCGCTCAGCGCGGTCAGCGAACGCCGTGACTGCGGTCTGCTTCCCGTCGGCTCGATCGTGCGCGGCGGATCGCCGGGAAGGGACC
>JARDZW010000020.1 GCA_029240655.1 Chloroflexota bacterium
CGATGCCGAGCTCCGGCGGATCATCTCGTCCGGCCTGGAATCGCAGACCGAGCTGCCGTACGTGCCGCCCGCCGCGGAGCCGACGGCCGCGGCTCTTGCGCAGCAGGCGGGACCGGTCCGCCGGCGGAACCCCCGGCGCGGCGGCTGATCCGCGATGCCAAGCGACACGTCCGAGGACGCCGCCGACGAGCCGAGAGATGCTCCAGTCGAATCGACGGCGGATCCACTGGACTCGATGCCGCCGGACCCGATCGGTCGCGCAGGACGATCCGTCCGCCTCCGTGAGGCGACCCTGGCGGACGCGGTGGAGCTCGACGCCCGTGAGGCGGACCCGGCGATGCGCGGGGAGTTCAACGATTTGGGCCAACCTCCGCCGAAGCCGCTCGCGGAGCAGCTCGCCAACGGCAAACGGAGGGTCAGCCCGGAACGGGGAGCCTGCTTGTCGAGCGCATCGACGACGGATCGGTCATCGGTGAAGTGAGCTGGCACCCGGTCATGTACGGACCGAACGAGCAGTCTCGTGCCCTCAATCTGTATCCGGATGCGCGTGGTCAAGGCTTCGGCACGGAGGCGCAACGGCTGCTCGCCGAGCTATTGCTCGATCAGTTCGACGTGGAGCGCATCGAGGCGAGTACCGACGTGGACAACGTCGTCGAGCAGCGGTCCCTGGACAAGGCCGGATTCAGGCGGGAAGGCGTGGCCAGGCGGGCGCAGTTTCGAGCCGGCGCATATCACGACCTCGTCAACTACTCCTTCGTGCGCGAGGACCGAATGTCGCGGGGCTAGACCAGCGCGGCGAGCCCGCGCGGGGCGATGAGCCGGTAGGCATCGACGATCTGGGCCGCGAGCTCATCCCAGTCGACCGGCACGTCCAAGTACACGCCCAGCCACCCTCGGCTGCCGACATAGGGCGGCCGGAAGAATCGGTCGGGCGCCAATTCGACGAGCGACTCCTGGACGCCGTCCGAGGCCGCGATCCAGACCGCCCTTCGATCATCGTGGTGCCGGTCCGCCGAGGTGACGAAGACCCGCTTGCCGACGAACCAGGTGGCCTCGCCGTGGCTGTCTCGCTCCGTCACCTCGGGCAGGGCGACGCAGATCGCGCGGATCCGCTCGTACGGGTCTTGGGTCGTCGAGTTCAACGGGGGTGTTTCGGATCGGCGTCCTGTGGCTCGCTCACCGGCTCGGGGACGAGCTCGCCGCCGCGGACCGTCGCGCCCAGGACGATGGCCGCCGCGACCAGGACGACGTTCTTGATGATGTACTGGCCCTCGAGCGTGGGCGCGAACGGAAAGATCGTCCACGTCTCGGCCGGGAACAGGAACAGCGGCGTGATGGTGCCGAGCATCTGGACGAAGAGCAACAGGAGCGTCAGGCGCATCCAGCGGCCGAGGAACATGCCAAGGCCGATGGTCATCTCCCAGACCGCCAGGATCGGCAGGGCGACCGCGGTCGGGATCGCGCCCAGCGTGAGCGCCTCGATCGTCCTGCCGGCGAGGGTTTCGGCGGGGCTGACGCCCGGGAACAGCTTCAGCGCCCCGAACCAGAAGAACACGATGCCGAGCGCGAAGCGCAGGAGCGTCAGCCCATGCGCCGCCATCCACTCCGTGATGCGCCGGTCGATGCGATCGAACCAGCGCGGCGGTCTGGCTTCCTCCACCGCGAGTGCCTCCATGCGATATCCCGGGTTGTACCACGGACCGCCGGCTACAACGACGCGCTGGCGATCTCGCGCTTGCGGCGCGCCACGAACGCGGTCAGAGCCTCGGCGATCGCCGGATCCAGGGAGGGTGGCACGGCGTCGGCGAGCAGGCGCTTCCAGATCCCGTTCGCGCGCTCCGTCGCGGTTCGCGAGCCGTCCGCCTGCCACGTCTCGAAGTTCCGCCCGTCCGACACCATCGGTTCGTAGAACGCGGTCTCGAACCGCTCGAGCGTGTGAGCTGTCCCGAAGAAATGGCCACCGGGCCCGACGTCGACCATCGCCTCGAACCCCAGGGATGCCTCGTCGACGATCATCGGCTGGAGCACCTCCGAGATCATCTGCAGGATCTCGGCATCGACGATCAGCTTCTCGTACGAGGCTGTCAGCCCACCCTCCAGCCAGCCGGCGCCCTGGTACAGCAGGTTCACCCCGCCCATCACGGCGCCCCACACGGCCATCTCGGCTTCATACGCAGCCTGCGCGTCCACCACATTCGAGGCGGTCGCATTCGACGATCGCCACGGCAGGCCGTAGCGTCGCGCCATCTGGCCGCTGGCGAACTGCGACTTGACCGATTCAGGGGTCCCGAACGCGGGCGCCCCTGTTCGCATATCGACGTTCGACGTGAACGCGCCGTAGATCATCGGAGCCCCGGGCCGCACGATCTGTGCGAGGGCCACGAGGAAGAGTGCTTCAGCGTTCTGCTGGGCGATCGCGCCCGCCAGGGACACCGGGCTCATCGCCCCGGCCAGCGTGAATGGCGTCGCCACCACAGGCTGGCCGTGCAGGGCCATCTCCATGAGGCCGTCGCTCATCGGACCGTCCAGGCGGAGCGGCGAGTTCGTGTTGATGATCGTGATGAGCGACGGCTCGCTCATCAGCGCGTCCCGGTCGATGTCGCGGATGAGCAGCGCCACCTCGATCGCGTCGTCGACCATCGTGGCGCCCGTGCCGAGGCAGTGCCACGTCTTGTCGAGCTCGGTCGCGAACGTCCGGTACTGGTCGAGGTGGCGCGTCTCGACCGGCAGGTCGGTGGGTTCCAGAGGCCCGCCGCCCTCCTGGTGGAGGATGTCCAGGGCTCCGATGAGCCGCACGTAATCGACGAAGTCGGCGAAGTTGCCCGGTCGCCGGCCACGGTCGAGGTCGCTCACGAACGCCGGCCCGCCGACCGCGCAGAAGATCAGGTTCGTTCCACCGAACAGCACGTCGCGCTCGGGGTTTCGGGCGTGCAGCCGGAACTCGCTCGGGGCCGTCGCCACCAGCGACTCAACCTGCGCCGGATCGAGGCGGACCATCCGTGTCGCCCGATCGACCTTCGCTCCGGCCACGGCAAGCGCGTCAAGCGCCCGGTCTCCAAGGACTTCCATCCCGATCTCCGAGAGGATGCGCAGCGACGCAACGTGGATCGCCTCGACCTGGTCCGCTGAGAGGATCTCGATCGGCCGATACGGGTTGACGAGGCGCCGCCACGGGAGCTGGCGGATCCCGGACGCGGAGCGCCGCGGTCGACGCCGGGAGGCGTGGGGCTCGGGCACGGTCATGCCCGCTGATGCTACGCGCGACCGCGCCCATTCTCATGCCCGTCTCAGGGGCCGCGGTTTCCATGCGGTCTCAGGTGACGCCTCCGCGACGCCGATCGACGGAGGCTCCGGACGTTGGGAAGGGATCGAGATGAAGCTGAAGCTTGTCGTACTGGCCGTACTCGTGGCGATCGGCGTCGGGGCGCTGGCGGTGACATTCGGCGGGCTGGGCGCGAACGCCGCCACGGGCACGGAGTACCTCACCGCGTCCGCGACCGTCGGTGACGTCACCGACGATGTGGCCGCCACCGGAACGCTTGCCGCAGCGGAATCGTACGGCCTCCTCTTCGGCGCCGACCCGTACCTCGTCGGGGACGACGATTCCGCTCCGACGGGCGAGGGTTCGTGGCCCGTGACCGAGGTGACCGTATCGGTCGGCGACACCGTCGCCGCTGGCGATACGCTCGCGACGGCTGACACCACCGCCCTCGAGACCGACCTCGGGCGGGCGACTGCCGATGTCCGCGCCGCCAGCATCAATGTCCAGATCGCCAAGGAATCCCTCGCGGACGCGCAGGATGCCGACGACGCCGACGCCGAACGCCAGGCAAAGCTGGCGTTGTACGGCGCCCAGAACCAGCACTCCCAGGCGTTCGAGGCGCGCCGGACGATCCAGCAGCAGATCCAGGCGGCGTCGCTCAAGGCCCCGATCGCCGGCGTCGTGACCGAGGTCAACATCCGGCCCGGATTCGACGCTCCGGCGGGCTCGGCAATCGTGATCGCCTCGACGACGTACCAGGTCACGACCGACGTCGTGGAGAGCGACCTTGCAGGAATCGAGCTCGGACAGAAGGCCTCGATCAGCATCGACGCGCTCGACACCGAGGCCGAGGGCACGGTCACGGCCATCTCGCCGGTGGCCGGCGACGGCTCGTCCGGAGTCGTGGCCTTCCCCGTCACTGTCACCCTCACCAAGGCACCCGCCGACGCCCGGGCCGGCATGAGCGCCGACGTGACGATCACGATCGCCAGTGCGACCGGGGTCCTGACAGTCCCGAGCAGCGCGCTGCAGGGTGCAGACGGCGACTACGCGGTCATGACGCTGGGCGCGGACGGCACACCCCAGCGCCAGCCGGTCCAGGTCGGGCTTCTCACGAGCACGACGGCCGAGATCACGTCCGGGCTGACCGAGGGCACGGCCGTCGTGACCGGCACGGCATCCGACCTCATCGGCACGGTTGACCGGGGCAACGGCCGGTTCGGCGATGGGGGCATCGCGATCCCAGGCAATGGCCCCGGTGGCGGGCCCCGCAACGTGGTGATCGAGGAGAACGTCAAGCCATGACCGTCCCCATCATCTCGCTCGAACGCGTCAGCCGCGTGTACGACATGGGCCGCGTCGCGGTCCCCGCCCTCGACGACGTGAGCCTGGGGGTCCAGCCCGGCGAGTTCGTCGCGATCGTCGGGCCGTCCGGATCCGGGAAGAGCACGATGATGAACATCCTCGGCTGCCTCGACCGGCCGACCCAAGGCGCCTACCGGCTCGCTGGCGCGGCGGTGGCAAAGCTCGACGACGACGGCCTGGCCAGGCTCCGCAGCCGGTCCATCGGCTTCGTCTTCCAGTCATACAACCTGCTGCCGCGAACGACGGCGCTCGAAAACGTCGCTGCGCCGCTCTTGTACCAGGGCGTGGGCCGCGCGGAACGAGTTCGACGGGCGCGGGCTGCCCTCGAGCGCCTGGGGCTCGGCGACCGCGTGGACCATGAGCCGACGGAGCTCTCCGGTGGCCAGCAGCAGCGCGTGGCCGTGGCCCGCGCACTCGTGACGGACCCCGCGCTGATCCTCGCCGACGAGCCGACCGGCAACCTGGACAGCCACGCCGGCGCCGAGGTCATCTCGCTCCTTCGAGAGCTCCACGGGGCCGGCCGGACGATCGTGCTCATCACGCACGACCCCGACGTGGCCTCCTCCGCCGACCGCCAGGTCCATCTGCTCGATGGCCGGATCGCGGCATGAGCGCGCTCGAGCTTTTTCGGCTGGCGCTCTCGCGGCTGCGCACGAGCCGGCTTCGGGCGGCGCTGACGATGCTCGGCGTCATCATCGGCGTCGCGTCGGTCGTGGCCCTCGTCGGGGTCGGCCAAGGCACGACGTCGAACATCACCACGAGCCTCGCGAGTCTCGGGACGAACCTGCTCACGGTCAGTCCGACGACCCAGGACTCCGACGGCTCGACCAGTCTCAGCCGGAACGACGCGGACGCCATCGGCGAGCTGGCGTCGGTCGCCGGAGTGGCGCCCGAAGCCTCGACCAGCCTGACCGTGCATGCCGGTGACGAGTCGACCGACACCACCATCGTCGGGACTACCGCCGAATACGCGACCGTGCGGGCGTACGACGTCTGGCAGGGCACGTTCCTGACCGACGTCAGCGTCGACCACGAGCTGCGCGTGGCGGTCCTGGGGGCCTCGACCGCCGAGACACTCGAGCTCGATGCCGACGACCTCGGGACGGAGATCTCGATCGGCGGCATCCCATTCACGCTCATCGGCATCCTCCAGCCCAAGGGCGGCGCGTCGTTCCAGGATCCTGACGACCAGGTGGTCGTCCCGATCGGGACGGTGCAGAAGTACTTCGTGGGCGGCGACAGCGTCCGGAGTATCGGCATCAGCGTCGAGCCCACGGCCGACATGACCGCCACGAACGCGGAGATCACCGCGCTTTTGCGCGACCGCCACGAGCTCGCCGCAGCCGATGACCCCGACTTCGACATCTTCGACCAGACCCAGCTGCTCGACGCCGCGTCGTCGATCAGCGGCACGCTCACGCTCCTGCTCGGCGGGATCGCATCGATCTCGCTCGTGGTCGGTGGCATCGGGATCATGAACATCATGCTGGTGTCGGTCCGCGAGCGGACCCGCGAGATCGGTATCCGCAAGGCCATCGGGGCGCGCGGCCGGGACATCCTCGCCCAGTTCCTGGTCGAGGCACTGACCCTGTCGTTGCTCGGCGGCCTGATCGGCATCGCCGTCGGGCTCGGCGTATCCGCGCTGATCGGACAGATCGCGGGCTGGGGCTTCGCCTTCGATCCGTCGACGCTCGTGGCCGCCGTCCTGTTCAGCCTCCTGGTCGGCGTCGTCTTCGGCGTTTGGCCCGCCCGCCAGGCTGCCCGCCTGGATCCCATCAGCGCCCTGCGCTACGAGTGAAGGAGACCCTCGGATGACCATGGATCCGACGCAGCCCGTCGCACCCGAAACCGGCCCGTCGCTCGCACCGAGCGTGCCCGTGGCTCACGTGGCACCAGTCGTGGCCGTCTCGCCGCGCCCGAGACTCGGCGGCGTCCTGAATCTGCTGCTCATCGGGGCCGCGATCCTGGCCGTGGGCGGCGTGGCTTTCGCGATCGGGCGGTCAACCGCGCCAGCCGGCGCCTTCCCGGGCGTCGGCGGCCTGAACGGCGGGCCGATCATGCGCTCCGATGGCAGCTTCGATCCGGGCACCGGCGGACCCGGCAGCTTGGCCCTCGATGGTGGCCTGGCCATCGAAGGGACGGTCGCCTCGCTCGATGCCGACAGTGTCACGCTCACACTCGACAACGGCGAGGAGATGACCTTCGCCCTTGACGGCGACACCAGGTACCACGAGGCGACCGACGCGACGTCCGCCGACGTTTCGATCGGCGACGAGGTGTCGGTCAAGGTCGAGGCCGGCGGCCGGATGCAGCGCGGCAACGGCGCGCTGACGACCCCGGACCTCAGCGCCCGCGATATCACGGTCGCCCGGTAGCGCCCGACGAGTTGCTAGGCTGAGCGACGTGCATCTGCTCGTGATCGAGGACGATCCACGCCTTGGGCGCCTGCTCAAGCGCTTGCTCGAAGACGACCGCCACGTGGTCGAGCTCGCCGCCGATGGCGAGAGCGGTCTTGAGATCGCCGAGGACGCGCCCGGGATCGAATGCGTGATCCTCGACATCGGCCTGCCCGACATCACTGGACTCGAGGTCGCCCGACGGCTGCGCGAGACGGGATCCACGGTCACGATCCTCATGCTCACCGCCCGTGACACCGTCGGCGACCGGGTCAGCGGGCTCGATGCCGGCGCGGACGACTACCTCGTCAAGCCGTTCGCGTTCGAAGAGCTTTCGGCCCGGCTCCGCGCGCTGTCGCGTCGTGGCGTCCCGGCGGGTCGGCGGACCGCGCCCAAGCTCGTCGTCGGCCCGATCACGCTCGATGAGACTGCCCGCCGCGTGACGGTCGAGGGCGCGAGCGTCGACCTCAGCCCGCGCGAGTTCTCGCTGCTCGAATGCCTGCTTCGACATCCCGGCCAGACGCTCTCGCGCGACCAGCTCCTCGACCAGGCGTGGCCGTTCGGTGTCGCCGTGACCCCGAACGCGGTCGACGCCTACATCCACTACCTGCGCGACAAGCTCGGGTCGGCCGGCCGGTTCATCCAGACGGTCCGCGGCGTGGGGTACCGACTCGCCGATGCCTGACGGCGCCGGTGCCGGGGCGCCCCTCGCCGATCCGCCGTCGGAGGTCACCCCCGCGGAGGCCCGGCTCCTCCGCAGCGTCCGGATCAACCTCGCGCTCTGGAGCGGCGGCATCACGCTGGTGGTCCTGCTCGTGCTGGGGACGGTCCTCTACCTCGCGGTCGAGCGTTCGTTGACTGCATCGGGCACGGCACAGCTCGTGGAGCAGGCGAACCAGCTCACCGGAGGCCGGCGTGACCCGGGCGGCGACCCGCCTGAGGGCGGCCTGAGCTTCGGCGGCCCGAGTTCCGGGACGTTCTACTACGTCCTCGAGGACGACGGGCAGCCGGTCCGACGCCTTCCGCCTGGCCTGCCCGTGACGGAATCGTTCCTGGCCGCCAAAGCCACTGGCGACCGCGACATCCGATCCTCGACGGTCACGATGACCCGGATGACCGTCTTCGAGCCAGGGGTGGCGCCGGGGGTGGCGCCGCCCGAAACGGCCACCGAGACAACGTACACGACGCCTGTCCGCGTCCTGACGGATCCGGTCCGTTTTCGCGGCCAGTCGTTGTATCTCCAGATCGTCGGCGACCGGACCACGGAAGAGCGCACCCTCCGCATCCTCGTCATCGTCCTCGTGGTCGGTGGGCTCGTCGCGCTGCTCGCGGCTTCCGGTGTCGGGGCGGCCTATGCGCAACGCGCCCTGGTCCCGATCCGTCGGTCGCTCATCGACCAGCGGGAGGCGCTGCGCCGCCAGCGGGAGTTCGCCGCCGATGCATCGCACGAGCTGCGCACCCCGCTGACTGTGATCCGGGCGAGCGTGGACGATCTCGACCGCCACGCTTCGGAGCCGGTGGCGAGCGTAGGTAGCGCGCTGACCGACATCCGCGATGAGGTCGACCACCTGACGGCGATGGTGGATGACCTGCTGCTGCTCGCCCGCTCCGACTCCGGGGCCGTCGCCCTCGAGCGTGTTCCCGTCGACCTGGGGGACATCGCATCGACTGCAGCGGCGGCGCTCACGCGGCCCGCTACGGAGCGCGGTGTGGTGGTGATCGTCGACCCGCAGCCGACCGAGCTCAGTGGCGATCCGGCCCGTCTCCGCCAGCTCGTGATGATCCTCATCGACAATGCCATCCGCCACTCGCCCAGTGGCGGCCGAGTCCTCATCCGGGTCCGGACGGAGGGGCCGGACGCGTTGGTCGTCGTGGAAGACGAGGGTCCCGGGATCCGCGACGAGGACCTGCCGCGGCTGTTCGACCGCTTCTACCGCGCCGCGGGCGCGCCGGGTGGCGGCACGGGGCTTGGTCTCGCGATCGCGGCCTGGATCGCGGAGCGCCATGGCGGCCGTGTCGAGGCTGCGAATCGCACGGGGCAGGGCGCGCGCTTCACGGTCCGGCTCCCGCTAGGCCGTCCGGAGCCGGCAACCACCGCCTAGACTTTCGACCGTGAGGTCGACATCGAAGCGCGACGCCCGCTCGCCCATCTTCGGGCGGGAAGGCGACGGCGTCGCGTGGCGGCCCGATCCGGCTGCCGCCAAGGCCTCCCGCCTGGCCAGGTTCCTGCGCGCCACCGGCGAGCGATCGCTCACCATGCTGCAGGCACGTGCCGTCGCCGATCCCGGCTGGTTCTGGGGCGCGGCCGCCGAGGACATCGGTGTGGCCTGGGCTCGCCACCCAGCCACCGTGCTTGACCTCTCGGATGGCCCGGCCTGGGCCCGCTGGTGGATCGGTGGATCGTTCGATTGGTCGTGGGCGGCGACCGGTCCGAGGGCGGCCCACGACCCGGCGGGGGTGGCGATCAGCTGGGAGGGCGAGGACGGCACGGTCAGGGAGCTCACGAACGCCGAACTCGCTGCCGATGTGGAGGCGGCCTCCCGGCGCCTCACCGAGCTTGGTGTCGCGCCCGGCGACCGGGTCGGCATCCTGCTCCCGATGCTGCCCGAGACCGTCGTGGCCATCCTGGCGATCTCCCGGCTGGGGGCGATCTTCACCCCGATCTTCTCCGGCTACGCCGCACCCGCGATCGCGGCGCGCCTGGTCGACTGCGAAGCGACGCTCCTGATCACCACGGATGGCTTCCTGCGGCGCGGCGCGTGGGTCGATCTCAAGAGCGTGGCCGACGCGGCGGTGGCGGCCGCGCCATCCATCAAGCGAGTGATCGTGGTCCCGCGCGCCGGCGAGGCCCTCGACGTGCCCTGGACAGACGGGCGGGACGAGTGGTGGGGCATGCCGTCGGCACTGGATGACCAACCGGATGGCCCCGGGCTCGTCGGCCGGGATCCGGAGACGCCGTACATGATCATCTACACGTCCGGGACGACAGGGCGGCCGAAGGGCGCCGTCCACGTGCACGGCGGCTTCCCGATCAAGGCCGCCCAGGATCTCGCCCATACCTTCGACCTGACCGACGGCGACGCCCTGTTCTGGTTCACCGACCTCGGCTGGATGATGGGGCCCTGGGCGATCGCCGGCTCGTTGTTGCTGGGAGCTCGGCTCGTCATCTACGAGGGCGCCCCCGATTTTCCCGGCCCCGATCGCCTGTGGGAGCTCGTGGCACGCCATCGGGTGACGCATCTTGGACTGTCCCCGACCGTCATCCGTTCGGTGATGGCCCACGGCGAAGGACCCGTCCGCGGCCATGACCGATCCTCGCTTCGTGTCCTCGGCTCGACTGGTGAGCCGTGGAACCCCGAGCCGTGGTGGTGGTACTTCCGCGAGGTGGGCGAGGGCCGCTGCCCGATCATCAATTACTCGGGCGGCACCGAGGTGTCCGGCGGGATCGTCGGCGGGAACGTCATCGGCCCGATCAAGCCGGCGAGCTTTTCTGGCCCATGCATCGGCACGGCGGCGGATGTCGTGGACGAGACCGGTGCTCCAGTCCGTGGCGCCGTCGGCGAGCTTGTCATCCGGGCGCCGCTGCCCGGCATGACCCGAGGCTTCTGGAACGACCGGTCGCGGTACGAGGAGACGTACTGGTCGCGCTGGCCCGGCACCTGGGCCCACGGGGACTGGGCTTCGATCGATGCCGACGGCTTCTGGTACATCCACGGCCGTTCGGACGACACGCTCAAGGTCGCCGGCAAGCGCGTCGGGCCCGCCGAGGTCGAAAGCGCCGCCGTGTCCCATCGGTCGGTGCTGGAGGCGGCGGCCATCGGCGTGCCGCACGACATCAAGGGCGAGGCGATCGTCGTCGTCTGCGTCCTGCGACCCGGCGAGACGGACGAGCAGGATCTCCGAAGCGCCATCGCGGCGACGATCACGGCCGAGCTCGGCAAGCCGCTCAAGCCCGAAGTAGTGGCCGTCGTCCGCGCATTGCCCAAGACTCGCTCGGGCAAGGTGATGCGCCGGGTGATCCGCGCCGCCTGGCTCGGCGAGGACCCGGGCGACCTCACGGCCCTCGACGATCCCGGCGCATTCGAGGCCATCCGTGCGATGCGTCACCACCCGGGTGTGGGCTAAGGTACAAGAGCTTCCGCACCGCCGCCGGGATTCGCACGAGGAGCAGCCCTTGCGCCGTCTGCTGACGCTCTCGATGGCCACCGTGCTCAGCCTGTCGACGGTCTCGATCGCGCTCGGTGCGGACCCCGGTGAGATTCGAGAACGCGATGCGGCGAATAGGGGGCTAGCCCGGGCGGCAGAGATCCTGGGACGCAAGTCGGCGGACCTGCGTCCGCTCCCATACGACGAGCCGGTGACATCCGTTGGCGGGCGACGCTACTGGACCGGTCTGTTTCGAGGCGCCGGTGACGCGCAGGCCTTCGTCGCCGTCGACCTCAGATCCGGCGAGACGCTCGACGCGGCCGCCTACCAGGCAAAGGTCGAGCGGGCCATCGGCCGGGAGCCGAAAGTGACGCCACCAGCCCGCTCACGCATCGACCAGGCGAGGCGCACTGGCGCCTCCCCGCTTCTGGCCTATGTCCTCGCGCCCGTGGACTACGCACCAGCGATCAAGGCCGTAAAGGCCGCGCACCCCGAAGTCGAGTGGCTTGGCGATCGCCCGGTCGGAGACGACCTCGAGGTCCTCGCCGCGGTCAGCCAGGAGCTCATCCGCGCGAAGGTCAAGCTCGTGGCCCGGCAACGAGGCCCGTTCCTCGAGGACGCGCGGCGTCGTGGGGCGAGCGATGTCGTGTCGCTCGACCTCGCGCCGATGGTCTTCGCGCGGGTTCCGTCCGCCCAGGCCGATGCGCTCGCCGAGCACCAGTCCGTCCGCCAGGTGCGCGCGCCCGCCGGCTGGGAGCCGACGATGAACACCGCCCACAACGCGGTCGGGGCGAACTGGACCGACGGCAAGGGATACACCGGTGGCGGCGTGGTCGTTGGCGTGGTCGAGTACGCACGCGTCGACTACTCGCGCCCCGGGCTGGGTGGCACCCGCCTCGACAGTTACCGAGTCAGCTCGGGTGGAACGTCCTGCGTCCACGCGCGCGGGACCTACAACAACGCCGCGGCCACGAGCCACGTCAGCTGGGCGACGGCGATCGCCGTCGGGCGCGGCACGACGTACAAGGGCATCGCCAACGCGGCCCGGGTCGTCGACGTCTCGGCTGACTTCAATCCGATCTCGGATGCCGCGGATCCACGGATCCTCAAGGCGGTCGACTGCGCGATCGTCGAGGGTGGCGCCCACCTAATCACGATGTCCCTCGTCCAGAACGACGCCAGTCGGTTCTCGACCTCGAATGCCTACTTCGACGCCGTCGTGTGGGACCACCATCGGCTCATCGTCGGTAACGGCGGGAACAACTACGCCGAGTCGAACTCGCACTGTCCGGGGAGCACGGAGCGAGTTCGCAGCCCAGGGTCAGCGTGGAACGTGCTCACGGTCGGGGGGACGTCGAACGACGCGAAGAAGCTGTGGTACCGCAGCGACGGGTCGGAGCCATCGTATTGCTGGGAGGATCCGCCGGGCCACACGGGCGATGTCAACGATCGGATCAAGCCCGAGATCGTTGCGCCGGCCCAGAACGTCAGCACGTACTTCTTCAACGGGAGCGGGGTCTCGGCATCCACGCCGATGGTCGCGGGAATCGCGGCGGCCCTGCTCGACCAGCGCCCCTCCCTGCTCAATTTCCCCGAACAGATGAAGGCGGCCCTGCTGGCCGGCTCGCACGCACGCCATTCCACCACGCCGGGCGGCAACCGGAGCGTCAGCGCGGAGGGACTGGGAACCGCCTCCGCAAAGTGGGCGAGCCGGGTCGCTGAGCAGGACACGTCGATCGACACGGGAAGCTACGGCGGGATGACGTTCACGGGCATCGAAGCCGGCAACTGCCGGAGGGCAGCACCGTCCCAGACCATCCATTTCGACGTGCCATACGCGTCCCGCAACGTGCGCTTCGTGATCGACTGGATGGCGCACACCGGCGACGCCAACCCGCGCTCCGGGTCGACATTCTCGCAGCGCTACACCGACTTCAACCTCAAGGTGCGGAAGGGCGCGACGACGGTAGGCCTTTCGACGCGGAGCGCCTCCAACGTCGAGTGGGTGGACTTCACCGGCGCGGCCCTTGGCCCGGGCATCTACACGGCCGTCGTCAGCCCGGTCCGCTGGGGATGCTCGGTGGCGACGGAGCCCGTGGGCTGGGCGTGGGTCAGCTTCACGACGCCGTAGAGTCCACCGTGGGGCGTCGGCGTCCCGGATCGCCGGTGCGCCGATCGCGGTTCGCCCCCCTGGCGGCCGGGCTACTCGCCCTCATCGCTGCTTTGGCCGGTGGCTGTGCGCCCGCCGTCCCGACCGGGCCGACGTCGTCGGGCGCATCGTCGACCGACCCGTCTGCAGGCCCGCTCGTGCCGGGCTCACCAGCGGCCATCGAGCCCGGAGTCGCCCGCCTCGTGTGGCTGGTCGACCGAGCCGGCCGTTTCGGCATCTGGACGACCGATCTCTCGGGCTCGGACGTGCGCACCTACCGGTCCGACCTCGACGACGCCGGAGCCTCGCTCCGTGACGCTCGGCTCGTCGGCGAGGTTGTCGTCGTGATCCGCGATGGGCCGACATCCGAGCTGTGGATGCTGTCGCCCACGGCTCCACCGAGCCGCCTGTTGGATAACGTCAACTCGTTCGTCCAGAGCGGCGCCCGGGAGCTGGTCGCGGTCCGAGACGTGGGCACGGTGCGCGCGATCTGGCGCGTGCCGCTTGACGGGTCTGCGGCTACCGTCCTCGCCGAGCTGCCCGTGCCCGATCACGGACCGCAGGTCGGGCCGTTCGGGTTCGCGATCTCGCCGGACGGTCGGACCGTCGCCGCGGGCTGGGTCGGTGGACCGGTCGAAGTCATCGGGCCCAACCCGGCGACCTTGCGTGACGTCGGCGCGCCTCTCGTCGTCGCCGACGACGGTCGGATCGTGGCGGTCACGGGCCGTGTCGGCGACGCGTATCTCCTGGACGGCGATCGCCTGGTCGAGCTGGCCGCGCCGGAGAGCGACCCATTGGCGGCGCCGGGCTCGGGCCTCGTGGCCTGGGCCTCGATCGCCGACGACGGCACGCTCGACGCCGTCGAGGTCCGAGACCTCCTCGCGGGCACCAGCGAGACCTACCCTGCCAGCGGCACGGCGACGAACGTGGTGGCGCTCACCGCGGACCACGTCCTCCTCGAGGCCACGGCGTTCGATGCGCAGGCGCGGACGATCGGCGTCGTCGACCGCCGCAGCGGGCGGTTCGAGACGTTCGAGGCATCCGCGCCCGCGGCCGACTAGCCGGATCGTGCGGCGTGCGCCGACAAAGGCCGTAACGGCGCTGTTACCGTGACCGCGAGGACGGCCGTCACGAACGCAGCCCGCGGCGGCGCACGCTCGCCCGCAGCAGGCCGTTCGGCCGCTGCCCGATCCGAGGGAGGACGTTATGACCGAGGTCACCACCTGGGGAGAAGCCCTGTTCCTGTCGCTCTCGAATGCCCTGAACTCGTTCCTGAACGCGATACCGCAGGTGATCGGCGCGTTGCTGATCATCGTCATCGGCTGGGTGATCTCGAACGTTCTGGCGCGGATCGTGCGCGAGGTCCTGGAGCGTGCCGGAGCGGACCGCGTGTTCGCCGAGCACAGCAAGCCCGTATACGGCACGAGATCGAACGCATTCCAGCCGAGTGTCGTCGCCTCGGAGGTCGTGAAGTGGATCGTCCGCTTCTTCTTCCTGGTCGCCGCAGCGAATGTGCTGGGGATGCCACAGGTCAGCGAGCTGCTCAACCAGGTCCTGCTCTGGATCCCCAACCTGATCGTCGCCGCACTGATCCTGCTGCTTGCGCCGCTGCTTGCGCGCTTCGTGCGCGGGGCGATCGAGGTGGGCGCGGGGCAGATGGGCTTCACGAACGGGCGGCTTCTGGGGCAGATGGCGGAAATCGCCATCGTCGCGTTCGCCGTCCTCGTCGCGATCAACCAGCTCGGCATCGCTGCGGACCTGATCAACATCCTGTTCATCGGGATCGTGGCCGCATTGGCGCTCGCGTTCGGCCTGGCCTTCGGGCTCGGCGGGCGCGACGTGGCCGCGAAGGTCACCCAGGACTTCTACGCCGGCATGAGTAGCGCTACTGGGAAAGTGATCGAGGCGGCCAGTGCGGTCGATGACGCGACGACGACATCGGCGTCGCGTCCGACGGAGGTCTCCCCATCGGCCCAGTTCGAAGCGGAGCGCGGCCCCGACGCGGTCTGACCCTCCACGCGCCGGAAGACGGAGCGAGGTCTCGTCAGCCGACTCGATCGAGCCCGCGGAGCGGATCGAAGGTTTCGGTCCGCTCCGCGACGGCGTCACCGCCGATCGCGCCTCGGGCCAGGGCCCCTTCTCCATGGTCGCGACGCGGCGGCTCGCCCACGACCGCTCGCCAGCCCAGGTCGGAGAGGCGCTCCAGGGTGGCCATCGCCGCGGTCACCATCGCCGAGGCGTGCGCCTCGGCGGCGCCGCTCAGCGGTCCAGGCGTCGCGACCCCGGCGACGTCGGCCGCGATCGCGGCGGCTGCGCGCGACTCTGCAACGGCTCGTCTCGGGTCCGAATGCGACCGGCGACGCATGACGATCGACTTCGTTCCGGCCCGGGCCAGCGCCGCGGCGAGGAGGTACGGCCACGTCGCCACCGCGGCCGATTCCTCCTGGTGCTCGGACGGCTCGTCGAACCGCATCAGGTGGTCCGGGAACGCGCGCCGGCGGATGACCACCTCGGCCAGGACGCGCGCCGTTGCGGCGGCCTCATCCACCAGCCAGCTCGGATAGGCCCCGACCACGATCCGTTCGGCGGCGATCCCATCGGCGCGCGCGAGCGCGACTCCGACAAGCTGAAGTGCCAACGCTCGACCGGACCGCGTCGCCACGTCCGAGGGCACGCCCGAGGCGAGATCCGGCGCCACGACCAGCGGCCCCGGGCCGATCGAGATGAGGGTATCCGCCCGCCGGTGCAGACGTCGGGCGAAGGCGTGATCCGCCAGTGCGCGATCGGGGTCGACGCCGCCAGCGACGATCTCGGCGACCGGATCGGCCTCGACGAGATCGACCCGTTCGAACGATGCGACCACCGCGCCCTCGGGCACCCCGAGCGGCGGGATGGCCATCGCGAGCCGGACGTAGCCGCGCCGTTCAGCGGCGACCCCATCGGCGACCCGGCGGAGGCGGGCCAGAGCGCGTTGGCTTCCGGACGGGGCGGACTCGGCGAGATCGAGCGCGTCGGCCTCGCTGACAGGACGCGCCGCGCCGTGGCGAACCGAGGTCGTGGGCCGCGACGCGGACCGATCGCGCGGGCGCCACTCGGGCACGTCAAGGCCGGCGTCCTGCATCCGGTCGGCCATCTCACGACCGATCGGGACCTCCACGCGGAGCAGGTCGTAGCCCGCGGCGGCAAGGACAGCGACCTCGTCGAGGGCCTCGTCGAGATCCGGCTCGGCGACCGTCGTGCCGAGCCATGGCCGCCGAGCCTCGCCGAGCAGGTCCAGGAGCTCGCGCCGCGCGACCCGGTCCGTGTCCATCCGCTCGATCGCCGCACCGGCCAGGCGGGCTGCCTCGGCCTCGGCGATAGCGCGTCGATCGGGTTCCCGGAGCAGCTCGGCCTCGAGGGCCAGGTCGACCGCCCCGGATGCGACATCCATGGCGAGCTGCTGCGGCTCCAGATCGTATTCGATCAGCGCCATCGCAAATGGCAGGGCAACCCCGCTGCCGAGACCGTCGTGGGCGCTCGCAAGCCAGCGGTCGACCGCCGCGCCGGCGAGTGGCCGGCCGGTGCGGTCCAGGCCGGACACCCCGAACAGGCGCAGCAGCGCGCGCTCCTGTCCCAGGGTGGTCGATGCTCGGGCGCGGGCGCCCCAGGCGCCGGCCAGTGTCTCGGCACGATCGGCCAGTCGATCGATCGCGTCGACGGCTGCGGCGTTGGGGCTCATGCCACCAAGGATAGGGGGCGCGTTCAGCCACCGACGGCCACGGCCAGTCGGTTCATCGCGAGGAACGCGCGAAAAGCCAAAAGCGGGTCGTCGGCAGCGAAGCGGACGGTCCGGTCGCCGACACGCTCGACCCCGGGCAGGATCCCCGCATGGTCGGCGAGGAAGCCCTGGCCGAAATCGATCTCCACGACGACCGGCGGGCCGACGAGGAGCGGGAGCATCTCGCCGAGTGCGGCGCGCTGCACGGCGCGTTTCGCTCCAGCCCGCACGCGTTCGGCCGCCACGGACGGATGGACCGATGCGGCCGAATGCCCGCCGTCCGCGGTCTTGACCACCACCCGCTCCGTCCAGGGCAACCAGTTCGGCACCTCCTCGGCCAGCGCGTCGTCGCCGGTCACGAGACCGACCGGGATGCCCCACGCACCAAGGGCCAGGGCGTTGAGGCCGTACTCACCCGTCGGCCGGCCGTCCAGCCGGGACTCGACCGGCGCCCCGGAATAGGTGTGCGCGATCGTTCCGCGCGGGTGACCGGCGCGGGCGTGGTAGCCGACGAAGAGGGCGACATCGAAGCTCGGGGCACCATCCGGCCCAGGTTGGGCCCCAGCCACCATCGACCACGCCTTCTGGCCCTGGAGGACCGTCGCCTCGCGATGGACGTCCGCCGGCTTGAGGTTGTACATCCCGCCGTGGCTGTCATTGACGAGCACGCTCCTGGCACCACCGGCCAGGGCGCCCTCGATGGCGGCGTTCGTCTCGGCGACCATCAGGTCGACGGCGGCCGGGTACTTGGGGTCCTTGGAGCCGGTCGGCGCCGGATGGCTGATGCCGCCGATGCCCTCCATGTCGACGCTGATGTAGACCCTCATGTCCCAGCCTCCGCACTCGGTCGCGCCGGGTGTCCGATCCAGACGTGGCCGTCGCTGAAGTGCTCTGCCTTCCAGATCGGGGCTCGTGCCTTGGTCTCGTCGATCGCGTAGCGGGCCGCGGCGAACGCCGCGTCGCGGTGTGGAGCCACGGCGACGACGGCGATCGACATTTCGCCCAGGGGGACCGCCCCGGTCCGATGGACGATGGCCAACCGCTCCACGCCGAAGCGCTCTGCGATCTCGTCGGCGATCTCGGCGAGCACTGCCAGCGCCATCGACTCGTGGGCCTCGTACTCCAGTGATTCGACCGCACGACCGGCGTGGCGCGCCGCTTCCGCCTCCTGTCCGGGAGCCGGGGTCCCAGGCGTGGCCCGGGTGCGGCCGAGGAACCCCACGGCTGCCCCGTCCTGCGAGGACGCCAGACGCTCCGTCAGCTCGCCGAGGACGGTCGCGTCGAACGGGTCGGCGCGAAGCTCCAGGATGCGCATCGGTCCCTGCCCTCCCCCGCCCGAGACCGGCGGGATCATCGCCACCTCGTCGCCGTCCTGGAGAGCGGTCGTGGCATCCGCGTACGCCCCGTTGCGCGCGAACCGGACGAAGTCGCGGCCGGGGCGAAGCGCGGGATATCGCGCTACGAGCGCGTCCCAGGCGTCGGCGACCGTGGCGTCGGGTGGCACGTCGAGGCCCACCTCACGCGTCCCGGCGAGCTCGCGCTGGACCGCGAACAGGCGGACCCGGACATGCATCGAGCTAGCCGTGCCACGTGGCGATGAGCAATCCGTCCCCGACCGGCAGGATCGTGGCGGTGAACCGCTCGTCGCCGAGGACCCGCTCGGAGAATCGGCGCAGCGCGTTCGTGCTCGCGTCGTCGGGCTCGGCTGGGCGCGATCCAGAGACGCGGCCGCTCCACAGGACGTTATCGGCCACGACCAGCGCGCCCGGAGCCAAGCGGCCCCCGCCGATGAGAGCGTCGAGATACGCCTCGTACTCTGGCTTCAGCGCGTCGATGAAGGCCATGTCGAACGGTCCCGCGAGTGCCGGTTCCTGCCCGGCGAAGGCTTCGAGCGCCTTGGCCGTGACGACCGTGATCCGGTCCTCGGCGATCCCGGCCTCGCGCCACCAGCCGCGGGCGAGGTCCGTTCGTTCGTGGTCGGGGTCGATCGTCACGATCGTGCCGTCGGCCGGCTGGCCGAGGGCCATCCACAACGTCGAGTGTCCGTACGCGGTCCCGACCTCGACGATCCGGCGCCGATCGCCGGCGAGCACCGCGAGCACGCGACCGCTGTGGCGATCGACGATCGGGACACCGAGCGGCCCGGCCGCGGCCTCGATGGCGAGGACCGCCGCGGTCGGCGGGACGCTGTTCGCCTCGACCCACTCGAGATCCACCGCGTCGGGGATCCAGTCGCTGTCATCCTTCATGGGAGGTCTCCATCACACCAGCAGGCCGAAGCCGAAGTACAGGCCGGCCGCAAGGATCGTGCCCGCCGCGATCGTGCCGACATTGATGTACAGGAGCCCGGTCGCGGACTCCATCGAGCGGGTCTCGGCTGTCTTGACGGCCGCCCAGCAGACGATCAGCGGGAACACGAGCCCGACGATCAGGCGCAACCACACGAATAGCGCCAGGTCGCCGGTGAGGGCCCCGAACGGGACACCACCCGCCGGTCCGGCACCCGATCCGACCCAGGCCACGAACAGGACGAGCTGCACGCTGATGACAGCGAGCAGCGTGCGCGACAGCAGGAGCAGCGGCGCCTCCGGGAGCTTCGGCGTCACGAGATACCAGTGGCCCAGGATCATCGCCGCGAAGACGCCACCGGTCGCGGCGGTCAACACGGTCAACTCGACGAGCAGACCGAGCGCCCCGAGCGACCCGCCGCCCCAGGCGAGTGCCCCGCAAATGAGCGTCAGGATCCCGGCCACCAGCGCGATCAGCTCCAGCGGTCCGGCGACGCCTGGACGGATCCGGCGGGCCACCAGCGCCAGCGACGCGATCGCGCAGAATGCCATCAGGGCGCTCCGGCGCGGCGCGTCCCAGGTCACGTCGAGCGCGACGGGCGACGCGCCGAGCGAGGCGGGCAGCGCGCCGTCACTCAGCCATGCGAGCACGCCGAATGCGACCGCGCAGGCCGCCACGAATCCAAGGAAACCGCTCGTCGCACTCGAACGCCGTCGGAGCAGGACGACCGCCGCATATGAGCCCAGCGCGAGACCGGTCAGGACGGTCCAGTTGATGAAGGCGAGGTTCTGGGCGATCTGCGCGGCGGGCACGCCGCAAGTGTAGGCGGCTCGCTCGCATCGGCTGAAGGGCGGGGTCAGCCGCCGACTTCCCGGTCGGCCTCAGGGATCTGCCTCGAACGCCACGCCGACCAGCTTCGTGGTGAGGCCCTCGGGGATCGGTGGCGCGCCCGGATATTCCGTGTCGAAGCCGCGCGTCTGGCCCGGTCCCAGCCGCCCGACATCGCTCGGGTCGTAGACGGCTCCCAGCGGCCGGCCATCCGGGGCAAGGACGAGGGCGCCAGCCATCACCCAACGGGTCGCCGTCGTGCCCTCGTTCTCGACCTGCCCGGTCACGCGCAGACCGCCTCCGACGCCCACCGCAGCACGCAGGTCGCTGACCGTCAGCGCGCCGTCGAGCGGATCCGTTGCCTCCGCTCGCACATCGGTCTCCACCGCATCCGCGGCGGTCGGCTCCACGAACGCGACGCTGACCGTGTCGACCAGGTAGCCGGTCTCACCCGGCGCGATCGCCGACGGGAGGGCGGCCGTGAAGATGCCGCTGGCGATCTCCTGGTCGTTGGGCGTGACGATCCGATAGCTGCTGATCGAGAGCGGCAGGCGGATCCAGCGCTCGTCGTCATTCCGGACGGGCTGGATGACCTGCATGCGCGTCTCCCCGAACTGCCCATCCCACGCGCGGACAGCGGGCGCTCCGACGGTCACCGCGGGTTCGCCCTGGCCGCCACCGTTCGACGAGGACGGGCGCGGTGTCACCGTTGCGGTCGAGGTCGTCGCGGCTGGGGTGGCCGAGACGACTGGGCTCGGGATCGGGAAGCTGGCTGTGCGACCGGAGGGACTCGCCGACCGTGGGTCGGCTTCAGGGGCACTGTTGCCAGGACCAGATCGGGTCACACCCTGAACGCCGCCGGAGCCCGGTGGTCCGAGGAGGCTCGGCAGCATCGAGGATCCAAGCAGCGCGATCACCGTGAGCCCGCTCAGGACGGTCAGGGTCGCTCCGCGCCCGCCGATCGATCGCGCGGAAGTCCATCGCGTGGCCACGGTCGGTGAGTCCGCCATGAGCGCGGGTGCAACAGAGGGACTCCTTCGACAGGGCCCGCACAGGTAGGCCCCTTCCGCGGTGCTACGGAGACCCTCGCCTCGGAGGCGTTCTGCGAACGACGGATATCGGCCGCAGGATTCGCAGAATCCCTTCATTGTCGTTGACTGCCCTCGCGAGCCAACGCGAAACCCGTCCAGACCGCGATGAGCCCCAGGGCGAGCATGACGATGACCCAGGGCAGGGGACCCTGATGGCGAGGCGACTCGTGGTGCGAGCCCACGTCCGTCGGCGGGATCTCCTTGACATCGCTGAACCGATCCGGGAACTGGTTGGCGATCGCTGTGCCCAGCGCGTCCCCGACCTCGAACATCTGGGCGTACGCCTCCCGGGTGACCGCGACCGTCCGCTCGTGGTCGCCGGCCGCGGCCGCATCCACCTGGTTGATCAGGGCCGTGACGTGGTGGCTGATCATGGCCTCGAGGTCCGCCACGCTCAGCGCCGGGATCGCGGCGTTCAGAAACTCGGCGAGTGCCGTGTGATACGAATGCAGTGATGCCAGGGCATCGGCGCGGGCGGCCTCATCGCCGTCGCGGACCGCCTCGATGTAGGCCAGGTACGTCGTGATGTGGCGGCCCCACAGCTCGTCGAAGGCGGACCCGGCGTCGGCCCCGAAGATCCGCCCGATCGCCGCAGCGAGCTCCTTGCCGTTCGCGTCGAGACTGGCCGCTGACGCGGCCCTGTCCGGGCGATCGTCGAGGCCTGCCCGCATGGCCTCCGCGGCGACGACCAGGTGCTCGCCGAGCAGCCGCCCGAGGTCCAGGCGCAGCGTCGTCCGTGGACTGAATGCCACGTTGCCGTCGGGATAGTGGTCCGGGAGCTGCGCGATGATCGCGCGTGCCAGGTCGTCGCCGAACTCGAACATGTGTGCATAGGCGGCACGTTCAGTCGCGAAGGACTGGGCGTAGTCCATGCTCACGAACGACGTAAGCTGGTCCAGGTGCAGCTGCAGCGCGTGCGATTCGGCGTCACCGGAGATCTTCGGGTTGGCGTCGGTCAGGAACTTGCCGAGGTCCTTCCGGTACTGCTGCAGGGTCGCGAGGGCCGCATCGGCGGCCGCCGCGTTCCCCGCCGCCGTGGCGCGCGACCAATCGAAGAGCGCATCGATGTGCTGCTGCCAGATCGGCACGAATGCCCTTCCGGCGGCGTTGCCGTACACGTGGGCCAGCGCATCACGCAAGGCGACGGTGTTGGCCTGGAGGCCGCTGGCCAGGGCTTCGAAATCGGGCCGCCCCTCCGACCGAGCCCGCATCGCCTCCATGACGAGAAACGCGTGTTCGCCGAGCAGTCGACCAAGGGCGATGCGCAGGTCAGAGGAGGCACGTGTCGCAGGGCTAGCCTCGGCGAGAGGCCGTCGGTCGTCGACCGACGCCTGGACTGGTGCGACGAGGGCAAGGGACAGGGCGATCGAAGCGACCGCCCTAGTAACGCGCGATGCCATGGCGATCTCCAGTCGATACGCTGGGTATCGTGTGGTGGCGTCCCCGAGGCGATCGCCTCGCGCCACGTTTGTCAGAACGAAAGTACACCTCACCCCACCTAACGAACGCGTTGCAGTGAAGCTGGCGACCGTGCACGGACCGGAAGGTTCGCTAGGACTCACGGTCCCACCAGCGAATCGACAGCAGGAGGCATGCGACATGGGACTCCCGGCCGGCACGACGATCACCTGGTATGGCCACTCCTGCATCCGGATCGACACCGCCGGCGGCAAGACCGTGCTCATCGACCCTTGGTTCGCCAACCCGACGAGCCCCATGTCGGCGGATGCCGTGGAACGCTGCGACCTGTTACTCGTGACGCACGGCCACTTCGACCACATGGGCGACGCGATCGCCCTGGCCAGCCGGCTGCGACCGACCTGGCCCTGCATGCACGAGATGAGCCTGTGGCTGGCGCGCCGATTGCCGGGCGGCGGCGATGCAGCCATCGGCATGAACAAGGGCGGCACTGTCGAGGCCGCGGGTCTGCGGGTGACGATGGTGGGCGCGGATCACTCCGCGGGTGATTGGAACGCGGGCGGCGAGACGACCTTGTATCTGGGTGAGCCAGCGGGCTTCGTCGTGGAGCTCGAGGATGGCTATCGCGTGTATCACGCCGGCGACACGCAGGTCTTCGGGGACATGGCCCTGATCCGCGACCTGCACCGCCCGGATCTCGCCATGCTGCCGATCGGCGGGCACTTCACGATGGATCCGACGGCTGCGGCCCTCGCCGTGGAGCTGCTGGGCGTCAAGGATGTCGTGCCGCTCCATTACGGGACGTTCCCGATCCTGACCGGCACGCCGGACGAGTGGCGCGCTGCGCTCGTCGACCGCGGCATGGGCGACGTCACCGTTCATGCGCCAGCGCCCGGCGGGTCACTCAGCGCCGGCTGATCACAACCGAGCCGACGGCGTCTGGACACCCTCGGCTCGGTGCTTCCGCGCACCGGTCTATCCGGCCGCTGGTGCGGACCGGTGCCGTCTGCGTAGGCGCGGTGAAGAACGCCTGACCATGGAGCCACCGCCAAGGGGACTACCTCGTCAATCGACCTCGCGGTGTCCTCGACATACGGTGCGGTGACTCGATCGGACAGTCCAGATCGCTGGCGACGCCGGTCCCGAAGGGCCCCTCCCCCCAAGCCGCGCGTCACCCACGGCCCGGGCCCCGCGACGAGGTCGAACACTTGCGATACAAGAGTCTTCCGTACTCCGTGCGTTCCCAAACGCCGGAGCCCATGGCCCCACCCCTCGCAAGTGCCCGCTCCGCCCCGCGGCCGCGCCGGCTGCGTGACGTCCTCGCGACCCTCCCGATCGCCCTGTTGATCCCCGCCCTGGTCCTGCCGTTCGTCATCGCCGAGGCGTCGGTGGGAGGGACGATGATCGCGTCGCCAGCGGAGCTTGCGGTCCTCCCGACGACCGGGACGGCGTGGACCTCGATGAAGGCCATCGCCGACGGAAGTCTCGGCAGCGCTGACCTCACGGACCAGGACAACAGGCATAGCGTCAAGACCCTCGGAGTCGCATTGGTCGCCAATCGCCTGGACTCCGACAGCTACCGTGCCAAGGCGCGGGTGGCGATCCTGTCGGCGATCGGTACCGAGCGCGTCGGGGCGGACAACAGCATCCTCTCGCTCGGGCGACAGCTCGGCGCGTACGTCCTCGCTGCCGACCTCATCGGCCTGTCCGGCGCCGACGACTCGACGTTCCGAAGCTGGCTGTCATCCATCCGCACGCGCAATCTTGGCGGGCACTCGCGTTGGTACACCCTCCGGGACACCGCGATCGACAGCAGCAACAATTGGGGCACCTTCGCCCTCGCCAGCCTCACCGCCGCCGACGCTTATCTCGGCGACGCGGTCGCGCTGGAACGGGACTGGCGAATCTTCGACGGCTACGGCGATGGCTCCTGGCCGTTCGGCCGCTCGTCGAGCTACCAGGCCACCTGGGCCTGCCCCGAAGGTTTCGCGATCAATCCCGCATCGTGCACCGACCTGCGCAAGCAGGGGGCCGCTGTCGAGGACGCAAGCCGGACGACATTCCCGACCATCGGCGGCTATCCCGCCGAGACGGCGCAGGGCTTCGTCATCACCGCGGAGCTGTTGGCCCGCGCAGGCCGTCCCGCGTGGACCGTCAACAACGCCCAGGTCTGCCGCCACGCCTTGTGGCGTCAACGTCTCGGCAACCTGAACTACTCGTCCGCAGACCGGTACGTGACCTGGATCACGAACGCCAGATGCGGACAGTCCCAGCCCACCGTCGCCGCCGGTTTTGGCCGTGTCTTCGGCTACACGGACTGGCTGTACGGCTCCCCGTTGTCCGGGACCGTCCCAGTCCCGACGGCTACGCGCACGCCGGTCCCCACTCCCGTCCCGACGGCGACACCCAGGCCGACAGCCGCGCCCACGGTCACACCCGCCCCGACGGCAACATCGACGCCGGGCGCAACGGCGACCTCGCTCCCGACCGGCAGCCCCGCACCGACGGCCACGGGATCCGCGCCGTCCACGGCCCCGAGCGCCAGCCCCGCGCCGACGGCCGCGGCGCCGACAGCCGCGGCGACCCCGGCCCCGACCGCCAGCCCC
>JARDZW010000226.1 GCA_029240655.1 Chloroflexota bacterium
CCTCGGCGACAACATCCTGCGCGGCCCGGCCCTGGCGAACGTTGCGCGCGAGTTCGAGGACGGCACGCACGGCGCCGGCACGCTCCTGTATCGCGTCCCGGATCCGGAGCGGTTCGGCGTCGCGGAGCTCGACGACGACGGGAACGTCATCGGCTTTGAGGAGAAGCCCGCGGATCCCAAGAGCGACCTCATCCCCATCGGGGTGTACTTCCTGCGCCCGGACGCCTTCGAGGTCATCGGCCACCTCGCGCCCTCGAAACGGGGGGAGTTCGAGATCACGGACGTCCTGAATCACTACATTCCCGACGGCCGGCTCTTCACGCGCGTGTACGAGGGTCACTGGACGGACGCCGGGACCGTGGCCTCGCTGCTGCGCGCCTCGGAGCTCGCGCGCGACGACGACGCCGTCGGTCGACTCTCGCCGCCGTCCGAGCGCCCCGTGGGATGACGAACGGGGCGATCGACCGAATGACGAACGGCCCCACCCAACCCTCCGAGCCGTACCGCCGACTGCTCGTCACCGGCGGGGCCGGGTTCATCGGGTCGTGCTACGTCCGTGACGTCCTCGCCCGCCGCGACGGGACCGAGATCACCGTCCTCGACAAGCTGACCTACGCGGGCAACGAGGCCAACCTGGCGCCCGTCCGGGACGATCCCGAGCAGGCCGCCCGCCTCCGGTTCGTCAAGGGCGACATCGCCGATCGTGAGGTCGTCGCGGATCTTGTCGGCGATGTCGATGCCGTGCTCAACTTCGCGGCCGAGTCGCACGTCGACCGCTCGATCCTGGACCCGGAGGCGTTCCTCGTGACCGGCGTGATCGGTGTTCACGTGCTGCTCGAGGCGTGCCGGACAGCCGCCCACCGGCCGCGATTCCTGCAGGTGTCGACCGACGAGGTCTACGGCTCGGTGCCGGAGGGCCAATCCCGCGAGGACGACCTCCTCGCCCCGCGCTCCCCGTACGCCGCGGCCAAAACGAGCGGCGAGCTGCTCGTCCGGAGTTACGTCGTGACCCATGGCGTGGACGCGGTCGTCACCCGTGGCTCGAACACGTACGGCCCGTACCACCATCCCGAGAAGCTGATCCCGTTGTTCGTCACGAATGCCATCGACGACAAGCCCCTGCCGCTCTACGGTGACGGACTCCAACGCCGCGACTGGCTGTACGTCTCCGACCACGCGGCCGGCATCGACCACGTGCTCCGCCACGGAAGGTCGGGCGAGACGTACAACGTCGCGGGGGGCGTCGAGATGGCCAATCGCGACACCGTGACCCTCCTCCTCAAGCACCTGGGCAAGCCGTGGTCGCTCGTTCGCCACGTCGAGGACCGACCCGGGCACGACCGTCGGTACGCGATGGACGGCTCAAAGCTCGCGGCGCTCGGCTGGCGCGCCGAGACGAGCTTCGAGGACGGCCTCGCCCGCACGATCGACTGGTTCGTCGCGAATGAACCATGGTGGCGCGCGGCGCGGTCCGGGGACTGGGACGCGTACTACGAACGCCAGTACGGGCAGCGGTTGCGGACCGCGACCTGATGCGCGTCGCGGTGACGGGCTCGACCGGCCGGCTCGGATCGGCCCTGGTCACGGCCCTCGGCGACGCGCCCTTCACCGGCCCTCGAGGACCCGTGGCGTGGGGCCGCGCCGACTTCGACCTCGACGCACCCGCCGCGGTCGCGCTCGCCCTCGACCGTGACCGACCGGAAGTCGTCATGCACACCGCGGCCTGGACCGATGTCGACGGCTGCGCCAGAGACCCCGACCTGGCGCAGCGTCGGAACGGGCACGCGACCGGGGTTCTCGCCACCGCTTGTGCCGAACGAGCGATCGACCTCCTGGTCGTGTCGACGAACGAGGTTTTCGCCGGCGATCGCGACGACCGCGTCCCCTACGCGCCGACGGATCGGACCGAGCCCCCGAACCCGTACGGCCGCTCGAAGCTCGCGGGGGAGCAGGCCGCGACGGACGCATTCGAGGCCGCGAGGGGCCGCGCTTCGCTGGGGATCGCCCGGACCGCCTGGTTGTTCGGGCCGCCCGGGCGCGACTTCCCGCACAAGATCCTGGAAGCGGCGGAACGAGCCCAGGCCGAGGGAGGGCCATTGCGCGTCGTCGGCGACGAATGGGGCACGCCGACGTATGCCGCCGACGTGGCCGACGCGATCGTCGAGTTGCTTGGCGCCGACGCGCTCGCAGGCATCCACCACCTGGTCAATGACGGGATCGCCACACGCGCCGCCTGGGCGGAGGACGTCGTGGCCCGACTGGGGGTCGAGACGCCGGTGCAGCCGGTCCCCGGGACGACATGGACGCGCGCGTCCGTGCCGCCTCGCTGGGGAGTGCTGGCCCCGACGCCGCTGCCAGGCGGCGAGCCCATGCGCCCTTGGCAGGCCGCGATGGCGGACTATGCTCCCATCCTGGCGCGGCGGGGCT
>JARDZW010000021.1 GCA_029240655.1 Chloroflexota bacterium
GACGATCCCGACCGCGTTCCTGATCATCTACATGGAGATGAAGATCATCGCCCTGATGAATCTTCGGATCGGGCCGGACCGGGTCGGGCCGTTCGGGTCCCTGCTGTCGGTGGTTCACGGGCTCAAGGTCCTCATGAAGGAGGACTTCACTCCGACCGGCGCGGACCCCATCGTGTTCACCTGGGCTCCGGTCGTGGTCTACCTCGCGAGCGTCATGACCCTGCTGGTCATCCCGTTCTCGAACGGGATCGTGGGCCAGGACCTGAACCTCGGGCTGCTGTACTTCTTCGCGATCGGCGGGCTGTCGGTGGTCGGGCTGCTGATGGCCGGCTGGTCGAGCTACAACAAGTACTCACTGCTCGGCGGCCTGCGCGCCGCGGCCCAGGTCATCAGCTATGAGATCCCGCTGGTGCTGTCGGTCGTTGGTCTGATCCTCCTTGCCGACACGATGAGCGTGAACCAGATCGCCGAGAACCAGGCGGGCTGGTTCACCGACTGGTACATCTTCCAGCAGCCGCTTGCCGCCCTGATCTTCTTCATCGCTGCGACCGCCGAGGCGAACCGCACCCCCTTCGACCTGACGGAGGCCGACTCCGAGATCGTGGCGGGCTTCGCGACCGAGTACTCGGGCATGCGCTTCGGCTTCTTCTTCTTCGCCGAGTACGTGAACGTGTTCATCGTCTCGGCGCTGTTCGTCACGCTGTTCCTCGGCGGCTGGAATGCCCCGTTCCCGTGGCCGTGGCCGGTCGAGCTGTCATTGGACCCGGCCAACCTGGGCATCGGCCTGCTGCTCTTGGCGACGATCGTCCCGGTCGTGCTGACGATCCTCTTCGCTGTCCCGTTCTGGATCGCGAGCTCACGCATCAAGGGCTGGCAGGCGCTTCTCGCCGGCTTCGTGCTCGCGAACCTGTTCATCGTTGCGATGCTCGGTGCGCTGGCGTACATCGGGCTCGACTGGGTCGCCGGTATCCTCTGGTTCATGCTCAAGACGTACACGCTCGTGTTCACATTCGTGTGGATGCGCGGCACGCTCCCGCGCGTCCGCATCGACCAGCTGATGGACTTCGCGTGGAAGTGGCTGCTGCCGGCGTCCCTGCTCAACCTGTTCGTGACCGCGGCGGCGATCGTCGTCGTGGGTCGGTGAGGGCCATCGCATGAGCTTCGTCCCCGGCCTCGGCATCGTGAAGGGCATGGCGCTGACGCTGCGCCGGTTCTTCGAGCCCAAGGTCACGGTCATGTACCCGGAGGTGCGGCTCGACGTCCCGCACAAGTTCCGGGGCCGTCTCCAGCTGCTCTACGACGAGTGGGGCACGCTCAAGTGCGAGACGTGCTTCCAGTGTGCCCAGGCGTGCCCCATCGAGTGCATCGACATGGGCGGCATCGATACCCGCGGCCGCTACCATGTCCACTGGGGCGCGGCCGAGACCTACGGGGAGCGTCGCGAGGAATCGGCGCTGCGGCGGTCTGGCCGCGTGGTCCCCGACCCCGCCTACCTGCCGTTCGCCCCGGTCGATCTCGCGCAGGTCGACGCGATCCTGGACGAGCACGATCACGACCCGGCGCGGATGCTCGACATCCTCGAGGCGACCCAGGCGGCCTATGGCTACCTGCCGGTCGCGGCCCTCAAGCGGATCAGCCACGAGACCGGCGCGTGGTACGCGATGATCTACGGCACGGCGAGCTACTACGCGCATCTGCGCTTCGAGCCGGCGGCGTCGGCCGAGCAGGCGAAGGCCGTGGACGAGCACCGGCCGGCCGAATCGACCTATCTCGCGGCGCTCGATGCCGCGCTGGACGGGGGCGGGCGCCCCGGCGCTCCGGCGCGGGCCTGACATGACCGAGATCCTGAAGACGCCGGCCAGATGGCCGACGATCCTCCTCGGGCGGGCGCGAGCCAAGGACCCGAGGGATCTCGACGAAGCCGTCGCGGCGGGCGCCTTCGCCGGCCTGCGCCGCGCCATCCGTGACCTGGGTCCGACCGCGGTCATCGCGACGATCGCCGACTCCGGGCTGCGCGGTCGTGGCGGCGCGGGTTTCCCGGCCGGGGAGAAGTGGCGGACCGCGGCCAGCACGGACGCCGATCGGCGGTACGTCGTCGCGAACGGCTACGGGGCGGACCCTGCCTCGCACACGGATCGCACGCTGATGCTCCTGGATCCGTTCTCCGTGATCGAGGGCACCGCCATCGCGGCATACGCGATCGGCGCGAACGAGGCCTTCATCGCCGTGCGAGCAGAGGACGCTGACGTCATCGCCAGCCTGTCGGCGGCGATCGGCGCCGCGACGGACGCCGGCTTCGTCGGAGAGGACGTCTCGGGCTCCGGGCACGACATCCACATGACCGTCCGCCCGGTCCAGGGCGCGTACATGCTCGGCGAGGAGACCGTCCTGCTCAAGGCGCTCGAGGGTAAGCGCGGCCAGCCCGAGCAACGACCACCGCATCCGGCCGAATCGGGGCTCTTCGACCGGCCGACCCTCGTCCACAACGTCCAGACCCTTGCCGCCGTGCCCTGGATCGTGAGCGAAGGCGCCTCGGCCTTCCGGGCGACCGGCACGACCGGCAGCCCGGGCACGGTGCTCGTGCAGGTGCGCACGCCCGGGGGCGAGAACGGGGTCGCCGAGGTCCCACTCGGCACGCCGCTGCGCGAGGTCCTCGGCCTCGGCGGCGAGCTGCCGGCCGGCCGGTCGATCAAAGCGGTGCTGATCGGCGGCCCGTCCGGCGGGCTGCTGCCACCGGATGCGCTCGATACGCCGTACGACTTCGAGCCCCTGCGCGCGGCCGGTGCCCATCTCGGATCGGGCTCCGTCGTGGTCGTCGACGACCGGACCGACCTGCTCGAGCTCGTCGGCGTCCTGACGCGGTTCTGTTCGAACGAGGCCTGCGGGAAGTCCATCCCGTGCCGGATCGGCGTCAAGCGTCTCGCCGAGATCGTCGCGCGGCGCGAGGACGGCCTGCTGCGGCCGGTCGACATGGAGCTCGCGACGGACCTCGCGACCGACATCGTGGCATCCGCCCTGTGCGACCACGAACGGCTGGCCACCCTCCCGCTGACCAGCGGGATGCGATACTTCGGGTCCGACTTCGACCCTGCCCGCCGTCCCCAGCCGGCATCGACCGAGGCCCCCCGATGACCGACACCCTGGCCCGTCCAGAGCGCAGCCCCGCCACGACCGCGGCGTCCCCGGATGCGTCCCCGGAGTCGCTGGCCGATCGCCTGCTCGACACACAGTCGCCACAGCGCCCCCAGTCGACGCCGCGGATCCGCATCGAGGTCGACGGCCGCATCGTCGAGGGCTTCGAGGGCCAGACGATCCTCGAGGTCTGCCGCGACAACGGGATCGAGATCCCGACCCTGTGCTACGAACCAAAGCTGCCGGGATTCGGTGCGTGCCGGATGTGCGTCGTCGAGGTCGAGGGCGAGGAGCACCCGCCGATCTCGTGCTCGCGCACGTGCGAGCCCGAGATGAAGGTCCAGACCCAGACCGAGACGATCCGCCGGCTGCGCCGGACGAACCTCGAGCTGATCTTCAGCGACCACAACGCGTACTGCCTGCCGCCTTGCCAGAACAAGTGCCCGAGCCACATCGACATCCCGGGCTTCCTCAAGGCGAACGCCGAGGGCAACTTCCGCGAGTCGGCCCGCATCTTCAAGCGAACGATCCCGTTCCCGTCCGTCCTCGGTCGGGTCTGCCCGGCGCCGTGCGAGGAGCACTGCCGACGCGATGAGGTCGATGAGGCCATCGCCATCCGCGATACGCACCGTTACGCCGGAGACCAGGTCCTCAAGGCGCAGCTGGACGAAGGGGTCGATCCGCCGGTCCCGTTCGAGCAGCAGGCGAAGTCGGGGCGCACAGCCGCGGTGATCGGTTCCGGGCCGGCCGGAATGGCTGCCGCGTATTACCTGTTGATCGCCGGCCACGACGTCACGGTGTTCGAGCGCGACCCGGCGCCCGGCGGCATGCTCCGCTACGGCATCCCGCAGTACCGCCTGCCCAAGGTCGAGGTCCTCGAGGCCGAGTACGAGTCGGTCATGCGCCTCGGCGCGAAGATGGTCACCAACGCCGGACTCGGGCGCGACTTCACGCTCGACGACCTGACGATGCAGGGCTTCGACTCGGTCGTCGTCGCGATCGGCTGCTACGACACGAACAAGCTCGGGATCCCGAACGAGGACGCTGACGGCGTCATCGACGGGCTCGAGTACCTGCGCACCGCGACCCTCGGCCTGCCCTACCCGGATCACGTCGGCAAGCGCGTCGTGGTCATCGGCGGCGGCTTCACCTCCATGGACTGCTCTCGGACATCGGTCCGCCAGGGTGCCGGCGAGGTCACGCTCGTCTACCGCCGCGACATGAAGGACATGCCGGCGGCCGACGAGGTCCACGAGGCGATCGAGGAAGGCGTCACGGCCATCTTCCAGGCCGGGCCGACGCGCGTCATCACGGACGAGACGACCGGCAAGGTGACGGGCGTCGAATTCATCCGGATGCAGCTCGGTGAGCCCGACGCGTCCGGCCGGCGCCGGCCGGAGCCCGCGCCGGGGACCGAGTTCACGATCCCGTGCGACCGGGTGTTGCTGGCCATCGGCCAGGGGCCCGAGCTCGATTGGCTGGCCCAGCCCGGCAATGAGGGCCCCGAGGCCACCAAGCAGCGACGCCTCAAGGCCGACTCCGTGACGTTCTCGACCGGCCGTCCCGGCGTCTTCGGCACAGGGGACGTGCGGATCGGCGCGGCGACGGTGGTCGAGGCCATCGCCGAGGGCCGTCGCGCGGCGTATGCCGTGGACGCCTTCCTCAAGGGCATGGATCTCGACGCCATCCGCACCCGCCAGACGCTGGCCGAGCCCCAGCCGGAGTTCCTGTCGATCGTGCCGTTCACCGCCGAGATGAAGGAATCGCGCTACCGGTTGCAGGCCCTGCCCGCCGAGATGCGCAACCGGAGCTACATCGAGTACGAGCTGCCGTACACGCCCGAGGCGGCCATCGCCGAATCGACCCGCTGCCTCCAGTGCACGTGCGAGGCGATCGGCTTCTGCGACCTGCGACGGCTCGGCATCGAGTACGGGACGACGCTCAAGACCCTGGAACCGCAGAACCACCAGGGCGCCGGCTACCGCTCGGTGACGGAGAACCGGTTCACCGGCATCAACCACGACTACATCCGCGACGATTCACACGCGTTCATCCTCCGCGAGCCCTCCCGCTGCATCGACTGCGGGCGATGCGCGAACGTGTGCGCCGAGGTCGTCGGGGCGGCGTGCTACGACTTCATGCGCATCGGCTTCGACACGCTCGTCACGACGCCGCTCGACATGAGCCTCAACGACACTCCGTGCGTGTCCTGTGGGCGCTGCGCCGAGACATGCCCGACCGGCGCCCTGATGCCGAAGCCGCGGGTGCTCGAGAAGTACGAGGTCGACGAGAGCCGCTGCATCCTGTGCGGGATCTGCGTCGACGCCTGTCCGTACGACGCACTGCGCGACGGCGCCGACTTCGAGCTCGCCCACACGGGCCGCGACGAACCGAACATCGACCTCATGGCGCTCGCGGCCATCGACCGCGAGACCGAGGTCACCTACATCCGGCGCGAGCGCGACTGGGCGACGCGGGCGGCGGCCGACGGCCGGATCATCGACCCGGGGCGCATGCTGCCGATGCTGCCACCCACGATCTCGGGCGTGCCGACGCCGGGCGCGATCGGCGCGGGCGGGAACGGACACGGGGGCAACGGGCACGACCACGGCCACGATCACGGTGCGGTCGCGGCCCTCGGTCCAGGCGGGCACGAGTAGGCCGGACGGTGCTCGCGAAGCTCGTCCCGATCCTCATCGCGCTCGTCATCATGGGCGCTGTCCTCAGCGTCGCAGCCCTCATGCTGATCGTGCTGGGCCAGGACTGGGACGACGCCCTCCTGTGGATCCTCTCCGCGGTGATGCTGGGCTCCGGGCTCCTGGTCGTGACGATGCGCGACATCATCCGTTGCGGCCTCGCGATGATCGTGTGCTTTCTCGCCCTGGCCGGGATCTACGTGCTGATGGGGGCCCCGCTGCTCGGGGCCGCCCAGGTCATCGTCTACATCGGCGCGATCAGCGTGCTGATCCTCTTCGCGATCATGCTGACCCAGACCAAGGACGCTCCGAGCCGGCTGGTCTTCCAGACCCAGGCCGTGCCGGCGGCGATCGCAGCCGTGGTCGTCGCCATCCTCATCGCGCTGGCCGTGGTGGCGACGGACTGGGGTGAGCTGACCGAGCGCGTGCGCCTGGCCACCGACCGGATGTCGGAGGTCCTGTTCGAGCAGTTCGTGTTCCCGTTCGAGATCGTCAGCGTCCTGCTGCTCGCGGCCGTGATCGGCGGCGTGTTCCTGGCCAAGCGCGAGCCGGGCGGCCCGCCATGAGCGACAGCCTCGATGCCTACCTGATCCTCTCCGGGATCCTCTTCGCCATCGGCTCCTTCGGCTTCCTGGCCCGGCGCAATGCCATCAGCATGCTGATGTCGATCGAGCTGATGCTCAACGCCGTGAATCTCGCCATCGTGGCCTTCGCGGCGTTCAGTCCGGCCACCGACGCGCAGGCCCAGGGATCCGTCATCGCCCTCATGGTCATGGCGGTGGCCGCCGCCGAGGCCACGGTCGGGCTGGCCATCGTCATCGCGATCTACCGAAACAAGAAGACCCCACTCGTCGACGAATACGACGCGATGTCGCGATGAGGCGAACAGTCCGGCGCGCCGTGCGAGGCAGTGCGCGGTGACGCTCGAATCGCTGATCCCGCTGCTTGTCATCCTGCCGCTCGCAGGCTTTGCGGTCACGGCGCTCATCGGGCGGCGGCTTGGCAAGCAGGCACACTGGATCCCGGTGCTCGTGATCTTCGGCGCGTGGGCCATCGCGATGGCCCTGGCCTTCCAGGTGCTGACCGGCGCCGCGCCGCTGCTGGAGGGATCCGAGGAGGCGCACGGCTACGCCCTCCACTGGTTCACCTGGATCCCGGCCGGCGACTTCGTGGTCGAGGTCGGCTTCGTCGTCGACTCGCTGACCGCGTGCCTGCTGATCGTGGTTACGACGATCGGCCTGCTCGTCCACATCTACTCGGTCGGCTACATGAGCCACGACCCGGGCTACTGGCGGTTCTTCGCCTACCTGAACCTGTTCATGTTCTCGATGCTGCTGCTGGTCCTCGCGGATTCGTGGCTCGTGGTGTTCGTGGCGTGGGAGCTGGTCGGCCTGTGCAGCTACCTGCTCATCGGCTTCTGGTACCGCAAGCGCTCGGCGGCACTGGCGGCGAAGAAGGCGTTCATCGTCAACCGCGTCGGCGACATCGGTTTCGCGCTCGGGATCATGGCCATCTGGGTCAATACGGGTGCCGTCGGCGAAGCGACGCTGAACATCCGAGAGTCGATCCACACGATGCTCGAGGCGGGCGACGCCAACCCGATCCCGCTGTTCGCGACCGCACTGCTCGTGTTCGCCGGAGCCATGGGCAAGAGCGCCCAGTTCCCGCTCCACGTCTGGCTTCCCGACGCGATGGAGGGCCCGACCCCCGTCTCGGCGCTCATCCATGCGGCAACGATGGTCAATGCCGGCGTGTACCTGGTCGCCCGGTCGAACGAGCTGTTCGCCTCGGCCCCGGACGCGATGGTCGTGGTTGCCGCGATCGGCATCTTCACGGCCATCCTCGCGGCGACGATCGCCATGACCCAGACCGACATCAAGCGCGTCCTCGCCTATTCCACCCTGAGCCAGCTCGGCTACATGTTCGCGGCGCTCGGGGTGGGTGCGTTCACCGCCGCGATCTTCCACCTCATGACCCACGGCTTCTTCAAGGGCCTGCTGTTCCTGGGCTCCGGGTCGGTCATCCACGCCGTCCACGAAGAGCAGGACATGCGCCGCATGGGCGGCCTGGCCGAGAAGATCCCGATCACCTACGCGACGATGTTCATCGGCTCCATCGCGATCTCCGGCATCCCGCCGCTGGCGGGCTTCTTCAGCAAGGACGAGATCCTGGGTGAGGCCTTCAAGTTCGGCTTCTACTGGGTCTGGGGGATCGGCCTGTTCGTCGCGTTCCTGACGGCCTTCTACATGTTCCGGCTGATGGGCATGACGTTCTGGGGCACCTTCCGCGGGCCCCGGGAGCTCTGGGACCGCATCCACGAGTCACCGCGGGTCATGACCGTCCCGCTCATCCTCCTGGCGATCCCGTCCATCTTCCTGGGATTGGTGCTGGGCCTTCCGTTCGGTGACAGCACCCTCCATCACTGGCTGGAACCGGTCTTCCACCATTCGACCGAAGAACTGCTTCAGCTCCCGCACGAACCGTACGCGCTGTTCGGCATCGACGGCATCCTGATCCTTGCGAGCGTCACGGTCGCGGCAGTCGGCGTGGCCCTGGCCTGGCGCTTGTTCGGCGCCGATCTCGGGGCTTTGCGCCTGCCGGCCCGCCCTGAACGGGTGCGCGAGATCAGCTCCCGCCCTGGCCTGGCGTTCCTGTATCGGGCGTCGCTCAACAAGTGGTGGTTCGACGAGCTCTACCACCTGCTGTTCATCGTCATCGGGGGTCGCATCGCAGCCGCCATGTGGTGGTTCGATCGGGAGGTGGTCGACGGGACCGTCAACGATGTCGGCCGGGCCACGGTCGGTGCCGGGCGCGGGCTGCGGCGCGTGCAGACCGGTCGAGTCCAGAACTACGCGCTCGGCATCGCGCTGGGCCTGATCGTCATGGCCGGCTCGTACCTGATCCTCGTCGGGAACCCGCGATGACCCTCGCCGCGTTCCCGATCCTGTCCTTGGTCACGTTCCTGCCGCTGGTCGGGGCGTTGGTGGTGGCGATCCTGCCGTCCACGCTCACCCGGCAGGTCGCACTCGGGTTCGCGCTCGCCACGTGGGTCGTCTCGCTGTTCCTGCTGATCGGCTACCTGCCGGGCCGGCTGGGTACGCAGTTCCTCTACGTGGAGGTGTACGACTGGATCCCGGCCTTCGGCATCCAGTACAAGCTCGGCGTGGATGGGCTATCGGCGGCTCTCGTCGTGCTCACGACCACGCTGACATGGATCTCCATCCTCGCGAGCTGGAACCCGATCCAGACCCGGATCAAGGAATACATGATCAGCTTCCTGGTCCTCGAGGTCGGGATGATCGGGGTGTTCCTCGCCCTGGACATGTTCCTCTTCTACATCTTCTGGGAGATCGTCCTGGTCCCGATGTACCTGATCATCGGCATCTGGGGCGGCGCGAACCGGATCTACGCGACCATCAAGTTCGTCCTGTACACGCTCGTCGGGTCGCTGCTGATGCTCGTGGCGATCCTGGCAACAGCGTTCGCCTACCAGGCGGCCAATGGCGGGTCGTGGGCTGGCGCCTTCGACTTCGAGACCTTGCGCACCTTTGCGGGTGGCGGCGGCTTCTCGTCGGCCCTCCAGGTAGGCGCATTCCTGGCCTTCTTCCTGGCGTTCGCGATCAAGGTCCCCATGTTCCCGTTCCACACGTGGCTGCCAGACGCCCACACGGAGGCGCCGACCGCGGGCTCCGTGATCCTGGCCGCGATCATGCTCAAGCTTGGCGCGTACGGATTGATCCGCTTCGCGGTGCCGCTGTTCCCGGACGCGGCCCTGACGTTCGCCCCGGTGGTCATCGTGCTCTCGCTGATCGCGATCATCTACGGCGCGATCGTGGCGCTCGTCCAACCGGACCTCAAACGGCTCGTCGCCTTCTCATCGGTCAGCCACATGGGGTTCGTGACGCTGGGCCTGTTCGTGTTCACCGAGCAGGGGGTCCAGGGCGCCATCCTCCAGATGATCAATCACGGGCTGATCACCGGCGGCCTGTTCCTGCTGGTCGGTGTGATCTACGAGCGGACCCACGACCGGACGATCGCGAAGATGGGCGGGCTGGCGGCGCGGATGCCGGTATGGGCCGCCGTGTTCGGATTCTTCGTCTTCGCCTCGGGCGGGCTACCGGGCCTCTCCGGCTTCGTCGGGGAGTTTCTCACGCTGGTCGGCACGTTCGATGTCAGCCCGCTGGCGGCGACGGTCGCGGCCTTCGTGATGGTGCTGGCGGCGGGGTACCTGCTGTACATGTATGGACGCATCGTATTCGGCGAGGTCTCCGAGTTCATCGCCAGTCTTGGGGATCACCTCGCGGACATGACCCCGATCGAGATCCTGACCCTCGTGCCACTGGCGACGCTGATCGTCGTCTTCGGCTTGCAGCCGCGGCTGCTGCTCGACCTCGTTCAGGGGACCGTCCGTGAAACGCTCGGCGCCGCCGCAACAGGGACGCCGCTGCCGGTCGAGCCGAACGTCGTGCTGATCGCTGTCGGGATCGTCGTGCTGGCCGTGATCGCTCGGATCGCGTTCGCCCTGCGGCCGGGTCGGTCGGAGCCTGCCGGGACCGTGGCCGCCGAAGGCGGCGCCCATTGATTGCCCAGGACTTCATCACCATCGCCCCGCTCATCGCGGCCGTGCTGACGGCTGCCGCCGTCCTCGTCGTGGACCTGATCCGGCCCGGCCGGTCCGGTCCGGCGGTGGCGACCGCGCTCGTCGGACTCGCCCTGACCGCTGTCGTGACGCTCTCGGTCGGTGGCACGGAGGCGACGGCCTTCGGCGGCTCGTACACCGTCGACCCGTTGACCACGTTCCTCGACATCCTGTTCATCGCCGTCATCGTGATGACGATCCTGTTCGCCCCCGACTACCTGCTGCCACGCGGCCTGCCGGTGGCGGAGTTCGCGACCGTGCTGATCTTCGCGATGAGCGGCGCGATGCTGCTCGCCGGCTCCAGCGATCTGTTGCTGCTCTTCCTCGGCCTCGAGCTCATGGTCCTGCCGGGCTACCTCCTCGCCGGCTACCACAAGACCGATGGCTTCTCCACCGAGGGCGCCATCAAGTACTTCCTACTCGGCTCGTTCAGCTCGGCCATCTTCCTGTTCGGGCTGGCCTTCGTCTGGGGCCTGACCGGGACGACGCTCGTGGCCGGCACGGACGGCATCGCGGCCAAGCTCGGGGCGATCGTCGCTGGTGAGGCTCCCCTGTCGGCGGGCCTGGCGATGGGCCTCGCGTTCATGACGACGGGTGTCGCGTTCAAGATCGCGGCCGTGCCGTTCCATTACTGGACCCCGGATGCGTACCAGGGCTCGCCGACACCGGTGACGGGATATCTCTCGGTGGGACCCAAGATCGGCGCGTTCGCCCTGATCCTTCGGCTCTTCGTGGAGGCGCTGGGGCCACTCGCCGACGTGTGGCTCCCGGTGGTCATCATCCTGGCCGCCTTCACGATGACGCTCGGCAACCTCGTGGCGCTCACGCAGGACAACGTCAAGCGGATGCTCGGCTACAGCTCGATCGCGCACACCGGCTACATGCTCGTCGGGCTCGCAGCGTATGCGGCCGGCGAGCTCCAGGGCCTGTCGGGCCTGCTCTTCTATCTCGCCGCCTACGCGTTCATGAACCTCGGGGCATTCGCGGTGATCGCCGCGCTCCAGAAGCGCGCGGGGGTGACCTCCCAACTCGACACGTTCGCCGGGCTCGGCCGGCGCGAACCCCTGCTCACCGTGCTCATGACGCTGTTCCTGCTGTCGCTCATCGGGATCCCGCCGACCGCCGGGTTCTTCGCCAAGTACGAGATCATCGTGGCCGCCGTGCAGGCCGGCGGAGCGCTGACGTGGCTGGCGGTCCTGGTGGTCCTCAACGCCGCCGTTGCCGCCTTCTACTACCTGCGCGTCGTCGTGTACATGTTCATGCGCGATCCCGCGACCGACGCGCCGGCGCTCCGCCACGGTGCGCTCATGTGGGGCGGCCTCGCGGCCGCGACGGTCCTGACGATCTTGCTGGGGTTGTTCCCATCGGCGCTGCTCGGGATCGTGGACCAGGCTGCCCAGGCGCTGCTGGGCACGGCGGGCATCGCCGGGACCTGAGCCACGGCCGCCGGTGGTGGCAGCTACAGACGCTGCGCCAGGGCGAGGAGCAGCCGACCGACCTCGCGGGGTGACCCGAGGTAGAGGTCGGCGACCCGCAGGAGTTCGTTGGGAGCTGGCCTCCGGGCGCCCTGGACGGCCACCGTCGTGCCGACGATGGCCGCATTCGCCCGCCGAGCTGCGATCACGGCCTCGAATGCGTCCACGTCGCTCAATTCGTCGCCCAGCACGACGACGGCGCCTGGCCGGTGTCGCTCGAGCAGTCGCTCGACGGCCTCGCGCTTGCCACCGGCATGGGCCGGGCGCAGGTCCACGACCGTCCGACCACGGTAGTGGGCGAGACCGTGGTCGCGCAGTCCCTCACGGGTCTCAACCGTCGCGATGGCGGCGACCACGGCCGCCCGGGCCACCGCGACATCGTCGGCCTGGCGAACGTGGAACGCCACCGACGGTCCCTTGCGCTCCACGAACAGCCAGGGGGGCGATCCCAGCTCGTCCGCCACGGCGTCGGCCAGGTTCGCCGCCGACGAGCGGTGGGCGTCGAAGGCCCGATCGGTGACCACCCGAAGGTGCTCCGCCCGCGCGCCGCGCGCCAGCGTGCCGTGCTCGAGGCCATGGTCGCCCAGGTACTCCACGCCACCGACCCGGACGCGGGCCACGACGTCCGACACGACCCGCCCGGTCAGGACCGCGACGTGGAGGCGCGCAGGTCGCTCGGTCGCCACTCGCGCGAGTGCCCGCAGTCCGCGCTGCGCGACGGGCTCGATGACCGCGACCGCGGGGTCGCGCGCCCCGACCGCCAGTGTTCCATCGAAATCGGCCACGACCAGGAGCGGCGCCGAAGCGGCCGCCAGGGCGTCCAGCCCTCGGGCGAGCTCGGCCGGCGACGAGATCGACGGCGGCTCGTCGGCCGCGGTCACGGCGTGACGTCGACGCCCGGCATGATCGAGCGCCAGCGCCTCCCAGCGCGCCTGCGCGGAGCCGTCGCTGTCGAGCCCGATGGGAAACGTGGCCGACAGCCTCTCGGCGAAGGCTGCGACGGCGCCTTCCTCCTCCTTGACGTCGATCGCCAGGACGACGAGGCCGTCGTCGGCATAGCGGGCCGCGAAGCCGTTCATGAGCGGGAACTCGTCGAGGCAGGGCGGGCAATAGGTGCCCATGAAGTTGACCCAGACCGGCTTGCCACGCAGGTTCGCGAGGTCGATCGTGCCTCCGCCGACCTGGGGCACGACAAGCGCGGGGGCGGGCTCACCGACATGGAACAGGCCGGCCGACCCGGAGCCCGAGGCGCCTGCTGTCGGCGACGCTCCGGAACCCGAGGCACCCGGCGACGACCCTCCGGCCGGCGACGGGGAAAGGATCGGGATCGTCACCGATGGCACGGGCGCGGGCGTGGCCGCAGACCCGCGTTCGGGGGCGAAGGCGAGGATCCCCCCGAGCACGAGCAGCGCGACGGCGACGCCGGCGAGCAGGCCGGCGATGATCGACAAGCGTGGCCACATGATCGCGCGGAGGGTACCAGTACGGACGGTCGGAAGCGTGACGAAGATGCTGCGGCTACGCTTCCGCTCTCATGGGCGACCGCTTCGATTTCTTTCGCACCCGATTGCTGCCGGCCCTGCTCACGGCGGGTGGCGTCACGCTGCTCGCGGCAGGCCTGCTGACCTACACGGTCCCCGTCGCTGCGGAGCCGGTCGCCACCGCCTCGCCGCGAGCGACCGCGGTGGCGACCCCCACGCCGACACCGCGCGTCACACTCCCGCCGATCGGGACGCCTACACCGGCGCCCCCGACCGCGAGCCCGGACCCGAACCGGGTCGCGACGCGCGTCCGCATCGCAGCGCTCGACATCGACATGCCGGTCATCAAGGGCCCGGCCGGGTATCCGCCGTGCGACGTCGCGATGTACATCAAGGAGCTCTACCAGCCAGGGCAGGACCGCGCGATCTACCTGTTCGCACACGCCAGGCCCGGCATGTTCGAGCCTCTGCTCAAGACCCGAGCACCCGAACAGCGCGGCAGCGTCGTCGAGGTCTGGACGAGCGACGACCAGCTCTTCCTCTACGAGATCGTCGAGGTCCGGCGTGGCCAGACCGATCTCGATGACGCGATCGCCGCCGATTCCGAGGAGCTGTGGCTCCAGACCTCGGAAGGCCCGAAGGGCACACCCGGCAAGACCCAGGTCATCGCCAAGCCGCTATCCAGCGGCCCCGCCGATCCGGCCGACGCCCACCCGGACGCCAAGCCGCGGGCCTGTTAGCCGAACCGGGAGCCTAGATCCAGCCGATCCGCCGCAGGAACAGCGCGAGGGCGGTCGCTCCGATGACCGTGGCTCCGGTCACGACCCAGAACCCGCCGGCGTTGACCGCCTCGCTCATCCCGAACAGGCCCCCCACCGCGCCGATGCCCGCGAGGATGACCGTCACGCCGGTCAGTCGCTTCATGATGATCGAGAGGTTGTTGTTGACCTGGGTCAGGTAGACGTCGAGGGTCGCCGCGGCAAGCTCGCGATAGTTATCCAGCTCGTCGGTCAGGCGGATGATGTGATCGTAGATGTCGCGGAAGTAGACGATCTCCTCTGGGTCGATGAGCGGGGTCTCGCGGTTCGTGAGCTGGTTGAAGACCTCGCGCACGGGTCCCACGTGTCGGCGCACCTCGATGAGCTTGCGCTTGAGGTGGAACAGGCGCTGGAGCGCGTCGGGGTTCGCCGTCAGGACGACCTCGTCCTGGACCTCGTCGATGGCATCGCCGATCCGGTCCGCGAACGGGAAGTAGCTGTCGACGAGGTCATCCGAGATCGCCCACAACAGGTGGTCCGGACCATGCTTGAGCATCGGCCCCACGCCAGAGCGCAGGTGATGCGAGGCGCGCGGGTCCCAGGTCCGATCGTGCGCCGTCATCAGGAACCCGAGTCCGAGCACGAGGTCGATCTCGGTGATCACGACCTCGTCGGTGTATTCGAGGTCGAACATCACGATGTGGACGACCCCGTCCGTCAGCTCGATCTTGGCCCGCTGGTTGCCCTCGAGGATGTCCTCGACGATGAGCGGATGCAGCGCAAGGAGCTCGCCGACCTGCTGCACCTGGTCGGCGGACGGTCCGGTCAGGTCCACCCACACCGACGCGTCGGAGTGGCGCAGGAGCTCCGGAAGCTTGGCGAGGGCGGTCGTGCCCTCCCATTCCTCGGCCCTGCCCTCGATGGACGCGGCGACACGCACCGTGCCGGGACCCGGCTCCGCTACCGGCGGGCGATGACGGGCGACGGGCTCGCCGGCGCGGCCGGTCGGCCGATCAGAAGATGACGCCGGGGTCTTTGCTGCCATCGCCGGCCAGCATACGCGGGTCGTCGCGTGGCGACGGGTCGTCCGCCGGCGCCGGCCCCCGGCGCGTCGCGGCACCAAGGGCCAGCGCCGGCGCGATGGCCGCGACCGTCACGAGCGCCGCGACGACGAACCGCCCGACCATGATGGTGGCGGCCTCGCGCGCGGCCCACGACTCGAGCGCCTCGACGACCAGCGGGTCGCGTAACGGCCGGTCGCGGAGGTTCTCCGGGATGAACGCGAGGTAGGCATCGGGCCTGGAGTAGATGTCGGCCGATAGGCGATCGATCGTCGTGGACCCGTATGCGGTCAGCACCGCGAGCCCGATCGCCATGCCGAGCATCCGGGCGACCGTGACTACCGACGACGCGACACCGAAGGCCGTTCGGCCCGCAGCCTCGACCGCGGCCGTGGAGCGGGGCGTCACCGACAGGCCGAACCCGAAGCCGAAGACGCCCAGGGCGAGCGCGGCCGCGCGGATGTCCGTCGTCGGGTCCCACATGGCCATCGCGGCCAGTCCGGCGACGCTCAACGCCAGCCCGAGGAGGGTGACGACGCTGTAGCTCGCGACCCGGACCGCGAACCCGGACACGAGCGCCCCGACCGCGGTGGCCGCCGCCAGCGAACCCAGTGCCAGGCGCTGCTCATCGTGACCGCCGTACAGCACGCGATCGACGAACACGGCCCCACCGATGATCGCAGTAGCGAACGCGTAACCGGTCAGGAGAGACACGAGAGAGGCCGCGCTGAACGAGCGGCTGCGGAACAGGCGGACGTCGAGGAACGGGTCGTCCGTACGCAGCGCTCGTACGATGGCGAGTAGGGTGGCCGCGAAGGCGAGCACGCCCAGACCGGCCGAGACGGTCCCCGGGTCCAGGTCCGTGCCGGCGATCGAGGTCGCACCAAGCAGGGTCAGCGCGATTAAGCCGGCGGCCAACGCGATCCCGAAGAGCGCGGCGCCCACGACGTCCAACCGGCCGGCTCGGCCACGCCGGGCTGGCGATGTCGGCGATCGCGGAGTTGGCGAGGCCGGCACGGATCAGGGCCTCCTCGGGGTGCACCGCCGAGAGGATGGCCGCCCCGAGAAACGGCCCGGCGGCCATGCCCAGGAACGTCAGGGCGCCGATGACCCCGAGCGCCCGCGGCCGGGCTCCGCCCGCGAAGAGGTGGGCCGCTGCCGCGGTCCCGACCGGGACGAGGATCCCGCCACCCGCGGCCTGGACGAGCCGCGCGGCGATGAGCTGGTCCAGGTTCTGGGCCATGCCGGCAAGTGCGCTGCCGAGCGTGAAGATCGCGAGCGCGGCGATGAACGGCCGTCTGGCCCCCCACAGGTCGGCGATCCGGCCGGCGAGCGGCATCATCAGGATGTACACGAGCAGATAGCCGTTGATGATCCAGCTCGCCTTGCGCAGCTCGATCCAGGCCGAGGTCCCGTCTGCGTCAACGAGGTCGGCCAGGATCGATGGCAACGCGACCGCCGTGATCATCAGCTCCAGGCCCGCGAGGAACACTCCGGCCCCGAACACCGCGAGCAACGCGTAGGCCGAACCCCTGTCCATGGCGGGAGTGTCTAGCGGAGGTTCATCGCCGCGGAGCCGCTCGGGCGTCCCGGTCACTGCGAGGCGACCCGGAAACCGATGTGCTTGTCGCCGTACGTCGGTGGATCCTCATAGTGCCGGTAGGCCGAGCGCGCCACGCTCGCGCGGGCACGACCGGGGGGTGGGGAGGACTGCATCGGCTGATGCTACTTGTCAAGGGCTGGGCTTGACACGAGCGCGCCATTGCATCAACATCCATTGATATCAACCGGCGTTGATGCGTCGTCCCGCGGAAACCTCATTCCGCGGATCGCACCCCGGTCTCGGAGATCCACCGCCCTTGCCGACCCCCGCCCGCTTTCGCACCACCATCGCCTCGATCGTCGTGCAGCCCGACGACCTGCGCGAGCTGCGCACCTTCCACAAGGCCCTCGCCGACGTGAATCGGCTGCGCATCGTCCGCCGCCTGGCGGAAGGCGAGTCGAGCGTGGCCGAGCTCATCGCGCACGTCGGTCTCAGTCAGCCCCTGGTCAGTCACCACCTCAAGCGGCTGCGTGTCGCCGGTCTCGTCGCGACACGCCGCGTCGGTCGCGAGACGATCTGCACCCTGCGCCCCGAGGCATTCGGCGAGGTCGCCGCGCGCGAACGCGCGATCCTGGGCATCGCGAGCCGGGCAGCCGCCGGATGACCATCTCGAACGAAACCCGGTCTCGATTCAAGAACGCGTTCGTTCCCCTGGCCCTGGCGATGGGCCGCGCCGGCCTCACGCCCGACGGCCTGACCCTCATCGGGTTCGGGATCACCGTGGTCGGCGCCGTGCTGCTGGCCATGCAGCTCTGGCTCGTCGGCGGGATCATCGTCTTCGTCGGTGGCGCCTTCGACATGTTCGATGGCACCCTCGCCCGGGCTACCGGCAAGGTCAGCAAGCTCGGCGCGTTCATGGACTCGGTCTTCGATCGGGCCGGTGAGGTGGTCGTCTACATCGGCATCGTGGCCGGCCTGCAGGCAGTGGGCGTCGCGGATGGTCCGCTCCTGGCAGCCGCCGCTCTCGGCTCGGCCGTGATGGTCAGCTACGCGCGCTCCAAGTCGGAAGGCCTCGGCTTCACGGCCGGGACGGGCATGGCGGCCGTCGGGATCATGCCGCGTGAGGTTCGCCTGGTCGTCCTCAGCCTTGGGCTGATCCTCGCGGGGCTGCTCGGCACGGCGCCGGCCACCGTCGGCGCGGGAGCCGGCGGCGGGGCGATGGCCCCCGGCGTGCTCGCCCTGTTCATCGCCCTCGGGATCATCACCGTCGGCGCCACCATCACCGTCATCCAACGCATCCTCCACGTCCGCAGTCAAGCGAGGCAACAGGCCTCCAGCCAGCCAACGGAGACGAACACGTGAGCAAGAACGGAACCAACGGGAATGGCAAGAACGGCTCGCAGCCGTCCAACACGTGGGCGGGCGCCGGACGCCGCGGCGACCGCAAGATCCGGGTCGCGATCGTCGGTGTCGGGAACTGCGCCAGCAGCCTCGTCCAGGGCCGCTACTACTACGAGAACGCGAACGCCGATGACTTCATCCCGGGCCTGATGCACGTCGATCTCGGCGGGTACCACGTCCGCGACATCGACTTCGTCGCGGCCTTCGACATCGACAAGAACAAGGTCGGCAAGGACCTCTCCGAGGCGATCTACACGAAGCCGAACAACACCTACGCGTTCCACAACGTCGGGCCCACCGGCGTCACGGTCGAGCGCGGCATGGTCCACGACGGCCTCGGCAAGTATCTGTCGCAGATCATCGAGAAGGCGCCCGGCGAGACGGCCGACATCGTCGGCATCCTCAAGGAGCGCGAGGTCGACGTGATGGTCTCCTACCTGCCGGTCGGCAGCGAGGAGGCGACCAAGTGGTACGCCGAGCAGGCACTGGCCGCAGGCGTCGGGTTCGTCAACGCGATCCCCGTCTTCATCGGGCGCGAGCCGTACTGGCAGCGCCGGTTCGCGCAGGCCGGCCTGCCCGTCATCGGCGACGACATCAAGAGCCAGGTCGGCGCCACGATCAGCCACCGCGTGCTGACCCGCCTGTTCATGGATCGTGGCGTCCGCCTCGACCGCACGTACCAGCTGAACTTCGGCGGCAACACTGACTTCCTCAACATGCTGGAGCGCGAGCGCCTCGAGTCCAAGAAGATCTCCAAGACGAATGCGGTCACCTCGATGCTCGATTACGAGATGGACCCCGACAACGTCCACGTCGGGCCGAGTGACCACGTGCCATGGCTCGAGGACCGCAAGTGGTGCTACATCCGGATGGAGGGCACGACGTTCGGCGACGTGCCGCTCAACGCCGAGCTCAAGCTCGAGGTCTGGGACAGCCCCAACAGCGCGGGCGTCATCACCGACGCCATCCGCTGCCTGAAGCTCGGTCTCGATCGTGGGCTTGCCGGCACGCTCGTTGCGCCGTCGGCGTACTTCATGAAGAGCCCGCCGCACCAGATCCATGACGACATCGCCTATAACCGGGTGGAGGCGTTCATCCGCGGCGAGGACAACGAGACGCTCGTCGGGATCGAGAAGCCCGAGAAGCGCAAGCTCCGAAAGCTGGCCGGGAGCCCGGCCAAGACCGGGGCCAAGGTCGCGACCACCGCGGGGCTGTGACCGCCGACGACCGGCCACGGGCCGCCACAAGGGTCCCGGAGCCCCGGCTCGAGGCCCCGCACCGGCGTGGGGACGGCGCGAGCCCGCGCATCGTCGAGCGCGCGGCGGTGGCCGGATATCGGGCGATCTCGTGGATCCTGGCCACCGTCCCGCCGAAGCCGGCGGCGACTCTGATCGGGCGCGCCTCGCAGTTGTCCTACCTTGCCTGGCCGACCAAACGGCGCTGGTCGAACCGCAACTTCGGAAACGTCCTGGGCCTGCCGCCGGACCACCGCAAGGTCCGCTCGATGGCGCTGCGCGCGTACTACGGCTACGGCCGCTACCTCGTCGAGTTGATGCGCCTGCCCACGGACACGCCTGAAGAGCGGGCGGCCATGGTCCCGGACCTCGATGTCGGCGAGTTCAAGCGGCTGTGGCGCGAGGCGCCCAACGGGGGCGGCATGATCTTCGTCGTCGGTCACGTGGGCAGCAACGATGCGGTGGCAGCGGCGATCGCCCGCCACGAGATGCCGATCAGCGTCCTGGCCGATGACTCGGCATTCCCGGAGCTGTTCGAGCTGCTGCGTAGCCAGCGCGAGGCCTGGGGGGTGCGCATCATCGGCTGGCGCAACCTGCGGGCGATCTTCGGAGTCCTCCGCCGGCGCGAGATGCTTGGCCTGCTCGTTGACTGGGGGTACCGGTCCGACGGGATCCCCGTGAAACTCTTCGGGCAGTGGACCGCGTTGCCCGCGGGGCCGGCGACGCTGGCCGCCAAGACCGGCTCCCGCATCCTGCCGATCACGATCCGGCGCCGGCCCGATGGGACATTCCTCGTGACATGGCCGGGTCCGATCGACCTCGACTCGGGCGACCCGGCCGAGCTCCAGCGCGCGACCCAGGCGATCGCCGACGCGCTCGCGACCACCGTCGCTGCGGCGCCGGACCAGTGGTACAGCTTCAAGCCGATCTGGCCGGCCACGCCGGAGGAGGCCGCCGACCTCGAGCGGCGTGCGACCCTGATGCAGGCGGGCATCGCCGATCCGGGCCCGGCCCCGGAGTTCGCCTGACCGTGCGAACCGTCCGCAGCTGGGTGAGCGTCCGGTTGCTGCTCCTGGCGTCATGGCTGGCCTGCCGTCTGCCGGAGCGCCTCCTGGTCCCACTGGCTGAGTTCGCGGGCGACGTCTGGTATCGCGCCACGCCCGATCGCGCGGCCCAGGCGCGCCGGAACCTGCGCCGCGTCGCCGAGGACCTGGCTCGTCGCGGCCGGGGCACGCCGGGCGTCCGGGCGGCCGCCACCGATCCGCGGGCCCTGGAGCGTCTCGTGCGGCTCGCTTACCGGCACGCGGCGCGCTACTACCTCGAGGTGGTCCGGACTCCGGGTCTGCGTCCGGGCGACGTCGACGAACGGATGGACATCGAGACCCCTGACCTGGTCGCGGCCGCGTTCACGCCCGGACGCGCTTCGATCTTCGTGGGGCTGCATTTCGGGGCGATCGAGCTCCCCGCCATCCTGCTTGCGTCGCGAGTCGGGGGTGCGGTCGCGCCCATGGAGACCATCGACGACCCGCGCCTCCAGGACTGGTTCGTGCGGACCCGCGGCGCGGTCGGCGTCCGCATCGTGGGCCTGCGGGAGGCGCGCCGCGAGCTCCAGGCGGCGCTGCGGACCGGGACGAGCGTCGGGCTCGTGGGGGACCGGGACCTGACCGGTGGCGGGGTGCTGACAGAGCTGTTCGGGGCACCGGCGCAGTTGCCGCTCGGGCCCGCCATGCTCGGCGTGGAGAGCGGCGCGCCCTTGTTCGTGATGGGCGTTCGCCGGACGGGCATCGGCCGCTACAAGGGCCGACTCGAACCCGTGACGACGCCCACCGATGGCAGCCGTCGCGAGCGCGTGACCACGACGATGGCCGGCCTCGCGCGGGCATTCGAGCGCATCGTCGAGGACGCCCCGGAGCAGTGGTGGGCGGTGTTCTTCCCGATCTGGCCGGACCTGGAGCGCGCAGCGGCAGCCGCCGGAGCATCGGAAACGCCCGTGGCACCCGGAGCACCCGAGGCGTCGTCGCCGGAAGTGCGTACGACATGAACGAGCCGCCGGCGACCGAGCGATACGGCCGAGCCGATCTCCACATCCACACGATCGCCTCGGACGGGATCGCCGACGTCGCCAGCATCCTCGACCACGTCGCCGCGCGCGGCGACCTCGACGTCATCGCCATCACCGACCACGAGCGCATCGACGCGGCCGTGGCCGCGCAGGCGATGGCCCGGGACCGCGGGGTGGGCATCGATGTCGTGGTCGGCGAGGAGGTCACCACCCTCGGCGGCCATCTGCTGGCGTTGTGGATCGATCGGCCGATCCGGCCCTACCGATCGCTGCGCAACACGATCAAGGAGGTCCACGCGGCGGGCGGCCTGGCCATCCCGGCCCATCCGCTCGTCCCGTATCCACTGTGCGCCCAGGGTCGTGTGCTGCGGAACCTCCTGGACGATGGCGACGAGGCCGTGCGGCCGGATGGCCTCGAGACGTTCAACCCCACGGCGCTGGGCCGCCCGTGGCACGATCGGGTCGTGCGCTTCGCCGACGAACACGGCCTCGCCCGGGTGGGCAACAGCGATGCCCACGACCTCGATGCGATCGGGGCGGGCTGGACGAGCTTCGAGGGCCGCACGGCCGACGAGCTTCGTCGTGCCATCGAAGCACGCGAAACGGACCATCAAGGCTCGTTCCACGATGCCGTGGGGCAGGTGGGCGTGTTCGGAAAGCAGCTGTCGAAGCGCGCGCGCGACGCGCGGGACGAGCTCGCCGGCCGCGTCCGTCGCGACGGGACCGGGCGCGATCACGGCTATCCGGGTGGCCGTGCCCGACCGCCCCGGTACGACCCGGCGGACGAGCGGCGATGAAGATCGGTCTGGTCTGCCCGTACATCTACCCAGCGCCCGGCGGCGTGGCGCAGCACGTACGATTCCTGTACGAAGGCCTCCGACAGCGTGGACACGACGTCCGGATCCTGACGGCCAGCCACGGCCCCCAGCGCTCGTCGGAGGGCGACATCATCCGCCTGGGCGTCGGGTTCTCCGTGCCGATCAACGCGTCCGTGGGCACGCTCACCTTCTCGCCGCGCTACCTCAGCCAGATCGGCGCGATGCTGGAGCGCGAGAAGTTCGACGTGCTCCACTTCCACGAGCCGTTCGTGCCGTTCCTGTCGCTCTTCCTGCTGCGTGAGTCGACCAGCGTGAACGTTGCCACGTTCCACGCCTACGCTGGCTTCTCGCCGTCGTACGAGTTCGGCAGCCGGGCGCTCAGTGGCCACGCCAAGCGTCTGCACGGCAGGATCGCGGTCAGCGCCGCGGCCCGCCACTTCATCGACCGCTTCTTCCCCGGGGACTACAAGGTCATCCCGAACGGCGTCGATATCGGCCGGTTTGCGAACGCGGTCCCGATCGCGCGCTGGCAGGACGGAACGCCGAATGTGTTGTTCGTCGGGCGTCACGAGCCGCGCAAGGGCCTCCTGGACCTGCTCAAGGCCCACCGAATCCTGCGCAAGACCGGTTCGGAGGCGCGGCTCCTCGTGGTCGGCAACGGACCTCAGGAGCGGGAGGCGCGCCGGTACGTAGCAACCCGCGGTCTCCAGGGCGTGGAGTTCCTGGGTCGTGTCTCGGACGACGCCAAGGCGCAGCTCTTCCGGACCGCGGACGTCTACGCCTCCCCTGCCACCGGCGGTGAATCGTTCGGGATCGTCCTCCTCGAGGCGATGGCGGCCGGGACGCCGATCGTGTGCTCGGACATCCACGGCTACAAGGGCGTCGTCCGACGCGGGCGCGAGGGCCTGCTCGTGCCACCGCGGGCCCCGCGCGAGCTGGCCGTGGCCATCGACAAGCTGCTCCGCGACCCAGGTCTGCGCGAGCAGATGGGTGCCGCCGGCCAGGCGCGTGCAGAGGAGTTCAGCTGGCCGCGGGTCACGGCCAAGGTCGAGGACTACTACGGCTTCGTCATCCGCCGCCTGGTCAACGCCGGCACGCTTCCGGAAGGATTCCGGGCCGAGATCCCTCAGGCGCCGCCTTCGGTTCGGGCGAGGCCATCCGCGCCGTCGTCCGAACCGGAGCCCGCCGCCGCGTTGGACTCCGCCAGCGCCAGCCGCCACACCGAGGCGGAATAGGCGACCACCAGGCACGTCACCCCGACGGCGATCGTCAGGATCGCCAGTGTTCCGCTCAGCAGCGGCGTGTCGACGTTGCGCGCGACGTCGCTGACGGGGAACTGGAACGCGTACAGGTAGGTGGGCAGCAAGCCCTGATAGGCATTGACGATCGTCGACGGCAACGGCAGGGCCGCGATGTTCGGATAGAACACGACGAACCAGCCGACGGCGGCGACCAGCAGCCCGGCGACGTACCGGCGCGCATCGCGGGCGGCGATGACCTGAGCGGCGAGGAAGACGAGCGGGATGGCGATCACCAGGGCGATCGGTTCGACAGGCACGCTGGTGAGGGTCAGGAGCGCCACATCGGGCAGGAACGCCGTGGCGGCCATGGCCAAGGCGACCGCGATCGCGGTGATGATCAGTCGGCGGATCCCAGTGTCCGCCAGCGGTTCGGTCGTGCGGGCATCGTCGAGCTCGGCGTCGTAGCGATCGCGCCGGTCGCCGCCGCGTTCCATCGCGAGCAATCCGCGCCCCAGGAGCACCGCCCCGACGACCACGACCCCGAGCAACCCGGCCGTGCGCAGGGTCAGGACGAGATCGGGGATGACCGCCGGACATGCCTGGGAGCCGGGGTTGGCGCGTTCGACCCCGACGAACGCACACAGCGGACGATGCAGGAGCCAGAGGGCGGCCGGTGCCACGATCGCCGCGGCCCCGGCCAGCCGGACGGCCAGCCACGTCCGGCGTGACGGCCCGTGCCACAGCTCGGCCAGGAGGTAGGCGAGCGCCAGGATCACGAAGGGTAGCGCGGTGTAGTAGTGGTACTGGAACGCGGCCCGGTCGATCCGCGACCAGGAGACCCATTGGGCGGCGAACGCGATCCCGATGAGCGCCAGCGCCAGGCTGCGGCGCCGGAACGCCATGACCGCCACGAAGCCGAGCGCCACCGTCCCGAGCCACCAGATCACGAGGTTGCCGGCGTCGTAGATGGCGGCGCTCGTCGAACCGGCGAAGCCGTCCTGGTAGAACCACACGGGCTTGAGGTCGAACGGCCACGCCCACCAGGGCGAGGACGCCGGGTGGCCTGTGGCGAGGCCGCTGTGATATCCGTACATCGCTGCCGTCAGGTCGACGAGGGTCTGGCCGGTGTGCCCGGCCGGGAAGCCTTCCCAGAGCTGATGGTTCTCGATGTACGCCCACGGCAGGTAGCTCACGACATAGACACCGACCGGGATCAGAACGAGGCAGAGGGCCGCCCAGGCCATCGGCAGGCCCAGGAGCCATCCGGGGCGAAGCCAGCCCTCCGGAGGCGGCGCAGTAGGCTCCAGGGCACGCAGCGGGTCGTCAGGTGCTCGCGGTCCGGTCAGGGGTCCGTACCCGATCCCGCCCGCGAACCGGAAGACCATGTAGACGACGAGCGAGCCGAGCGCGGCCACGATCGCGACGAGCAGCGGGGTGACTGCCACCGGCCCCAAGGTCACCGGCATATCGAGGCGTCGCAGTGCCAGGGTGCCGAAGAATAGCAGCGCTCCGAGCGCGGCCGGGGCGATCACGGCAAATCGCATCTCCTCGTCGGTCCAGGCGATCGGGTGGAACACCGCGGCGACGACCGCGACCAACGTGAGACCGACCATCATCGCGAGGAACGGGAGGTTGCCCAGGCCCTGACCCTCCGGCACGCTGATCGCGAGGTAGCCGAGCACGCTGGTGATCGCGATCAGGCCGAGGATCGCCACGACGCGACCAAGAGCGCTGCGCACGAGCAGCAACAGCACCATGGCGCCGATGGCGTACGCGGCGACCCACTTGGACGCCAGGGCGAGGCCGAGCAATACCCCGATGACGGGCATCGCCACCCAGAACGCGCCGCGCCAGCGCCACCAGCCCGTCCAGATGGCCGCGAAGACGGTATAGGCGGCGACGATGAACAGTCCGACGTAGACGTCGTTCATGCCGATCCTGGACTGCACGAAGAACATGCCGTCGACGAGCGCGAACGCCGCGACCAGGCCGGCGACGAGCCGCCTCGCGAACAGGATCCGAGCGAGGAGATACAGGCAGGCCGCCATGAGCGCGCCGGCGATCACGCCTGGCAGCCGCCACGCAAACGCGTGAGAACCGGTCTCGATGGTCGCCACCTGCCCGTCGGTTCCGAAGACGTGGAGCTCCTGACGGTCTTCTGCGGGGTAGTCCGCTCCGACATCGAGCGCCCAAGCGGCCGGGTCCAGGTCCGCCGGCAGGCGGGCGTCGGCGAAGACCGCATTCGCGGCGGGATTGCCGTGCGGCTCGATGACGTACACCGTCCATCCGTCAGCTTCGCCACCGACCGCCCCATCCGGCGCGAACGCGCGCCCCAGGACATGGATCTGCTGCGTGGCGTCGTTGTACACCACGCGCGACCCCTCGCCCGGAAGCGGATGGCGCCCACCGACTTTGGCCGGCCCGTTCTTGGCGCTGTCGCCACCCACCGCCACGATCTCGTAGCCCGGGTCGTCGGCACCGCCGGCGGTCACGTACAGCTTCGCGTCGTCGATGCCGGTCACGTAGGCGAGGCCGTGCGCCCCGCCCGGCATCCCGATCGTGCCCGAGACATCGGCCGTCGCCGGATCGATGAAGGTGATGCCGCCGGACTCGGCCACGGCCACGCGCGACACGTCGAGGATCTCGATGCCGGCCAGCCGGCCGTCGGCGATCGCCTCGTCGATCTTGGTCCGCGTCGCCTCGTCGTCCCCCGGGCTGCCCAGGTTGACGGTCGTGCCTGGCGACGCGTCGGCCAGGGGTATCTCGTACTCGGCGGCATCGGTCTCGAGGATCTCGGCAAGCACGGCGGCGACGGCGGCCGGTTCGTCGATGGCGTCGGGCGTGGCGACCAGGGCGGGTCCGGACCCGGCCGACGCGAGGCCGGCGATGCCGGGCAGGTCGAGCGAGCCGGTGGCGTCACCCGTGGCGGAATCGACGACGCTCAGACGGTCGTCGGAGGCGGCGATGATCACGAGGCCGTCGTCGGACGCCAGCAAATGCCTCACCGGGTGGTCCACGGTGGCGAGCGGGATCGGCTCGACGCCGCTGGCCACCCCGTCGAGCCCGATGATCGCCAGGTCGACCGTCGCGATCCTGCCATCGTCGAAGCCGATCAGCAGCTGCTCCGCCGAGTCATCGATGGCCAGCGCCGCCGAACCCTGGGCCGCGAAGGCGCTGATGGTCCGACGCGTCCGCAGGTCATCGGTCCGGATCTCCGTCCCGGTCGCCAGGTGGAGGCGCTCGCCGGCGCGCTCGCCGGTCAGCGGGTCTTCCCGTCGTGGCTCGATCGTGGCGGCGGCGACCGGCGTGCCGAGGTCGCCCGTCCCCGAGACGTGGTCCTCGCCCCACAGCACCAGCCCCGCGGCCATCGCGTACTTGGCGAGATGTGGATGGGTCCACTCGTAGATGTCGTGGGACTCGCCGTATCGCCAGTCCTGCAGGAACTCCATGGCCGTCCGGGCGTGATAGACCTCGTCGAAATGCGGCTGGAACGGCTCTTCAAGGCGGAAGGTCCGCATCCCGAGCGTCGCCAGCAACAAGACGATCAGGATCCAGGCGTCGAGGCGGTCCAGTCGCCCGCCGCCCTCCCGGAGGAGCGTCCGGCTCCGATCCGCCCGGAGTGGACGTTCCGCGAGGCGGGTCCGGACCCAGACGACGAGGCCGGTGTCGGCGAGGGAGGCTCGGGCGCTCCACGTGGGCAGGTCGGGCGTCGATCCGGCAGCCGTTGTGGCGGCCGTGGCGCCGGTCGCGAGGGCCGGTTCGATGCCCCGGGTGCCTCGCGGGACCGGCGGCGTGGCGGCGGCGCTCCCCTCAGCCAAGGGCTGGACGCGGGCGCGGCCCCGGATCCCGGCGAGGACGCCCGCGCTTGGGTAGTTCGGTCGTTCGCGCACGTCGTCCGCGAGCCTCCCCTCCGCCAGCTCGTCGGTGAGTCGCTCGCGGGCGCCTGCCCGGAACTGGAGAAAGGCCCAGGCAAACGCGACCGTGTGCATGATCGCGATGATCGTCACCGAGGCCTGTGAGCGGAGCAATGGCCCGATCGCGAGCCAGTCGCGAACGGCGTTCCTGTCGGGGAACTCGGTCGGATAGAGCGTGGTGAGGACGACGTACATGTTGGCGAATGTCGCGATGGCCAGGACCACGTACGCGACTCGCCAGCGCGGTGAGATCGCGAAGAGGATCGCGCCCAACGCGAAGAACGGAAAGCCGTAGCGCTCATGTACGCGTGTCGGCAGGGCAAAGAACGCGAGCGCGAGCACCGACAGCACCACAAGCAGCGTCAGCCGATCGGGATGGCGAGCGGCCACCCACAGCGCCGCGACGAACGACGCGATCAGCAGGACCGCACCCACGGCGACCGCCGGCACCGCACCGAAGACCGCCACGCCCGCGCCGCACTGTTCGGCCGGTATCGATCCCGCGTCGCAGACCCACAAACCGGCGCTCGCGAGGCTGTTGCCCAGGTCGCTCGGGACGACCGCCCAGGCGTTGTAGGCGTTGACCGTGAGGTACGGATATCCGCCGCCCGCGATCACGATCTGGTCGATCAGCCCGGAGCTGAAGAACGGCGCCGATGGCGCCGGCTCCAGGACCGACAAGCCGAACGGCAGGCACAGGAGGACGGCCGTGAAGAAGCCCGCCAGGCCGGTCGTGAGGATGCGCAGCGGATGTCCGGTCCGGGCCTCCCATGCCCGCAGCCGGTCGAAGACGCCCTCGCTCTGAACGGCGACGTCCTCGATGCCGCCGGGGTCGGGCCTGACCGGCCAGAGGGCACGACGGATCGTCACGACGGCGACGAGCGGGACGAGGATGCCCAGCTGGGGCTTCACGAGCGCCGCGATGACCGTGAAGACCGCGGCGCGTTCCGGCTGGTCCCGCCACAACGAGCGCAAGGCGAGTAGCAGGAAGACGACCCCGACCGCGTCGACCTGCCCCCAGACGACGTTGTCGAACCAGAACACCGGGTTGACGACCACGACCACGGCTCCGAGCAAGGCGCCGCGCTCGCGACCGCCGAGCTCGCGGATCATCGACCAGACGAGGTACCCGATGGCGAGGTCGGCGAGGACGGGCGGGATCTTGATGAGATCGCCGATGCCGCCCAGCGCGTTGCCGACGGTGCCCACGAGCCACAGGACATACAGGTATCCGGGCGTGTAGTCGTGGAAGAAGTCGCGCTGGTAGAAGCCGTAGAGCCCGTTGTCGGCGAGGTTATCCGCCCAGAATCGGAATGAGCCCAGGTCGGCGTCGAACCCGGACCCGGGGAGGAGATATGCCAGAATGAGGCGGAGGGCGAGACCGAGCGCGAGGACGATCAGGATCGCGCCAAGGGTCCCTTGCATCCCGGTCGACCGAGACGGCGCTCCCGTGCCTCGCTCGTACCCACCGGATACGGGGCCAGTCACCGGGAAACGGCTCCTGCACGAGCGTGGAAGGTGGATCTGAGCGTAGCACAGGGCAACCCGGACGACCCCAGGGCCGGCTGGCCTGCCGACTCACCGATGGATCGGCGGCTCGCCATCGCGGTTGGCGTCCTGCTCGCTATCGTCGCGCTTGGCGTGTACCTCACGACGCAGCTCGACCGCTTCTACGACCATTTCGTTTGGCAGGCAGCCGCCTTCCTCGAGGGGCATGCGGCCATCCGTTATCCCGTGTCGGGCTCCGCGACGAGCTTCGGCAACGCATTCTTCCAAGACGTGCTGCCGATCGACTCGAGTGACGGCGTCCCGCGCGGGCTGATTCCCTTCCCGCCGTTGCCGGCCCTCTTCCTCGTCCCGTTCGTGGCGGCGTGGGGCCTGTCGGCCGACGACCAGACGATCTTCACGATCCTCGCCGCCGTCGACGTGGCGATCTGCTGGTGGATGCTCGGCGGCCTTCGCATCCAGCCGGTCGTGCGCCTGGCGACGGCGCTGTTCTTCGCGTTCGGAACGGTGTTCTGGTACACGGCCCAGCTCGCGACGACCTGGTACCAGGCCCATATCGTCGCTGTCGGGCTGGCGTTGCTCGCGGTCGGCCTGGCGATCCGGGCGGACCCGTTGGCACAGGCCGACGAGCCCGGTCTCGGCGAGCGCGAGGGGGCCGGCGCGCCCGACCTCGCCGCGGAAGCGGACAGCTCCGACGCGGCTGGCCCGCAACCCGCGAGACACCGTTTCGCCGTCGACCGTCGCCAGTTCGTCGTGGGCCTCCTGTTCGGACTGGCAGCCACCGCCCGGTTGTCGACCCTGATCGCTGCCCCGTTCTTTCTCCTCGTCGGGTCCGGCGGGAGCTGGTGGCGCCGTGGCTGGTCGGCGGGCCTTGGAGCGGCCATTCCCGTCGGCGCCCTGCTTGCCTACAACGTCGCCGTCACGGGACAGGTATTCCACCCGGCCTACGACCATCTCTACCAGCTCGAGGCCCGGGCCTACGTCGCCCTCGACTACCACCCGGAATGGTCTGCCGAGGATCCGCGTTACCTGGCCCAGAACCTGGGGATCATGTTCCTGTCGACTCCCGAGATCCTGCCCGAACGGCGTCGTGACACGCTCCGCACCATCGACGAGCCCCTGTGCACCGCCGCGGGTGCGCAGCGCGGCCTCTTCGACACGGACTGCCCGCTCGCCCTGCCGCGGGATGTCGGGATGAGCGTGCTGCTGACCAGCCCCGCCTACCTGCTCATGATCCCGGTCCTGCGTCGCTACGGCCGCAGCCGCCTCGTGACGGGCGCCGCATTGGCGGTCTTGCTGGTGGTGCTGCTGGACCTCATGCACTTCAGCCAGGGCTGGGTCCAGTTCGGCTATCGCTTCAGCAACGACGCGGCCCCGTTCGCCCTTCCGCTGGTGGCCCTGGGTCTCGAACGAATGGCGGATGGCACACGCCGATGGGCGATGCCGGTCGCGATGGGCCTCATCGTCGTTTCGATCGCCGTCAACGCATGGGGCGTCGTGTGGGCGACCCACCTCGGGTGGTAAGCGCGACCCGCCGCTATGGTAGGGACAGCACATGGGAACCCGCGGCACCACCTGACGACCACCAGCGACCGGACGCGCCTCGACCACGCAAAAGGGAGTCATCACCGACGTGACCGACGCCGATCCTTCGGACCCGACGCGGGTCGCACGCCTTTCGTACTTCTTTCCGGCCCACAACGAGGAAGCCAACGTGGCGGGGCTGGTCGAAGAAGCCCTGGCGGTCCTGCCGACGATCGCCGAGACGTTCGAGATCATCGTCGTCAACGACGGGTCTCGCGACCGCACCCAGGCGATCGCCGACGAGCTCACGGCCCGCCACCCAGGGGTCGTTCGAGCCGTGCATCACCCGGTCAACCGTGGCTACGGCGGTGCCCTCCGATCCGGATTCGGGGCGGCCCGGTTCGAGCTAATCGCCTTCACTGACGGGGACCGCCAGTTCCAGGTCGTCGACCTGGGTCGCCTGACGACACGACTCGCCGAGCCGGACGCACCCGACATCGTGGTTGGCTATCGCATCGCGAGAGCCGATCCGCTGATCCGGACGATCTACGCCAAGGCCTACCGGTTGGCCAACCGCATCTTCTTCGGGCTGCAGGTGACCGACGTCGACTGCGCATGCAAGCTGTTCCGGAGCGAAGCGCTCGATGGCGTGCGTGTCGAGTCCGAGGGGGCGTTCTTCTCCGCCGAGCTGCTGATCAAGCTGAAGGCGGCCGGTCGCACGATGGCCGAGGTCGGCGTGCCCCACTACGCGCGGACCGCGGGCTCGCCCACGGGCGCCAAGCCCCAGGTGATCCTCCGCGCGGTGCGCGACTTCTGGCGCCTGCGCCTGTACATGTGGGTCAACCGCGAGCGCGCGCTCCGACGCGGAGCCCCGATCCAGGCTACGCCGGCGGACCCCGCGGCCTAGCTCGCCCGGGCAGCCCGGGTCAGCTCCCGCGGCCCTCCTGCTCCTGGTCGACGTCGAGCGAATTCACGAAGTCACGGAACACGTCGAGCCGCGGATCGACGACCCCGCCCTCCCCGGTCGACTCGATGGGCTCGCCGTCCTCGTCAACGCCCAGTCCGCCCTCGGCGCCAAGGCCAGCCAGGTCCAGCACCGACGGGACCGCGAAGATCGGAGCGCCGACACGGACCGCCAGGGCGAGTGCGTCCGACGGCCGGGCGTCGATCTCGCCGAGCTTGCCGTCGCGCTCCACGAACAGCCGGGCGTGGTACGTCTCGTCGACCATGTCCGAGATGACGACGCGCGCCACGGTCGCGTCGAGCGCCTCGAGCGTGCTCGCGAACAAGTCATGGGTGAGGGGCCGCTCCGGCGTCAGCCCCTGGAGTCGCATGGCGATCGAGCTCGCCTCCCACGGTCCGATCCAGATCGGGAGATAGCGCTCGCGCCCGGTCTCCTTGAGGATCACGACGTGGCGGCTGGAGAGCATGTGGACGCGCACGCTCTCGACGACCATCTCGATCAGCCCGTCGTCCATGCGGCGATTATCCCACGGCCGCCGGCACGGCCGGCCCACGGCGCCGCCCGACGGCATTGAGGACGAGGCCGATCGCGGCGCCGAACACGAACCCACCGATGTGGGCGAAGAAGGCGACTCCGCCGCCGGCGGTGTCGGTGACACCGATCGAGGCCAGCCCGTCGATGAGCTGGAGCGCGAACCAGAACACGAGCACGATGACCGCGGGGACGTCGATCAGCTGGTAGAAGAAGCCCAGGAACACGAGCGAGGTGATGCGCGCTCGAGGAAAGAGCACGAGGTAGGCGCCGAGCGTGGCCGCGATCGCACCCGAGGCGCCGATCGTCGGGATCGTCGAGTCCGGATCGATCGCCACCTGGGTCAGTCCCGCGACCGCGCCGCCCACCAGGTAGAAGAGCAGGAACCGGAACCGACCCAGCCGGTCCTCCACGTTGTTGCCGAAGATCCACAGGAACAGCAGGTTGCCGAGCAGGTGCAGCCAGCCGCCGTGCAGGAACTGGCTCGTGATCAACGTCAGGGCCTCGGCCGTCATGACCGACCCAGAGGACCACGCTGCGGTGAGTTCCGCGGGCACGATCCCCCACTCGGTCACGAATGCATCCAGGGCCTCCGTGCCGCCGCTGGCGAGCCGGCCCAGCTCGAAGGCGAAGGCCACGAAGCAGGCGACGATGAGCGCCACAGTGACGATCGGCGTGCTGCGCGTCGGATTCGCGTCGCGAAGCGGGATCACCGGCGGTCCCCGCCGTCACTCAGGGCGTGGTCGAAGGGGCGGTCGACGGTTCCTCCGAGGCGCCCGACCCGGGACCGGGCGAACCCGAGGGTGTGGCCTCGTCGACGATCTGCTCCAGGAACGCCTTGTTGAAGGACGTGGGCGACACCCAATACACCGCGGGCGGCCCGTCCTCGACGCCCGGCAGCACGTACATGCCGCGCATGTCCCCCCAGCCCTCGGCCCCCGCGGCGAGTCGGTATTGCCGCAGGTAGTCGCCACTGGCCTTCTCGTATTCCACCAGGCGGGAGTGTTCCCGGTCATAGGTGAAGACCGTGCCCTCGCGCCGTTCGCCCTGCCCTGTGACGAGGGATGCGTTGGGCTGCTCGCGCAGCAGGGCGTCGGGCAGCTCCCCCGGCTCCCACCCGTCGCTCTTGCCGGAGGCGAACCGTTCGAGCACCCCGCCCTCGACGACGAACATGTCGCCATCGATGTACATGGCGGTCATCTGGCTGACGTCGCGGGCCGTCGCGAGCCAACCCGTTGCCTTGGCCGGGTAGCCGCTGCCATCGAGGGCCGCGAAATACACCCGGATCTGCTCCTCAGAGGGATCGACGACGTAGAGATTCGCGAGGCCGCGATCGACATCCCGGAGATACGTCCCCATGGCGGTGATGTCATCGCCCCACTGCGTGGAGCCGTTGACGTCGACCTTGTTGAGCCTGCCCTTGCCGGCATCGTTCGACGCCCGCCAGCGCCAGAGGACGTTCTTGGCATCGAGGATCAGCAGATCCCGACCGCCGACCGCCAGGAAGCGCGGGGCCGCCAGTGTCGTGCTGCCCGCCTTGGCCCCCTCGCGAAATACGCCCGTTGCCCGCTTTCGCTTGAGGTCGATCCGGATGACCGTGTTCGTGGTCCCGTCGATGACGTACGGCGCCCCGTCCGGACCCCGGACGAGGGCCTTGATGTCGAAGGCGGGCTTGCCTTCCGCGGGCTTGAAGTTGAACATCGTCGACGATTCGACATCGACCACGCCATAGAGCCGATCGAGCCCGGCGACGACGTCGGCGCGGATCGGGTCGATGACCCGGGCGCTCACTCGCGCTTCCTCCGCGTTGTCGAGCTCGGTGTAGGCGGCGGTCAGCAGGTCCAGGGCCTGCTCTGGATCGTCCGCGACGAGATCGATCCCGCCGGGGCCTGACACCTTCGCGAGGTTCGCCTTGGCGATGTCGAGCGCGGCCTGGCCGGCGTTGACCGAGCTGATGGCACGCTGCTGCCCCTGGCCTCCGAAAGCGTAGACGCCAAGCCCGAGGCCACCGACGACCATGACCAGCGCCAGGATCGCGACCGCGGCCCGGCGTTGCGTCTCCCGTCGCGAGGCCAGCGGCGTCACCCGCCGGTAGGCCGGTTTGCGTTGCGGCATGAAATCGTGGGCGCGCGCGATGAGCCGATCGAAGGCCCCGCCAGCGGCCACCCGGGCGGTACCGGCCGCCGCCGACATCGCGGCGCTGGCGGCCTGGACGTTGTCCGCGAGCGGGATCGGGGAGCGGTCGGGCGCGCCGGCCAGGGGCTCGGCCGGGCGGACCGGCACCAGGGTCCGGCCACGGGTCGTGGGTGCCACCTCGGTGGCTTCGAAGGCGATCGCTCCATCCGAGCCGGACCCGTCGGCGGCGCGGAACCGGGCGTGGAGATGCTCCATCGCCGATTGCGGGTGGAGGGTGAGCATCGCGTCCTTGAGCTCGTCTGCTCCGAGACGCGCGACGATGTTCGGCGAGGTCAGGACGAGCGAGTCGCCGACCGTGATCTCGCCGCGCCACACGTCCGGCTCCAGCCCGTCCGACGGCAGCCCGCGTTCGCGGTGCGGATCCGGCAGGGTCGAGAGGCGGGCCTGGCGGATCAGGTAGGCCTCCGCCGGCCCGACCGTGGCCACGTACATCTCGTTGCCGCGGACCACGGCCACGCCCACACCGATCGGGCCGTTGCCGTCGGCCGACTTGAGGCCCAGCCGGTCGGCCTGGTGGATCAGCCGCTTGTTGGCGGTCGCGATAGCCTTCTTGAGGCAGACACGGATCCCGGCCGACTCGTCGTAGTAGTACTCGTTCCGGATCGTCTCCGCGGCCAGTCGCGTCGCCTCGAGCGCGTGGCGCGAGCTGACCCGCGAGGTGACAAGCAAGTACAGGTGGCCCTTCGAGCGCGCGACGGACCCGACGCTCGGCTCGACCACCAGGAGGGTGTCGGGCGAGTCGTCGAGGCGGTCGTGCTCGGCGACGAGGCCAAGCTTCAGTTGGAGTCGGGCGGCCATGCGGGCCTCTCGTACTTCATGTTCGGGCGACGGGACGATCCTGGCCGGATCGGCTGACTTTCGCCCCGAGATGGCTGGCAGGTCCGGGGATTATACGCGGGGACCCCCCGAGCGGACGTGGACTCGCAACTCGTGCACACCGACGCCGCCTGGAGCGGCCGCGAAGGCCGAAACAAGCTCCGCGGCACGCATGCGGAGCTCCTGGGCCACGATCGGCGCATCGGCCTCGACGTCGATGGCGAATCCCTCCAACCTCACGACGCGGCACGCTCCCGCTGCGGCCGGGACGCGCTCTGCGACCAGCGCCTCGAACGTGGCGATGGCCCGCGCAAGCCGCAGCTCCTCCTCGAGCCCCAGTGCCCGCGCGGCATCCGGGATGAGGTCGCCGAGGCGACGCATCGGCCGGCGTCGGGGCGTCGTCATCCGATCGGTCCTGCCCCGGGCCGCGCGCCGGTCGCCGAGGCGGGTGACGGTTGCGGCGTCAGGACGGCGCCGTCCGCGCCGGCGCGCACCTCCCACGCACGAGCGACCTCGCGCAGCGCCGGATCGAGGTCGTCGAGCGTCGTCGTCGTCACGAACGCCTGGGGTAGCTCGGCGATGCGGCGCACGAGATGCGCCCGGCGCCGCGGATCGAGCTCGCTGAAGACATCGTCCAGCAACAGCAGCGGCGGCCGGCCGTCGAGCTCCGTCAGGAGGTCCAGTTCGGCGAGCTTGAAGGCGAGGATCGCGGTGCGCTGCTGCCCGCGCGAGGCAAATCCGGCGAGATCGCGCCCCACCAGGTCGAAGGCGATATCGTCGCGATGCGGGCCGATCACCGTCGAGCCGTTCCAGATCTCCTTGTCGGCGGTGTCGATCAGCCGCCGGGCGAGGGCCTCGCGGGGCGTCTCGGCCCCAAGCATGGGGGCATTGGTCACGTAGCGCAGGGTCATCCCCCCGGCCGCCGCTTCCTCGGGCGCGATCTCGCCATGGGCGGCCGCGAGCGGCCCGGCCACGAGACCGAGGAGCCTGAGCCGCGCCTCGACGACTCGCGCGCCGGTGTCGAGGAAGGTGTCGTCCCAGAACCGGAGCTGGTCGCGGGTGGCGGTCTCCTCCCGGATCGCCCGCAAGAGGCTGTTGCGCTGCTGGAGCGTGCGGCCGTACGTGGCCAGGTCGTCGGCATAGGCCGGGAAATGGGCCGTCGCCAGCGTGTCGATGGCCGCGCGCCGCAGCGAGGGCGACCCGATCACCAGCAGCATCTCCTCGGGCGCGAACAACACGACCCGCAGGTACTGGCCGAGGCCGCTCGCCCGACGACCGAGACCGTTGATCCGCACGCGCTTGCGGCCGCCGCTGCCGTCCGCGCCGGAGCGCGTGACTGCGACCTCCAGCATGTCGTCACCGACGCGCCCTTCCACGCGGGCGAGCTCGCGGCCCCAACGGATCAGCTCGCCGTCGGCGTTGGTCCGATGCGATCGACCCCAGCCAAGGAGGACGATCGCCTCCAGCAGACTCGTCTTGCCTGCCGCGTTCGGTCCGTGGACCAGGTGCGTCCCGGGACCGAAGGAGGCCTCGATCGTGGCGTACCCGCGCAGGTCGAGCGCGGTGATCGAATCAAGCACGTCGAGTCGCCGCCCTCAATCGGGAACTACCACTCGCGCTCCGAGGTCCGAGGGGAAGCTCCGCGACCCCATCGGCCCGAGGATCCTCGAGGACTACGAGGTCGTCCGGACCGGCATGACGACATGGACGTACTGGTCGTCACCGATGGGCTTGAAGACACCGGGCGATAGCGGCCCGTTGAGCTCGAGCGCGAACTGCTCCGCGGCGACGTTGGTCAGGACGTCCGCCAGGTAGCGAGCGTTGAAGGCGATGGTCGTGCCGTCACCCTCGACGGCCGCTTCCACCTGGCCCACGTGATCGCCGACCTCGGCGTTGGCACTGACCGTGATCCCGCCGTCGCCGTCTCCGCCGATCTGGAGCTTGACGATGTTCGCAGACTCGTGCGCGATCAGCGCCGCCGGGCGAACGGCCCGGAGCAACTCCTCGCGATCGAGCACCGCACGGGTCGCGTGGGCCTGGGGCATGACCTGCTGGTAATTCGGGAACTGACCGTCGATGAGCCGGCTGACGAGATCGATGCCATCGAGGTGGAAGAGGACCTGGTTGCGACCGGCGGCCAGCACGACCTCGACCGGGTCGTCCACATCTGCGAGGATGCGCGACAGCTCGTTGAGGGCGCGTGCCGGGATGACGACGCTCGTCTCCGGTACGGCGTCGAGGATCGGCACGGTCTTGACCGCGATCCGGTAGTTGTCGGCGGCCGCCAGGGTCAATCGGTCGCCCTCGAAGCGCGCCAGCACGCCGGTCAGGATCGGGCGCGCCTCGTCACTCGCCGCGGCAAAGGCCGTCTCGGCCAGGGCGCGACGCAGGACGTTCTGGGCGATCCGCGTGGTCGGTCGCTCACCGGCCGTCTGGATGGCCGGGAACTCCTCCGCGTCGATGCCCTTGATGTGGGTCTGGAATCGTCCGGCCTTCACGTGCAGCGTGTCGCCGGCCGTGACTTCGAGCTCCACCTTGTCACCAGGAGGCAGGGAGTTGACGAGGTCGGTCAGGAGCTTGGCCGGCACCGTCGTTGCGCCATCCTCGTCGATCTTGCCCGGGACCCAGTACGTGATCCCGATCTCAAGGTTCGTGGCGGTCAGCTTCAGGCCGGCGTCCTCGGTCTTGAGCAGGACGTTGGCCAGGACCGGTAGCGTGCTCCGGCTGGAGACGGCGCGAGTGACGACGGACAGGCCGCGCGCCAGGTTCTCCTGCATGACCGAGAGTCTCACGTCGGATGCACTCCACTTCGATGGCTGGGGCGCCGCGGTGATGGACTGCTGGTCCGGTCGGAAGGCTCGAGTCCGGGGACCATGCGGGACGCTCCACGTCCGGGCGCGGGATGGGTGGTGGGTATCTTCTCTCTATCTTCTCACTCCGTCATCACCGTAGTAATGGTGTGGAACATGGGGACGGGCACGCTCGTGACCGCACGGCGAGGCGGTGGATGGGTGACGGCCCTTCGTGGAGAAGCCGGGCCCCACCCGGGGCGTGACGGTCGAGAGGCGGTGGACAGCCAGCGCCGACTCCACGTGGCCGATCGCGGTGGGACCGACCCTCCACCGCGGGACGGGCGATGTCCACGTCGTGTGTCGTCCTTGTCCACACCAGTTCGGCGACTTGGGTGATGTTCCCCCACAAGGACGGGACCTGAACGGACGAATCGGCGCCCGTTGCGACCGGGCTCTGCGCGGACGGCCGCCGCTTCAGTCGGCGTAGATCAGCTCGCGGACTGCGGCGATCTCGCGGCGCAGCTCGTCGTTCACGGCGATCTCGCGGGTGATCTTGTCGCAGGCATGCAGCACGGTCGAGTGATCGCGATTGCCGAGCTCCGCCCCGATGCGCAGCAGGGAGACGTCGGTTTCCTCGCGCATGAGGAACATCGCGATCTGGCGCGGCATGACAATGGCCTTGTCGCGTTTCTGACCCTGGAGCGCATCCATCGGGACGCTGTAGTAATCGGAGACCGCGCGCGCGATGCGCTCCGGCGTCACCTGGCGCTTCTTCGGGTTGTACAGGACGTTGGACAGGACCGCCTGGGCCAGCTCGATGCTGATCGGTGTGGCGCCCATGCTGGAGAACGCGACGATGCGGTTGAGCGCCCCCTCGAGCTCACGGATGTTGCTCACGACCTTGCGGGCGATGAACTCGATGACATCGGACGTGATCGGGACCGCGCCCTCCTCCGCCTTGGCCCGCAGGATCGCGATCCGCGTCTCGAGGTCCGGGGCCGTCAGGTCGGCGATGAGACCCCATTCGAAGCGGCTGCGCAACCGCTCTTCGAGCGTGAGGATGGCCTTCGGCGGCCGGTCGGAGCTCAGCACGATCTGCTTGCCGTCCTCGTGGATGGCGTTGAACGTGTGGAAGAACTCCTCCTGGGTGCGCTCTTTGTCCGCGATGAACTGGATGTCGTCGATGAGCAGCAGGTCGATCCTGCGGTAGCGCGCCCGGAATTCGTCGATCTTGCCCTGCTGGATGCTCGTGATGAATTCGTTGGTGAACTTCTCGGACGTCGCGTACACGACGCGCTTGCGCGGGAAGCGGGTGATGACCTGGTTACCGATCGCGTGCATCAGGTGGGTCTTGCCCAGACCGACCCCGCCGTACAGGAAGAGCGGGTTGTAGGCGTGGCCCGGGCGTTCGGCGACGGACAGGCTCGCGGCGTGGGCCAGCCGGTTGGCCGACCCGACGATGAAGTTGGAGAAGGTGTAGCGCGGGTTGAGGTTGGTCGCGCCACCCTCGCCGCCGACCCTGCTCGGCTCCACTCGGACGTGCTGGCCGGCCGGTCGCTCCGCCGTCGCACCGAGGGCCGTTGCCCCAGCGGGCGCCACGGCTTCGGGGGCAGGTCCGACGATGAATTCGACCTGGACGCTGTAGCCGACGATCCGCGCGAGGGTCTGGCTGATCAGCGAGCGATAGCGGGTCTCGAGCCAATCCTTCGAGAAGCCGTTGGGGACGGCGATCCGAAACCGCTGCTCGTCCACGTCGACAAGCTCGGTGTCGCGCAACCACGTCTCGTAGTTGGCCGGCGACAAGGAGACCTGGAGCTCACCGAGGGCGGCTCGCCAGACTTGCTTCGCGTCCATTCGTTCGATGGGACCTGCGCTTTAGTGACGGTCGATAGATGGCGCCGGCCAGGGTCGGGGTCGGCGAAGCCAGGGTCCGCGAAGCTTCCATTCGACGCCCAACCGGAGCCGGATGACTCGCTGCCTTGCCACAGTCCGAGGCCTGCGTGAGGTCTCCCGCGAACGTCCCGGCGCCGAGGGCTCGGAGAGGATAGCACCGGCGCGGACGGCGTCGCAAGGCGATTCCCGCATACCCCCAGGGAGTATACGTGCGAACGACCCTCGACCGTCCCTGAGTCGCGGCGCGGATGGCCCGGGCGCGCGACCAGTGCCCGCGATCACCTTCCCGGATGCCGCTCATCGTTTGACACCCATTCGGGGCAGGCCATATCATCCGCCGGACGAAGACGCGCCATGCGCCCGTGGGGTGCCGGCGCGTTTGCGTGCCTCTAGGGGAAGTCGGAGCGACCGTTCCCCGAGGTCGGACGGAGAGGATCTCGGACAGACCCGATGACGAAGCAGACCTACCAGCCCAAGAAGCGCCATCGCGCCAAGGAACACGGCTTCCGCGCCCGCATGAAGACGACAGCGGGTCGCCGCATCCTGGCCACCCGGCGGGCTCGCGGTCGGAAGCGGCTGACGGCCTGACGACCGAGCGCGGCAGACCCACGCCGCGACTCGTGATGCTCTCCCGCCCACAGGACTTCGCGGCGATCCAGGGCTCCGGGACGACCAAGTCCCACCCGTTGTTCTCCGCCCGGTTCCTTCGGACCGATCTCGAGACGACCCGCTTCGGCCTTTCGACCGGCCGCCGACTCGGTAATGCGGTGGTCCGGAACCGGGTCCGCCGACGACTCCGCGAGGCGCTCAGGGTGATGGCGCCCTCGTTCCAGCCCGGCTGGGACGTCCTCATCATCGCCCGGCCCGCGATCGTCGAGGCCGACCATGAC
>JARDZW010000227.1 GCA_029240655.1 Chloroflexota bacterium
GGCCGCGAGAAGCGCCACTTCCTCAACCCGGTGCCGATCCGCCTGGCCCACGATCGATGGATCGGCAAGTTCGCCGAGCCCGTCGTCGGGGCGATGTCCTACCTGAAACGAAGCTTGGAGGCTCCGATGGACCCCGTCGATCACGTCTACGCCGCCTACATCAAGGCTCCGCCCGAGCGGGTGTGGCGCGCCATCACCGACGGCGATGACACCGTCGGCTACTACTTCGGCACGCGCGTGGCCTCGTCCTGGGAGCCGGGCACCAAGATCACCTATGCCTACCCTGACGGCTCGGTCGCTGCCGACGGCGAGGTGCTTGAGATCGAGCCCGGGCGACGCGTCGCCATGTCGTTCCACGCTCGCTGGTCGCCCGAGATCGAGGCCGAGGGCCCGGTCCGGATGACCTGGGCCGTCGAGCCCGGGGACGAGCTGGGCGAGCCGACTCGCCTCGTGGTCACGACGGCGATGGTCCCGGGATCGCGTATCGCGACCGAGTTCACCGGTGGCATCGAGCTCATCGTGTCCGGTCTCAAGACGATTCTGGAGACGGGAGCGCCACTGGCGGCCTGAGGTCGGCGTATCCGCGGAGACCGGCACAGAAATCCGTTGACGTGCCAACGACACCGGGCGGATACTCTGGCCACTACCGTCGCAACCCTGGACGCGATCGAGCCTGAGGGACGCTGCTCGACCGTCGCCCTGCATCGCCACAGGTTCGGTGCCCGGCCAGAGCGGACGGGCCGAGGAGTCCCCGCTGCCGGCGGGGAAGGAGGCAGGCGAGCGATGATCCCGGCGCAGTTCGACTATGTCCGTCCGGGAACGCTGGACGAGACGTTACGGATCCTCAAGGACCGCGAGGGCGAGGCCAAGCTGCTGTCGGGTGGCTACAGCCTCATCCCGCTCATCAAGCTCCGCCTCGCCCAACCGGCCCTCCTGGTCGACCTGCGCGACATCACTGGTCTCGATGGCATCTCGGAGACCGACGACGAGCTGCGCATCGGGGCGCGCGCCACGCACCGGCAGGTCCACGACGACGCGATCGTCCAGGACCACTACCCCGCCCTCATCGACCTGACCGGCGTGATCGGCGACCCGCAGGTGCGCAACTGGGGCACCATCGGTGGTTCGGTCGCGCACGCGGACCCGGCGAGCGACTGGCCCGCGATGCTCCTGGCGGTGAACGCCACGATCGTATGCCGCGGCCAGTCCGGGGAGCGCCTGATCAAGTCGCGTGACTTCTTCCTCGACACGTTCGAGACCGCGATCGAACCCACTGAGGTGCTCACGGAGATCCGCATCCGCGCCCGGCCGAAGGGCGCCGGCGGCGCCTACACGAAGCTCGAGCGCAAGGTCGGTGACTTCGCCACGGTCGGATCCGCCGTCATCGTCCAGCTGGCACCGGATGGGCGGATCGACAGCGCCGGCGTCGGCCTCACCGCGGTGGCCGAGACTCCGTTCGCGGCGACAGACGCCGAAGAGATCCTCAAGGGCGAGCAGCCGTCGGAGGAGCTGTTCCGCAGGGCGGGCGACGCGGCCGGCGCCCAGGCGAGACCCGCCGGCGACGTCCGCGGGCCGATCGAATACAAGCGTGCGATGGCCGCCGAGATGACCGTCCGGTCGCTGCGAAGTGCCGTCGCGCGCGCCCTCTCCTACACCTAGATCGAGGCGCCACGATGACAACGCAGCACATCACCATCACCGTGAATGGCGAGGTGCACGAGGCGGACGTCGAGCCCCGCCTGCTCCTCGTCCACCTCCTGCGCGACAACCTCGGCCTGACCGGCACGCACGTGGGTTGCGACACCAGCAACTGCGGAGCGTGCACCGTCCACGTCGACGGCCAGAGCGCCAAGTCATGCACGATGCTCGCCGTCCAGGCCGACGGCCGCGAGATCCGGACCATCGAGGGCATCGCCGATGGCGCCACCCTCCACCCGCTCCAGCAGGCGTTCTGGGACCAGCACGGCCTCCAGTGCGGCTTCTGTACGCCGGGGATGATCATGCAGGCGACCTGGCTACTCGGCGAGAACCCGGATCCCTCGGAGGAAGAGATCCGCGAGGGCATCAGCGGCAACCTCTGTCGCTGCACCGGCTACGTGAATATCGTGAAGGCCATCCAGCAGGCTGCCGGCACCCTCCGCGAGGGCGAATCGGCACCGGCCGTGGCCGCCGGGACCGTCGACGGGCAGGAAGTCTCGGCCGAGCCGGCCGCGGCCGGTTGAGGGAGTGACGACCATGACGACAGAAGCCGAGCTTCGCACCTCCCCCGAGATCGGGGGCATGGGCCATTCCGTCAAGCGCAAGGAAGACCCCCGGTTCATCCGCGGTGCCGGCGAGTACATCGAGGACGTCAACCTGCCGGGGCAGCTCTGGCTCGACATCGTCCGGAGCCCATACGCCCACGCGACGATCAAGTCGATCGACGCCTCCGAGGCGCTGAAGGTCCCGGGTGTCGCCGCGGTGGTCACCGGCAAGGACCTGGAGGGATACAAGCTCCATTGGATGCCGACGCTCGCGGGCGACATGCAGATGGTGCTCCCGGTGGACACC
>JARDZW010000228.1 GCA_029240655.1 Chloroflexota bacterium
GCCAGACCGAGGACGAGGAAGACCAGGCTCACGACGTCCCCGTTCAGGATCGGGACGATGGCCACCCCGACCATCAGCAGCCCGAAGAGGCGCATCAGGATCGACCGACGTGACAGGGAGACCGAGGCGCGGACGAGCTCGCCCATCGCCATCCGGTAGGTGACCGTCACCGCGTCGCCGGCACTAGGCGCGGCGCCCGACGGCGCGGCCCCTGCGGTCGAGACCGGTCCCGCCCCGTCCGCAGCGCGCCGCACGCGTTCGAGCCAGAAGAGCCCGACGATCGACTTCGCATCGCGGATCTCGCCGCGCTCGGCGGCCGCGACCGCGTCCCGCCAGGGGCGCCACTCGAGGATCAGCCGTTCGTCCTCGTCGGGGCCCAGGCGGCCGTCCGCCGACGCCGGCTCGAGGTCCGTCGCGAGGTACAGGTGCATGAACTCGTCGGTGAAGCCCGGCGCGGTGTAGAACTCGCCCAGCTTCTGCCAGGTCCGGGCGCGAAGACCTGTCTCCTCCTCCAGCTCGCGCCGGGCCGCGACATCGGGGTGCTCCTTGGCGCCGCCGTCGGCGACGTCGAGCCCCCCGGCCGGGATCTCCAGCAGGGCCGCGTTCGCGGGCGATCGCCACTGGCGGACGAGGGCCACGCGTTCCTCGGCATCGAGCGCCACGATCGCCACGGCTCCCGGGTGGCCGGCGATGTCCCGGATCGCACGCGACCCGTCGGCCCGCTCGACCGTGTCGATGCGGAACTCCAGGAACTGGCCGCGATGGAGGAGCTTCGAATCGACGACCCGCTCGACGAGATCGGCCCCGGAGTCCTGCTCCGGGGCCGTTTGTTCGCGTCCGGTCGACTCGCCCGTCAGGCGGGCACCGCCTCGGCCTCGCTGGCTCGCGCGGTCGTCAGGGCCTCGCCCGTCTCGGAGTCGAACAGGTGCAGCTTGGAGAGCGGCAGGCTCAGCTCGACGATGTCACCGGGCTTGACCCGGTTCTCCGAGTCGACGATCGCCACGATGTCCTGATTCGCAGCGTTGAGATGGAGGAGCTCTTCGTTGCCGAGATACTCCACGACGTCCGCCCGCGCACGGAAGCTGCCGCTATCGGGCTCGGCCTCGCCGATGTCGAGGTGCTCGGGGCGGAATCCCGCCACGAGCTTCTTGCCGGCGATGTCGCCTGCGATGCCTCGCAGGCGCTTCGGCGTGGGCAACGCCCAGTCACTCGGGCCGACGAGGCGCGCGGTATCGCCCGACCCATCCACCGTCACATCCACGAAGTTCATGGACGGGCTGCCGATGAATCCCGCGACGAACCGGTTGAGTGGCGTGTCGTAGAGGGCCTGCGGCGTGCCGACCTGCATGAGCAGGCCTTCGTTCATGACCGCGATGCGCGAGCCCATCGTCATCGCCTCGACCTGGTCGTGGGTGACGTAGACCACGGTCGTCTTGAGGCGCTGGTGCAGGCGCGCGATCTCGGCGCGGGTCTGGACGCGCAGCTTCGCGTCGAGGTTGGAGAGCGGCTCGTCCATGAGGAAGACCGCCGGCTCGCGGACGATCGCCCGGCCAAGCGCGACGCGCTGGCGCTGGCCACCGGACAGCTCCTTGGGCTTGCGATCGAGGAGCTTCTGGAGCTGGATCGTCTCCGCGGCCTCGTTGACCCGGCGCTCGATCTCAGGCTTGGGGACCTTGCGCAGCTTCAGGCCGAACGCGAGGTTCTCGCGGACCGACATGTGGGGATAGAGCGCGTAGCTCTGGAACACCATCGCGATGTCGCGATCCTTGGGCGGGACGTCGTTGACGACGCGGTCGCCGATCCGCAGGGTCCCGTCGGAGATCTCTTCGAGTCCGGCGATCATCCGCAGGCTGGTGGTCTTCCCGCAGCCCGATGGCCCGACCAGGACCATGAACTCGCCGTCGCCGATCTCGAGGTTCAGGTCTTTCACGGCGTGGAAATCGCCGTAGACCTTGTTGACGTGGTCGAACGTCACCGTCGACATGCGCTGTCCTCCGTCCCGTCAGCTCATCGCGGGCCCTTGCATCCAGCCGCCGAAGCGGAACGTGGACGGGCCCCGTACGTGGCCGCGCGGGTGGCCGCATCGTACGGTTCGCGTCCCCGAGGTGCAACCCATGAACGTTGCGTGGCGGTTGCATCGTCATGACATCAACCCCGGGCCCCGCGGCCTCCGCCCGCGGCCCCGCCGTGGTTCGATCCGCCAATCCGTCGCGGAACCAAGTCGCTATCAATCGCGGCCAATATGCTTGGACATTCGGCGTGAAAACGCGCTAGATTCCGATGTATGACCGATCGAAGCGAACGATCGCCGGACGACCTCCGGCTTGGCCAGGCGGCCGAGCTCCTCGGCGTGTCGCCCGACACGCTCCGACGCTGGGAGGCCGATGGCCGGCTGGCGACCCATCGGTCCGCCGGTGGCCAGCGCCTCGTCGCGCTCGCCGAGGTCCGCCGCCTGCTCGCGGAACGACGGTCGGCAGCCGTTCCCTCGCCCCGGCGGGTGGTGCGCGGGTCTGCCCGTAATCGCTTTCCGGGGATCGTCACCCGGAT
>JARDZW010000119.1 GCA_029240655.1 Chloroflexota bacterium
AGCCGACGCTCGCCGGTCGCCAGGTCCATCGCATCGACACCGAGACCGGCCCTCGCCAGCAGACCGTTGTCGTGTGGCCCGCGGCCGAGGCCGACGTCGTCAATGTCGTCATCACCAACGACCTGCCCGATCCGAAGATCGAAGCCGCGATCGCAGCCTTCGGCGAGCCGTGAGCGACATCGGCGGCTGGCGGCCGTGACCCGCGTCGGCCGGTGCTAGAGTCGGCGCCATGACCGATCGGTCGACGTCGAAGCCGAAGCCGAGCGACGTCGCGTCCAGCCGCGCCGCCTGGGAGGCCGAGCGCCTGGATCCGGCACTCCGTCGCGCGCCAGAGCGCAAGGCCCGCTTCTCGACGATCAGCGACATGCCCATCGAGGGCCTGTATGGGCCGTGGTCGCTGGGCGAGGACGCCGAAGCCCGCATCGGCCTCCCGGGCGATCCACCGTTCACGCGTGGCATCCACCCGAGCGGCTATCGGAGTCGCCTCTGGACGATGCGGATGTTCGCCGGGTTCGGAGCCGCCGAGGATACGAACGCCCGGTTCCACCAGCTGCTTGCCGCCGGACAGACCGGCCTGTCGATCGCCTACGACATGCCGACCCTGTACGGCTACGACACGGACGACGCCGAGGCGGAAGGCGAGTTCGGTACGTGCGGCGTGGCCGTCAGCTCGCTGGCCGACATGGAGGTCCTGCTCGACGGCCTGCCGCTCGAGCGCGTCTCGACGTCGATGACCATCAATTCGCCGGCCGCGCCCATCTGGGCGATGTACATCGTGGCGGCCGAGAAAGCCGGCGTCCCGCGCGATCGACTGGAGGGTACGACCCAGAACGACATCCTCAAGGAGTTCATCGCCCAGAAGGAGTTCCTGTTCCCGCCCGAGCCGTCGATGCGCCTCGTGACCGACACGATCGAGTTCGGGACGCGCGAAATGCCGCGCTGGAACACGATCTCGATCTCGGGCTACCACATCCGTGAGGCGGGCTCGACGGCGGTCCAGGAGCTGGCGTTCACGATCGCGGACGGGATGGCCTACGTCGAGGCAGCCCTGGAACGCGGGCTGCGCATCGACGACTTCGCCCCGCGGTTGTCGTTCTTCTTCAACTCGCACTCGGATTTCTTCGAGGAGGTCGCGAAGTTCCGCGCCAGCCGCCGCATCTGGCACGACCTCATGACCGGCCGCTATCACGCCGAGAACGAGCGCAGCGCCTGGATGCGGTTCCACACCCAGACCGCAGGGGTGTCGCTCACCCCGCAACAGCCACTGAACAACCTGACTCGGGTCGCCCTGCAGGCGCTGGCAGGCGTTCTGGGTGGCACCCAGTCGCTCCACACCGACGCCTACGACGAGGCGCTGGCCGTCCCGACGGCCGAAGCGGCCTTGCTCGCACTCCGCCAGCAGCAGATCATCGCCGAGGAGAGCGGGGTGGACGCCACGGTCGATCCGCTCGGCGGCTCATGGTTCGTCGAGGCCCTGACCGACGAGACTGAGCGCCAGGTCTGGCGCTACCTCGACGAGATCGACCGCCGCGGTGGCATGGTCGCCGCGGTGAAGGAGGGCTACCCGCAGCGCGAGATCGCCGACGCCGCGTATCGCTACCAGCGCGAGTTCGACGCGGGCGAGCGGCGGGTCGTCGGGGTCAACGCCCATGTCAACGAGGACGAGGAGACGCGGGTCCCGGTGCTCGCGGTGCCACCGGGCTCGCTGGAGCGGCACCTGGCCCGCCTCGAGCGGACGCGGAGCGAGCGGGATGCGGCGGCCGTCGAGGCGGCGCTCACGGGCCTCCGGGAGGCGGCGTCGCGGCCCGGGACCAGCGAGACCAATCTCATGCCGCACTTCATCCGCTGCGCCGAGGCGTACGCAACGCTCGGGGAGCAGTGCGCGGTGCTGCGCGGCGTCTTCGGGGAGTACCGCGAACCCGTCGCCGTGTGAGGACCTAGGCCGGCTCTGCCCGCGCCGCCTGTGCCCGGAACGGTCGACTGACCCAGATCAGCAGGCCCGCGGCAGCTCCCAACACGATGACGATGGCGGATGCTCCGCCGGCGCCGAACGTCGCCAGGATCAGCCCGACCAGCCCCGCCACCAACAGGAACGCCTGGCCGGCGGCGGGCGACCGATCCGGAAGCGCCGGTGTCTCCGGGTGCATCGCCCGTCGCTCGCGGCGGTCCCAGTCGTGCCATCGACCCAGACCGACCTTGGCGAGCATGAAGAACAGGACGAGGAGCAGGCCGAGGCCCAGCAGCGGCGGGCCGAGGCTCGCCAAGCGGAGGGCGAGGGCCTCGAGCCCGATCGTCGAGAGGAGGGCCCCTACGACCGACGCGGCCGCCTCGATCGGCACCGTGATGAGCTCATGACCGGGCAACGCGCCCCAGACCGCCGCGATGCCGTCGCCGGCGCGGGTCAGCCGTTGGTCGCCGCCGACCTGGAGCACGATGAGGATCGCGGCCGTGATGGACACCCCGAAAGCGCACAGCCAGCCCCACGACGCGAGCGCGGCGACCCGTTCCCGACGCCACAGAACGCGCCGGATGCGGTCCGCGTCGTTGCGGAAGAACCTGGACGCCGAGGCGTCGCCCAGGGCGGCGTCGACGTGGCGGACGAGCGGGACCAGGAAGCCCTCGGGATTGGCCCAGTAGGTGCCGTGATCCGTGAGGACGTTCATCTCGTTCGTGATCGGGCGGCTCTCGACGACGATCGTCGGCGCGGTCGGGTCCAGCTCGGCCTCAGTCGCCAGCCCCGCCATCGTCGCGCCGGACGTGCCGACGTTTGCCCGCAGGAGCCATGGCGCACCCGCGTCCGCGGTCTGCACGACCGCTGCCATCGCCGGATCCACGTGGGCGGCTGCGGCCGGATCGACGGCAGGTGCAGTGGGATCGCCGGGGGCCCCTGCGGCTGCCGCCGGATCGACGGCCGCACCTGCGCGTGCGCCCCCATCTGCCGCCCGATCCTCGACCGCCGACGCCGTGAGGCCGCCCCGCGCCGGCAACGGCCCGGCGGGGGCCGGATCGTACGACGCCCAGAAGTCGACCCAACGGAGACCCGGTCGCGCCCGGGCGAGGTTGCCGACCAACCGGTGTCCGGGCGTGATCTCCTGGACGTCGGGGTCGGCCGCAAGGCGCCAGGCCAAGCCCAGGCCCTGGCCCAGGGTGATGAGCTTGTCGACGCGCAGATGGGCGTAGGCGGGATCGAGCAGCATCTCGAAGGTCACGAGCGCCCCACCCGAGTGGGCGACGATCACGATGGCATCGCATTCGTCCTCGAGCATGAGCTCGATGCTGCGGGCGACCCGGGCCCGCACGTTGGCCGACTGGACGGGTTCATCGAGCAGGACGGGCAGGTCGCCGAACCATTCGACGAGGAAGCTGTCGAGCATCCGGCGGGCGGCGAATTCCTGGATGACGGGGATGGGGACGCGCCGAAGCAGGTCGTAGCCCGCCAGGACGACCGCACCCAGCCCGCCCACGAGCCAGCCCACCGGCTTGGCGCCGAACGCCCGTGACTGCACGTGGTCCAGCTCTTCGATCAGCCGCCAGCGGAGCGGGGGCTGCTCGGAGTCCAGCAAGTTCCGATCCGCGGCGAGACCTCGCAGGTGCGGCGCCCGGGACCGATATCCCTGCGCGATGCCGGAGACGACGATCCGCATGCGCCGACGCAGGTAGTCGATCACCCGACCCAGGCTCGGTGCCCGCAGGTCCGACGCCCACCACGCTTCGGTCACGACCCACGTGGTTTCGGGGATGCCTCCATGCGAGGGAACGACGATCTCGAGGTATGGCGGCGACGCCGCCGCGAGGCTGAACTCCGCTCGCCAGACAGGGTCGTCGATCCGGTCGGAACTGGCCGGCGCGGCCGCCGGCGCCCCGTCCCGCGCTGCGCGCCAGTCCGTCAGGAGCTCCACGACGGGGGCCGACCAGTCGAGGAACGTCTCGGCCGGCGGCTGGGTCCCGATCCCGTGGACGAACAGGACCCCGGTCCGCCGGGCGATCTCGAACGGGAGGTCGAGCGCCCCGGCGTCGGCCGCGAGCTCCGACGGCGGATCCAGTGCGGGCTCGGACGCTCGCGCGCCGGTCGGCTCGGCCTCGGAGAACTCGGTTGGCTGGTCGTCGCCTCGCCGGTCGTCCATCGGTCGGGACTCTACCATCGGCCCGTCGTCGCGAGCGCTCGGCCGGGGCGTCTACCATGGGGCGCATGTATCTCGACGCGATGGAGTTCCTCGAGGAGGAGCGCGACGCCTGGGCGCCGTTCGAGGCCCTCGCCGGCCTGTCCGACGACCAACTGGAGCAGCCGCAGGAGGCGGCCCACGGGTGGTCTGGCCGCGACCTGATGGCCCACCTGCTCGCGTGGCAGGAGATCGCCCTTCGGGCTGCGAAGGAGCTTGCTGTCAACGAGACGAGCGAGGCCCTGGCCCAGGAAAGCGCGGATCGGGAAGCCCGGGGCCTGGACGCCATCAATGCGGACATCGAGGCGAGCTGGGCGGCCGTGCCGATGGCCGAGCTACGGGACCGGTTCGCGACGCAGCCCGGAGAGCTTCGCGGCTACCTGACGGTCGTACCCGAGACGCGCTGGCTCAAGCACGCCAGGAACCTTGCGTCGTTCCGGGACGAGACCGTCGAGCACTACGAGGAGCACGCCGAGGACCTGCAAGCGATCCTCGATGCGGCGGCGGCCGGGTGACGCTGCGCGAGGTCATCGACGCCGCGAGTGCGCAGTACGGCCTGGACGCACGCGCGGTCACGGTGGATGACGGGTCTGTCACCTGGTCGCGCGGCGAGCGGGTCTTTGCGACGCTCTCCGCGGACGGGACGACCGCCTCGTTCCTGCTGGATCCCCTCGTCGCGGGTGCCGCGGCGCGAACACCGGACGTGCGGGCATCGGCCCGCGGGCGCGGCTGGGTCGACATGACTCCTCGCGTCGTCGACGGCCACGCCGCCGATCGGGCCGGTGCCTGGTTCCTGTCCGCCTACCGCCGCCTCACGGGGCCCGGCGCCTGAACCGCCGGGAATCGAACGACCACGGCAGCAGCCGTGGTCGTCCCGGCGCGGGAAGGAGCTGGGGAGCGGGTCAGTCGGCGGAGACGGACTCGGTGGCGGGCGTATCAGCCGCGGTTTCGAACTCGGCCAAGCCGAACTGCACCTCGAGCTGCTCGAGCGGCCGGAAGCCGACGACGCCCTGGGGCGTGGCGCCCGGCTTGAAAAACGCGATCGTGGGGATGCTCATGATGTTGAACGCCTGAGAGAGGCGCGGATTCGCGTCCACATCGACCTTGACGACGTCGACCTTGCCGTCGTACTTGGCCGCGAGCTTCTCCATCTCGGGGGCGACCATCTTGCAGGGTCCGCACCACACGGCCCAGAAGTCGACGACCGTCGGGCGCTCGGACTTGAGCACGAGCTCCTCGAAGTTCTCGTCGGTGACGTGCCTGATCTCCGCCATTGATGTGCCTCCTCCCGCCTAGCGGGCGATGTCCTGGATGAGTCGGTACGCCTCGAGGACGCGCTGGTCCGTGAGGCGGTAGAGGATGGTGTTGCCGTCACGCCGGCTGGTCACGAGACCCGCTCGGCGGAGCACCGCGAGGTGCTGGCTCATGTTGGGCACCTGGCAGCCGACCCGGTTGCTGAGGTCGCTGACGGAAAGCTCGCCGATGGCGAGTGACTCGAGGACACACAGGCGCTTGGTATCCGCGAGGGCTCGACCGACGGCGGCGTACCGCTCGCGATCGGGCTCAGCGGAGACTGGCAGGTAATCCAACACTCCCGACACCTTATCAGTGTTTGCGTAAACACGCAAGTAGACCGTGACCGGAGCGTACGTCGTGCGATACTCCGCCGCATGCCCGAGGTCGACGCACGCGCCGAGCCCGAACTCGACGTCCCGATCGGGGACATCCGGGCCGCCGCGGACCGTCTGTCGGGCCTCGTCCACCGTACGCCGGTCCTGACCTCGACGACGGCGGCCGCCTGGATCCAGGTGGCGACCGGCGCGACGTTGCGCGACGAGCGCCTGTACCTCAAGGCCGAGCACCTGCAGAAGACCGGATCCTTCAAGGCCCGTGGGATGTCGAACCGGATCGCGACACTCACGCCGGAGGCGCGCGAACGGGGCGTCATCACGCTGTCGGCGGGGAACGCCGGACAGGCCTACGGATGGGCTGGTCGGGCGGTCGGTGTGCCCGTGACGGTCGTCATGCCGGCGGGCGCGGTCCGATCCAAGGTCGAGGCGTGCCTCGGCTACGGGGCGCGGGTCGTCCTGCACGGTGACCACGTGGGCGACACCTTCGCCGAGATGGAACGGATCCGCGACGTCGAGGGCCTCACGTTCGTGCATCCGTTCAACGACCCCGCCGTCATCGCCGGCAATGGGACCGCCGGCCTCGAGTTCCTCGAGGACGTGCCCGACCTCGACCTGCTCGTGGTCGGCGTCGGCGGTGGTGGGCTGATCTCTGGCGTCGCGGCGGCCGCCAAGGGAATGCGCCCGGGGATCCGAGTCATCGGGGTGGAGCCGGAGCGGTCCAACGCGATGTCACTCGCGCTCGAGCGGAACGAGGTCGTCACGATCCAGCCCCGATCGGTGGCTGATGGGCTTGGGGCGCCATTCGCAGGAGTCTGGACGCTGGCGATGGCCCGGCTCCATGTGGACGACATCGTGCTGCTCGACGACCCGACGATCCTCGCGGGCCTGCGGTTCGCGCTCGAACGGCTCAAGCAGGTCGTGGAGCCGGCGGGCGCGGCGGCCCTGGCGGCGGTCCTGGCCGGCCGGATCGAGATCCGCGACCGCGAGCGCGTCGGCGTGTTGCTGTCGGGTGGGAACGTCGAGGTGAGCCGCCTCGGCGAGCTCATGGCTGCAGCCGGGCCGCTGCCGGGCGGAGCGACGTGACGGACGAGGAGGCCGCGGAACCGGCACCGCGCTCCGGCGCGATCGAGCCGCCGTGGTTGGAGCCGACCGCGCCGACGCCGGCCCCTGGGCCGGCCCCGCCAGAGACCGTGGCGGCGACCGAACCGTTCGTCGCGCCGCCCGCCGTGCCCCTCGATCCGGCGGTGGCCGCGCCATCGGTGCGATCCACGCCCTCCGGGTCCGCGCCGCCCACCGCGCCCCAAACCCCGTCCGTCGTCGGCCACCCGGAGATCCCACTCGTCACGACGAGTCGACTGCTCACCGCGAGCTTCGACCTCCTGGGCCGATCGGGCTCCGACATGCGTCGCGCCTCGTTCTACATCGGCCTGATCGTGCTCGGGACCGTCGGTCCGCTCGCGCTCGCCTCGTGGGGGCTGATCGTCGTCGAGACGGAGCGCGGCTTCGCCGAATTCGAGGAGGGCATCGCCCCGACCGCGGAGGCGTTGTTCGCAGGATTGGGGCTGCTGGCGTTCACCGGTCTCGTCGTCGCGTGGGTCGAATCCCGGACCCTGGCCATGGCGGTCCTCGCCAGTCGCATGATCGAGCGGCCCGTATCGACCCGCCGAGCCCTGGCGCGGTCGCGCCGGATGTTCTGGTCCGCGATCCTGGCGTCGTTCCTCGCGAGCATCCCGGTGTTCTTCGTCCAGGGCGTCGTGTCCGAGTTCTTCGCGCCGACGTTCGGGGAGGCGGTCGAGGCGTCGGTCATCACCTCCACCCTGGTCACGGCCCTGATCGGCGGACCCTTCGCTTACGTCCTGGCCGGAGTCGTGCTCGGGGACGTGAACCCGTTCGAGGCGCTCCGCCGGTCGTTCTGGGTCTTCCGCGCCCGCAAGATGGCCGCCGCGATCGTGGTCGTGTTCGAGACCATCACCGCGCTCCTCGTCCTGTTCGGCATCTCGGCCGGCCTGGACGTCGTGCTGCGCCTGTTCGGGAGTCTCGGGTTGGGACCCGAATCCTCCACGATCGGCCTGGCTGCCACGACGATCGGGGTGGTGGCGGTGACGTTCGCGTTCGGTACCCTGATCTTCACGGTGACCGCGATCACGGTGGCGCCCCAGGTCGTCATGTTCCTGGGCCTGACCCACGCGACCCTCGGGCTCGATCGCGTGCGACCCGGTGGTCCCGAGGACCCGGACACCCGTCTCCCGGGGCGTCCTCGGTTCCGCTGGCTCACCCGCTCGATGCTGTTCGGGTTCATGCTCGGTGCCGCCGGCCTGGCGCTGACCGTGTCAACGATCGTC
>JARDZW010000229.1 GCA_029240655.1 Chloroflexota bacterium
CAGCCCCCTCATCGGTGAGTCGCTTCCGGCCCAGGCAGACAACCCGAACGCCTGGACGAGATAGGCGCCGGCGAGCACGTAGAGCCCGCTCGCCACCATGGCGCTGTACGGATGGCCGCGCCGTGCCGCGACCCAGGCAAGCGCAACCGCCTCCGCGGTCCAGGCGATGGGGATCGCGTCCGCTCCGAACTGGACCGGGGCGGCCATCGAGAGCGCGGCGAGTCCGGTCCCGATGGTCAGGAGGCCGAACAGGTCGGCATCGCCATCGCGACGGATGAATGCGGCTCCGACCGCGAGATGGGTGAGTGCGATCAGCACCAGGAATGGGCCGCGGTAGGTCACGAGGTCGCCGTCGAGCAGCGCGAAGCCAGCCCAGACGAGGAAGGCGGCGTTCGCGAGCATGAGGGTCGCCGACGAGGCGCTCAGGTCGTCCCGATGGCGCCGTACCTCTTCGCCGGCGGCTGCCACGAGGTTGATCAGCCAGAACCCGACGATGCCGACGATCCCGGCGATGGGCGCCGGATCTCCGGTGATCCAGCTGGCGAGCTGGGGCGCGGAGAGCAGGAACGCGACGATCGGCAGCCACGGCCATGACCGCCACAGCGCGACGCCGGTCGTCCCTAACAGCACGGCCGCCACGAAGGCGAGCGTGACCATGTCGGGCGTCGCCCCGAGCAACGGTGGTGCCGCGAGCACGGCGATGAGCCCGAACGCGGCTACGATCGGCGAGTCTGCGCGGACCGCGACCGCGGCCGCGGCGATCGAGCTGGCGAGCGCGAGCAGGAGACCGAGCTCGACGGGGATGAGGCCGTAGAGCCGTGTCGCACCGACAAGGCTGATCGAGATGATCGCCAAGCCGACGGGCGTGAGCACGTGCCCGAGCAGCCGGTTGCGACGATCCATGAACACGGCGCCGGCGCCGAGGCTCACCGCGCCGCCGATCAGGCCGATGACGACACGCGCCTCCGGGCCGATCCAACCGCGCGTGAACGCAAGGCTCAGGAAGAAGATGGCACCGAGCACGAGTGCCAGGCCACCCACCCAAGCGAGGGCTCGGCCGGTCAGGCGTGCCTCGAGGTCGGCCAGGGAGACGGACACGCGAGGCTTGGGCGAAGGCCGCTGCGGTTCCGGGCCGGCGCGGGTGGGGCTCGACGCCACAGTCGCAGCCTCCGGCACGGTCGCCCGCGTCGCACTGAGCCACGCAGGCTCTCCGGTAGCGGTCGCGGGCGCCTCGGGCGGCGGTGGCGGCGCGGCCGGAGCCGTGCTCGGAGCGGTGAAGGCCGCGGTCGTGCTCGCGGCCGGCGACGCGGGAACCGACGCCACGTCGCCTTGAGCCAGCTCCAGCCGGCGCAGTCGTAGCTCGAGCTCGGCGACCCTCGCCTCGAGAGCGCGCTCGCGTTCAGCGGCGTCCATGGCCAATGAACGTTACGCGCGGGTTGTTGTTACACGTGTCGGACAGGCGACAGGTGTCGGGGAACCGGTTTGGCTCCGCTGGTGTATCGAAACCGAAGGCGCTGGGCACGAGATCACAGGACGGGTGACGAAGCATGAGCTCGCCGCGACGGTCACGGACAGGGCGTTCGAGGCCGCTACTGAACGTGCTGATGGTCGTGGCGGTCGTCACGATCGCGGCGACGTGCGGGGCGCGAGCGAACCCGTCGATCCAGACGGCAAATCGTCCACCGAGTCCGGCCGCGACCGCCTCTCCCGTGACGTCCCCGACCGCTCCCCCGCGCAAGGAGGGTCGCGGCGAATCGCCCGTCCGCATTGGCGAGCCAGTCGACCCCGCATCCATTGCCGGCAGGATCGTCTTCGACGACTTCGAGGACGTCTTCACGATGAACGCCGACGGATCGGATCTGCGCGTCGTGGCGGGCCAGCCTGGGTCTGAGTTCGACGGCGCCTGGTCGCCCGACGGGACGGTCATCGCGTACCGGGACTCCCGCCGTGGGATCAACGAGGACGACGAGATCTACGTGGTCGCCGCCGATGGATCCGAGGCCCGGAACCTCACTGATGATCCGGCCAACGACTGGGGGCCCGACTGGTCGCCGGACGGGCGCTGGATCGCCTTCAACTCGGATCGGGAGGGGTTTCCACTGCGCGGCTACCTCGCTGATGCCGCGACTGCCGAAGTGCATCCGATCGAGACCGACGCATGGTTCGAATACCCGTCGTTCTCGCCCGATGGAACCCACCTCACGTTCATGGGTCACGCGGGCTCCGACTACGACATCTACGTCGTGGAGCTCGAGACCGGGGAAACGACCAGGCTCACCGACGCGCCAGGCTCGGACGGCTGGCCAGTCTGGTCTCCCGACGGCGACTCGATCGCCTTCGCATCAGAGCGAGACGACTGCGCGCGCGCAGAACCGGGCGAGGATTGCTGGCGCAGCGGAGAGCCTGGCGAGCACCACGACATCTGGCTCATGGACGTCGACGGCGCAAACCAGCGCCGGGTGACCCCCGAACTCGGGCAGTTCGTTGCATGGTCGCCCGACGGTCAGCACCTGCTCGTGTCAGGTCACACG
>JARDZW010000120.1 GCA_029240655.1 Chloroflexota bacterium
CGATGCGGAGCCCCGGACGATCGCTGGATACGGGCTGGTGCGTCAAGATCGGCATACCTCGACTGTCGCGGCGTCATGTCAACGCGTCGTGAGCGTCGTGTCAATGTTCCGCGCCACCCCGCATCGTGGCGATCCCCCGATGGTCGGGGTGACGACGTGGGAGATCCGCCGGGTCAGCCGGCTACGGCCGGCGGAATACGTATCCCACGCCCCGCACCGTGTGGATGAACACCGGATTCCCAGGGTCTTCCTCGATCTGGCTGCGCAGCCAGTGCACGTGCACATCGACCGTGCGTGTCTCGCCGGCGTAGTCGTAACCCCAGACCTTCTCGAGCAGCTGGTCGCGGGTGAATACCTGGCCAGGATTGCGAAGCAGGAATGCGAGCAGCTCGAACGCCTTGGGCTTGATCGGCAGCGTCACGCCGTCGCGCAGGAGTCGATGGCCGCCGAGATCCGCCTGCACGCGACCCAGGTCCACGATCGTGGGCTGTGCCCCGACCGCGATCGCGGCCTCCGAACGCCGGAAGAGCGCGCGGATCCGGGCCGTCAGCTCACGCAGCGAGAACGGCTTGGTGACGTAGTCGTCCGCCCCGAGCTCCAGCCCAACCACCTTGTCGAGCTCCGAATCCTTCGCGGTGAGCATCACGATCGGAGTGCCAGACTCCGCACGGATGATGCGCATCACCTCGATCCCGGACAGCTCGGGCAGCATCAGGTCGAGGAGGATGAGGTCTGGGCGCTCCCCCCGGAACTGCGCCAGGGCCTCGCGGCCGTCGGCCGCGGCAACGACCCGGAATCCGTCCGACTCGAGCGCTTCGACCAGCGTCTCGCGCAGTGTCGGTTCGTCTTCGACGACGAGGATCGTTCGTGCCATCCACCGCTGAGGATAGTCCCGCGTGTTAACGAGTCGTTTGCGCGGTGTTCACTCGATCCACGTCGCCGGTCAGCCAGATGCTTTCAACCGCTCGGGGAGCTCCATGAAGTACTCCACGAACTCGACGCAGCGGCCGTCGTCATCGAAGCGGAGTGTCCACAGGTTGAAGTAATGGTCGCGCAGCGAGCCGTCCGGATCCGTGTACCGGGTCTCGCCGATGGCCACGGCCCGGTCCCCATCGATGGCGTACGGCTCGTAGTGAGCGGTCCAGCTGTCGGGATCGTCGCGGCTGCTGGCATCGCCGGACGGCTCTGTCCAGTCCTTGACGATGGCCTCACGGCCCGAGACCGCCTCCGGGTCATAGGGATGGTACTTGTACGTGGCGTTCTCGGCGAACAAGTCGCCGATCGCCGTCGGGTCGTACGTTCGCCAGGCGTCGACATATCGATCGAGCCAGCTCTGCACGTCGTCGCGGGTGATGCTCACCTGGGCCTCCTCACATGTGTCTTCGCGGCCAGCCTGGCTCGCATACCTGACAGGGGCTGTCAGGAACCTGCCAGGACCGCGATGGCGCGGTCGAGCCGAGCGAGCGTGCGGTCCCGGCCGAGCGCTACGAGCGTATCGAACAACGGCGGCGTGGCGGTCCGACCGGTGACCGCGACCCGGATGGCCATGAAGAGGTCGCCGGCCTTCCAGCCCCGCGCCTCGGCGAGGGCGCGCAGGGGCGGCTCGAGCTCGTCCGCCTCGAAGACCACGTCACCGACGGTCGCGATCGTCGCGCGCGCGGCGCCCAGGCCCTCGATGGTGGTCGGCGCATCCCAGCGCTTGGGCACGAGCACGGCTGGATCGGGATCGACGTCGGCGACCCACAGGAACCCCGCCAGGTCGCCGATGGCTCCCAGGGTCGGCAGCCGCTCCTGGATGACGGGGAGCAGCGCGCGCAGCTCTTCGTCGGACGGCATCTGCTCGATAAGGCCCGCGTCCAGCTCCTTCCCGATGAACGGACGCAGCCGGTCGATGAGGTCGTCGGCGCTCAGGCGCCGGATCCATTGGCCGTTCAGCCACTCGAGCCGCTCGCGATCGAAAACCGCGCCGCCCTTGTGCACCTCGCCGATGTCGAACCGCTCGACGATCTCGTCGAGGGAAAGGACCTCCTCCTCGGTCCCGGTGGACCAGCCGAGGAGCGCGAGGTAGTTGACCAGGGCTTCAGGGATGAAGCCTTCATTGATGTAGGCGTCGATGGCGGTCTGGCTCTTGCGCTTGCTCATCTTGGTGCGGTCCGGGTTGAGGATGAGCGGCAGGTGCGCGAAACGGGGTACGTCGTACCCAAGCGCTCGGAACAGGAGGATGTGCTTGGGCGTATTCGAGAGGTGGTCCTCGCCGCGGATGACGTCGGTCACTTCCATCGCCGCGTCGTCGACGACGACCGTGAAGTGGTACAGCGGGTTGCCATCCGCGCGCACGATGACGAAGTCACCACCGAGGTTGCTGACGTCGAACTCGACATGGCCACGCACGATGTCATCGAAGGCGACCAGGCCTTCGCCGACCCGGAAGCGCAGCGCGCCGCGCCGGCCCTCAGCTTCACGGGCCAGCCGCTCCTCGGGGGTCAGCTTCGCGCACCGTCCGACGTAGCGCGGCGGTTGCCGGGCCGCCTCCTGCGCCTTGCGATCCGCGTCGAGCTCCTCGGGCGTGCAGTAACAGGGATAGGCGAGACCGTCGGCGAGCAGGCGCTGCGCGGCGGCGGCGTAGGTCGGCAGGCGCTCCATCTGGCGGTAGGGCGCGTGCGGGCCGCGGGCCGGCTCGCCGGCGACCTCCGGGCCCTCATCCCAGGCCAGGCCCAGCCAGTGCAACCCGTCGAGGATGTCCTTCTCGAACTCGAGCGTGCTGCGCGTGACGTCGGTGTCCTCGAGACGGAGGATGAACGTGCCACCGACGTGCCGAGCGTGGAGATAGTTGAAGAGCGCGGTGCGCGCCGTGCCGATGTGGAGCGGGCCTGTCGGGCTCGGGGCGATGCGGACTCTGGTGATGGGGTCGGGCATCGACCGATCGTAGCAGCGGTGCCGCGCCTCAGCCCGTGGGGGTCACTCCGGCCGGCACGTGGTGAAACAGGACCGGATCGGCGTCGCCTGGGAGGACCCGGACGAGGGCGGCCGGTCGAAGGCCGAGCGTCGCGCGCCCCAGCGGCCCGTCGAGCGTCAGGGAATCGAGTGATTCGGAGCGGGCGAGGATCGTGATCGGCGCCCCGGGCTTCAGCGCGCGCGCCTCGAGGTACGAGAGCAGACCGGCGTCCTCCTCGGCTTCCTCGGTGATGCGATACACGGTCGCGCGGGAGCCGGCCTCGATCTCGGACAGGCGGACGCCCTCGGGCCGCCGCTTCGCGATCGCCGCATCGATGGGATTTCCGTGCGGACACGTCTCCGGGTGGCCGAGCAGCTCGTCGAGACGCGCCTCGACCCGCGGCGAGATCGCCCCCTGCAGGCGCATCGCCTCCTCATCCGACTCCGCCCAACCGAGGCCGATGACGCTCGTCAACAGCCACTCCAGGAGCGCGTGGCGGCGAAAGATCGCGTCGGCCACCGCCCGGCCCGCCGACGTCAGCCGGAGCTCACGGTCGTCGGCATGATCGACGAGCCCGTCGGCGACGAGCCGACGGAACATCTCGCTCGCCGCCTGCGTGGTCACGCCGAGATGGCGCGCGATCTGTGCGGCGGTGGCTCGGGTCCCGTCCCCGGCGCCCGCGGTCACGCGAAGGGCGAGCAGATACTCCTGGGTCGCAGTCGACAGGTCACGCGGGTCGTGTCGGCGTGGCATGGGCCTCAGGATACGGGACGGCCGGGGCCCGCGACCCCCGGTGGACCGCCTCGGCGGAGATCGGCCACGCCGAGCTCACGCGCGGTCCCGAAGACGAGCCCGACGACCCACGCGATCACGAGCAAGCCACTCAGGGCGATCCGGCCGGCGGTCGTGTCGTCGGGGCTCCCCGTCGCCGACAGCAGCAGGGCGGCGGGGATCGCTGCGGCGAGCGTCGCCAGTGTGGCGATCGCGGCGATCCGAGCCAGGCGGCCGACGACGATCAACGCCACCAGCGCAGCGAGCTGGACCAGCCAGGCGGACATGACTGCGGCGTCATCGCAGCCCGCGGCGAAGCGCCCGCATCCGGAGATCTCGCCAGCCACCCAGCCGATCCCGAGCGCGATGGGTGCCCAGCCCACGATGGCCCGGGCGATCCGGCCGATGGCTCCTGGACGGTCGTCGTCCAGCCACCAACGGACGGCCTCGAGGATCCCGTCGGGCGTGAGGCTGGACACGACGCGCCCGGGGACGGCGGTATCCGATGACGTCCCCGCGGCCGTCGCGGCGGGACCCCACGTCGCCGCCGGGCGAGCGCCTCCTCGAGCGTCGTCTCGGGGACGCGCGGCGTCGCGAGCGGACCACGCCGGGTCCTCGTGGCCGGGCCTGGCCGATCGGCCGGGCCGGGGACGAGCGGACGGCGCGCCGGCGGACCGGGGCGCATGGCCGGCCGTGGCCTCCCACCACGACGAGGTCGTATGGGTGGCCAGCGGCGGCGCATCGCCGGTCGCCGCGGCCGGCTCCGACGGGACGTCCCCCGACGCGGACGCAGGGGCCGGCGGCGGACCGGCCGGGTCGACGCCCGCCTCATCCCGCCCGTGCAGCTCCCGGCGGGCACGTGCCTGGTACTCCGGTCCGTGCTTGCGCGGATCGGCGTATTCCTTGGGATTGAGCGTCCAATAGGTTCCCGACGTGGTCCCGTACCACGACGCACCACCCCAGTCAGGCTCGAACGGCTCGGCTTCGGCACCGTCATAGGACGTCGAGCCCAGCGTGGCCTTGTTCGGCGGTCGTTCGGGTCGGACCGGGCGCGCGCCAGGTGGGGTTGCCGAGGGCCGTTCCCACGTTGATCCGGACGGTCCCCGCGCCCCCGCCCCGCCGGCCGGGCGCGCCCGGCGCGGCCGTCCGCCGTAGGCCCGGTACGTGGCGTCGGCGCGGTCGCGATCTGGATCCCAGGCCCGCCTCGGGCCCGCCGGTCGCGCCGCTCCAGGTCGGCGTCTCGCGGAATCGGGGCCGGCGATCGTGTCGTAGGCGGCCTGGATCGCCAGGAATCGTGGCAGGGCTGCCTCACCGGCCGCGTCCGGGTGATTGGCCTTTGCCAGGCGCCGGTACGCGCGTCGCACCTCATCGAGCGTGGCGTCGCGCGGCAGGCCGAGCGTTCGGTACGGATCGGTGTCGGGGGCCATCGGATCTCTCAGGCTCGATCAGCTCGGACGGCGGAGGCGGACCGCTGTCCGACCCGACTCAGCCGGTGAGCTCCCCCACCGGCGCGAGCTGGAAGTCGGCGATCGATTCCGCACCGGTGCGCCCATGCGGATCCAGGATCGTCGGCTTGTGATATCGAGCGAGGACACGGAGCGCCTGGCTATCGAGCACGCCGGCCTGGCGAAGCGCTTCGACGGAGGCTGCCCAGGTCCCGCGGTCGTAGCCGTCGCCATCCTCGATCTTGACGGCCATCCCGGAGGCCGCCGTCCCCTTCGAGTCGACGCGCTGGCCGGGCAGGATCGCCATGCCGCGCAGGGCCTCCATCCCGGCCTTGCTGATGACGCGGCCCGCGGCGGCCTTCATGAGCGATGTATCGAGGCGGTCGTGGCGGCCACCGATCATCTCCGGATTCGCGAGCATCGCGTCCCGAACCAGCGTGAGGGCGGACACGAGCGACCGGCGCGAGTCCTTGGTGGGGACCGCGTCTGGGTCCGCCAGCAGGGCGTACGCTTGGGCGACCTGTCGCAGCGGGAAGGCGTACGTCTCCACGCCACAGCCGTCGATCGCGGTCCGCAGCCGCTCCGGGGTCGTGGCGTAGGCGCGCGCAACCGCGCTGCGATAGGCTGCCTGCGCCGGGTGCTGGGGCTCCCAGTAGGTTTCGAGATCCCAGCCCTTGAGCCGGGACAGGAGCAGCGTCACCGCGTGCTGGCCGGAGCACATATGGCGGATCGGGCTGGCCTTCTCGCCATCCCGTGCCAGCCGGGCGGCGGTCAAAGCGTCGAGCGGCATCCCCTCGTTGCCACAGGCCAGCAGCGCCTGGCTCACGCCGGCCCGCCGGAACACGCTCTGGATCGTCCGGACGTGAAAGTCCTCGCCACTGTGCGAGCTGGCCATGATGGCGAGCTCGGCGGGCTCCAGATCGAACTCCTCGAGGCCGCCAGCTTCGATCAGGGCCACCACCCCGAACGGCTTGACGGTGGAGCGCAGGGTCACGATCCGGTCCGGGTCGCCGAGCTGGCGGATGAGTCGGCCGCTGACATCCGCCTCGACGATGTCGCCGCGGTGGACGCTCTCCTCGATGCCGTTGCGGAGCTGGCGGACGAGCACCGGCGTATCGGCACGGGCGCGAGCCTTCGCGCGCGGCCGGCCGTTCCGGGGCGTCGCGCGCTCGGCGGTGGCGGTCACGCGGCGAGGATACCGCGCAGGGGTCGCGGGGGCGCGGCCGGGTGGTACGGGTGAGCCATGGCCCCTCCGGGCCAGACCGATATCGAGCGGGAGACTGGTACTGTGCGCCCTGCCGGGGAGCACTCGCCCGGATCGCGCCCCCTGGAGGCCGTCCCTTGCATCGAGCATCACGCCGCCTGGCCATCGCGACGATAGCCGTCGCCCTGATCCTCACCGCATGCGGCCGCGATCTCTCCGGGTTCTCGTCCTCGGCGCGGCCGACCGCGCCACCGGCTGGCGCGTCCCCCAGCGCTGCCGTGATCGCTCCGACCGCCAAGCCCAGTCGGGCGCCCAAGGCGTACGAGCTCGCGATCGCCGCCTTCGTGAAGTCGGTGACGGGCAAGAAGCTGAGCTATCGGATCGCGTACGACGGCAAGACCGCGCTTTCCGCAGACACCCTCCCGATCGCCGGCCACATGGACGTCTCGGGCGCCGACTTCGCGGCCGCCTGGACCTACGACCTCACCAAGGACTATGGGATCGGGAAGATCCGGGTCGAGGTACGGGCCGTGAAGGGCAAGGGTTACATCCGGACCGAGGGCGGCTCGTGGAAGTCGATCAAGGGCTACGACACGTCCTACAGCTACGTTCCGTTCAAGGCGGTCACCGCCGTCGAGGACGTGAAATACCTCGGCCCCGCAAAGATCGACGGCACGGAGTACCACAAGGTCTCGATCCCCGACGCGGTCTTGATCCACCCGACCACGCTCATCGGCGCCGTCAAGGAAGAGAAGATCGACGACTCGAAGCTGGAGCTGGTGATCGACGACAAGGGGCAGCCGCGGCGCGGCACGTGGGAGCTCAAGGCTCGCGCTCGGGTCGGGCAGAGCGGGCAGCTGCAGCGGGTGGAGTACGAGCTCGACCTGCAGTTCTCGAAGGTCGGCGCGAAGCTCACGATCAAGCGCCCCTGAGGGGCGGCCCTCAGCCCTCGTCGGGCGCGTCCCGGGCCACCTCCGCCTCCGCCCGCCAGCTGTGGACGGGTTCGTACCCCAGGACGCGGCGCGCCTTCTCGATCGAGACCAGCGTCTCGTGCTCCCCGAGGGCCTTGCGGATCGGGACCCCGGGGAACACCGCCGCGGCGAGCTGGGTGCTCGAACGAGACATCACGCTGTCTGCGTTGGCGATCTGGAAGACATCCACCCCGGTCGTATCCAGCTCGAGCGCCTTGCGCACCGCCTGGGCGCCGTCGCGCGCGTCGATGTACGTCCACAGGTTCCATTTGCGCAGCATCGGGTCGGCATCGAAGCTCGGGAAGGCGGCGTAGTCGGCTGGTTCCATGACGTTCGAGAAGCGCAGCCCGATCATCTTGAGCGCGGGATCCCAGCGGCAGAACTGGCGGGCCATCTCCTCCTCGAGGTCCTTGCCGAGCGAGTAGGCGGTCTCGGGTCGAGCGGGGTACTCCTCGTCCGCCGGGAGATAGGGCGGTGGCGAGTCGAAGGGAAGACCCAGGACCGTCTCGCTCGAGGCCCACACGATGTTCCTTATGCCGGCGTCCCGAGCGGCCGAGAACACGTTGTAGGTGCTGATCATGTTGTTCGCGAAGATCTTGTGGTTCGGGACCATGCCGGGACCCGGGATCGCGGCCAGGTGGACGATCGCGTCGATGCCGTCGTGGCGGCTATCGATCCGAAGGAACGCCTCGAGGGTCTGACCGAAGTCGGTGAACTCGACGCGGGTGAACGCAACGCCTGGATCCCGGGGTGCCTGGAT
>JARDZW010000121.1 GCA_029240655.1 Chloroflexota bacterium
TCGAGCACGGCTGCGTCCACCCCAGCGTTGATGGCGACGACGAGGCGCCCTCGGTCCAGTCGCCGCTCGAAGGCGAATGCCGCGCCTGCTGCGGCGAGGGCGATCGTCGACCCATGCCGCAGGGCGGGCTCGGACGAGCGCAGCCGAAGCAGCGACCGGACGTAGCGGTGGAGCGCGCTATCCCAGCGATCCTCGCCCCAGGGGAACGAGGCCCGATTGGCCGGATCGTTGCCGCCGGTCAGACCGATCTCGTCGCCGTAATAGATGGACGGGGCGCCGGGCAAGGTGCACTGGAGCAACGTCGCCATGCGCAGTGCCGCGAGGTCTCCGCCCAGCACCGCCAGCGCCCGCGGTGCGTCGTGTGAGCCGATGAGGTTGAGCTGGACCGCGACGACGTCCGGGTCGTAGACGCCCAGCAGCTCGTCGAGCCGGCTGGCGAACGCAGGGCCGTCGAGTGGCCGGAGATGCCGGCGGTACTCGTGATGGGCGTGGACCACGCCCATGTCCAGGCTGGGACCGCCGACGAACCCCAGGATCGCCTCGCCAAGCGGATAGTCCATGAGCGCATCGAAAGCATCGTCGCCGACCCAGTCCGGCGCGACTTCCCAGATCTCGCCGACGAGATACGCGTCGGGGCGGATCGCCCGGCAACGGCGCCGGAATTCCGACCAGAACGATGGGTCGTCGATCTCGGTGGGGACGTCCAGCCGCCAGCCGTCGATCCCGAAGCGCAGCCAGTGCTCGGCGACCGACATCAGGTACTCCCGCGCATCCGGGTGGTCGGTGTTGATCTTGGGGAGGGCCGGGAGGCCCCACCACGCCTTGTACCCGAGCGAGAAGCCGGTCGGAGCATCGAGCGGCGGGTACGGCGTCAGCAGCCGGTGGCCGGCGAGCACGTCGGGATCGAGGTGGAACCAGTCCCGGTACGGTGAGGCGGCGCCGGCCTCGAGGATGTGATGGAAGGGCCAGAACCCGCGGCCGGTGTGGTTGAACACGCCGTCGAGGACGACACGGATCTCGCGCTCGTGGGCACGATCGAGCAGCTCGCGGAGTGCCGCGTCGCCGCCCAGCAGCGGGTCGACCTTGAAGTAGTCGTACGTGTGGTAGCGATGGTTCGAGGCCGACTGGAAGATCGGGGTCATGTAGATCGCGTTGATGCCGAGATCCTCGAGGTAGTCGAGGCGCTCGACGATCCCGAGCAAGTCGCCGCCCTTGAAGCCGTGCGTGTTCGGCGGCGTGTCCCACGGCTCCACCGAACCGGGCTTGGGGACGCGTTCGCTGGCGGCGAACCGGTCCGGGAAGATCTGGTAGAACGCCGCGTCCCGAACCCAGTCGGGCGTGTCGACACTCACCGCGGCCGGCTCGTAGACCCGATGCGATACTCCATCGCGATGCCCTCCCGTGCCTTGCTTGCGTCGCTAGCCGCGTTGTCGATCGTCGTGTCGGCCTGTGCGAGCGCCACGCCGACGGCGAGCCCGTCGGCGCCCGACCCGACCGTCCAGGCGAGCCAGGCTGCCGTCTCCAGCCCGCCGGCCTGTCCCGAGGCCCCCGCCGTCGAGCCGGCCGTCCCGTGGTGGGCCGACCGCGTCTTCTACGAGTTGTTCGTCCGAAGTTTCGCTGACTCGGACGGTGACGGTATCGGCGATCTGCGCGGGCTCACGCAGCGCCTCGACTACCTCAACGACGGCGACCCGGCAACGGATGACGATCTTGGCGTCACCGGGCTCTGGTTGATGCCGGTCGCCGAGTCGCCCAGCTATCACGGCTACGACGTCGTCGACTATCGTGCGGTCGAGGCCGACTACGGCACCGCCGATGACTTCAAGGCGCTCGTGGCGGCCGCGGAGAAGCGCGGCATCGCCATCGTCGTCGACTTCGTCATCAACCACAGCTCCCGGGAGCATCCGTGGTTCCGGGATGCCCGGACGGCAGGCTCCGAGCACGACGATTGGTACGTCTGGTCCGACGAACGGCCCCCTGTGGCCCGGTCCGACGGAAGCCGCGTCTGGCACCCGGACGGTGAGCGGTTCTACTACGGCTACTTCTGGGAAGGCATGCCGGACCTCAACCTCGAGAACCCGGAGGTCACGGCGGAACTCAGCTCGATCGGTGAGTTCTGGCTCGGGGAGATGGGCGTCGCCGGCTTCCGGATCGACGCCGCGCGGCACCTGATCGAAGACGGCGCGCAGCTCGAGAACACCGACGCGACCTTCGACTGGCTGGTCGACTTCCGAGGCAAGCTGAAGGAAGCGAAGCCGGAGGCGCTCGTCCTTGGCGAGGTCTGGGATGCGTCCTCGATGTCGGCCCGCTATCTCCGGGAAGGTGCGCTCGACCTGGCCTTCGACTTCGGGCTCGCGAGCGCTACGATCACCTCGCTGCGGTCGGGAGACGCCGGCTCGCTCCGGGCGTCGCAGGAAGAGGTGGCCGAGCTCTATCCGCCAGGCGGCCTCGCGACCTTCCTGACGAACCACGACCAGGACCGGATCGCCAGCGAGCTGGACGCCGACGTCGACGCTGCTCGTGCTGCTGCGACGATCCTCCTGACCGGCGCCGGGACGCCGTTCATCTACTACGGCGAGGAGATCGGGATGACCGGTCGAAAGCCGGACGAGCGGATCCGAACGCCGATGCGCTGGGACGCATCGGAGCCGGCGGCCGGGTTCAGCGTCGCCGCGCCGTGGCAACCGCTGGGCGATGATCCGGCCGGGACGGACGTCGCCACCGAGGCTTCGGACCCGGGCTCGCTCTTGTCCGCCTACCGATCGTTGGCCAGCCTTCGGACCGAGTCTCGAGCGCTCGCGATCGGCGATCAGCTCCCGGTCGATGCGGCGTCGCCGTCAGTCGTGGCGTACCTCCGCCACCTCACCGGGCAGGCGATGCTGGTCGTGGTCAATCTGGCGGATGAGGCCGTGGATGCCCCGGCCCTCAGCCTCGAAAGCGGCCCGCTATGCGGCACGCCGTCCGCGCGCGTCGTCTACGGGTCGGGGCAGGTCACCGATCCCACCGTGGGCTCGACCGGCGGGTTCGACGCTTACGTCCCCGTCCCGCGGCTGGCCCCGCGCGAAGGGATCGTCATCGAGCTCGGCTCGTGACCCGCCACACACGTCCCGACGAGTCGGGGCTGGCCCTGGACGAGCCGGGGCCGCCGCCACCTCCGAGGCCGGTCACGGTCGAGCTGGCCGCCGCGCTCCTGATCGTCGGCGGGGTCATCAACCTGATCGGCGGGATCTCCAGCATCCCAGGCCTTCCGCCCGGGACCGTGCCGCTCTTCGCCGTGACCGTCGCCCTCGCCATGGGGTCGATCGTGGTCGGCCTGCTCGTCCGGCTCGGTCGCGTGTGGCTCGTGGCCGTCAACCTCGCGGCCGTGCTCGGGTTCCTGGACCTGCTCGCGGCCGGCGCGAGCCCGCTGTCCTTGATGCTTGGGCTCAGCGACATCCTCGTCGTCGTGATCCTGTTTCGGAACAAGCCCTGGTTTGACGCGCTCCAGCTTCGGCGAACGTCCGCTGACGCCGAGGATCAGCCCTTGACGCCACCAACGGCCAGGCCGCCCACGAGGTAGCGCTGGAAGACGAAGAACACGATGGAGACCGGGGCCGCGAACAGGATGGCGAACGCCGCGAACTCGGACCAGTTCGTGGTCCGCGCGAACTGCCCGACCATGCTGTTGAGGGCCAGGGACAGCGTCCAGTCGCTGACCTCGCTGACGAACAACGCGACCGTCAGGTATTCCGTCCAGCCGCCGAGGAAACCCAGGAACCCGGTCACCGCGATCGCCGGGATCGCGAGCGGCAGGACGACCTTGCGGAAGATCTGATTCTGCGTGGCTCCGTCGGTGGCGGCCGCTTCTTCGAGGTCGCGCGGGATCGTGTCGAGATAGCCCTTCAGGTTCCAGATCGCGAAGGGCAGCTGCCCGGCGATCACGGCCAGCGTCACCCCCACCAGGGAGTTGCGCAGGTTGAACGTGAGATCGCCGAACTCGATCCTGAACTGATTCAGGAAGATGAACAGCGGGATGATCGTCGCGACCGACGGCAGCATCAGGACGCCGAGGACCGCGATCATCAGCCAGGCGCGGCCACGGAACTTCAGCCTCGAGAACGCGTACGCCGCCGTGATGCCGAGCGCGACCGCGATGACGGAGCTCCCGATCGCGACCTTCAGGCTGTTCAACGCGAGCTCGATGAACGAGATCGGATTGCTCGTCGGCTGCGCGATCACCCTGCCGAAGGCATCGAGCGACGCTCCCGGCGGGATCAGGTCAAGACCGTCCGGCCGGGCCAGGTTCCGCGGATCGAGGGCCATGCTGAAGATCCAGACGAGTGGGAAGAGCACCGTCACGGTGATCAGCAGCAGGATGGCCTGGATGACCAGCTGCCGCCTGAGGGGCAGCTTTCGCTCCATGTCCGCGGGCTTGGTACGCAGGATGCCCAGTTCGAGAAGGCGGCGCGTGACACCGGTCGGGGCAGCAACGCTCATCGGTCGATCTCCGTCGAGATTGCGCGGTCAGTCGGCATAGCTCTTCGTCGCTTTCGCCATCCGGTTCGTGATGAGTGTCACGACCAGCAGGAGGAAGAAGAGGTAGACGCTGAAGGCCGCCGCGACGCCGAACAGGCGGCGCTCCGCAGCGAGCCGATACGCCTGGGTCACCAGGATCTCGGTGCGCCCGAACGGCTCGCCCTGGGTCATGAAGTACGGCAGGAAGAACAGATTGAAGGTGATGACGAAGCCGTAGATGGCGTACGGGAGCATGGCCGGCCGGAGGAACGGCAGGGTGACGGCCTTGAACTTCTGCCACGAGTTGGCGCCATCCATCTCCGCGGCCTCGTACAGCTCGCCGGGGATGGATTGCAACGCGCCGGTCGCGACCACCGAGTTGAGCGGCCAGCCGAGCCAGCTGTTCGCGGTGATCATCGCGAAGAATGCCAGCGGCAACGGGATCCACGAGATCGGGTCGTTGGGCTGTCGCAGCCAGTCCAGGTTGAATGCCGGATGCTCCGGGGAGATGCCGAAGAATCCACCGATCCCCTGCAGGCCGAGGTTCACGGCGCCGGCATTCGGATCGAACATGTTGCGCCAGACCGTCGCGACGATGATCGGTGGGATGACCACCGGCAGGATGAAGACGGCCCGATAGAAGCCGCGGAACCTGAGGCCCTTCGTGTTGAGCAGGACCGCGACGAACACGCCGATGACGACGTGGACGACCACGTTGCTGAACGCCCACCACAGATTGAAGAGGACCAGGCGGATGAACTCGAAGTTCGGGATCTGGAGCTGCGAGGTCGCGATCCGGACGTAGTTGTCGAGCCCGACGAACTCGGCCGGGACCGGGTTACGGACCCGGAAGTTGATCTGCCCGAAGTCGTGGAAGGACATCCAGACCTGGAACGCCAGCGGGTAGAAGGTGATGATCGCCATCACGAAGAACGCGGGGACGAGATACAGGTACGGCGCGATGCCACGCCTGGCACGGGCACCGGCGCTTCGGCGCGGCAAGGTGGCGGTCGAGGTCGCCATCGATCGAGTCTCCCTATCCTCGTCTGACGTACGGCTCGCGGGGTCGGGTATCGGTCCTGGGGCGGGCCCGAATTCTAGGCGGTCGGGCTCGCTCCGGGAGCGATCGGGGGCGTCCGGTGGACGCCCCCGCGCTGCTGTGGAGAGGAGGGCCTAGAGGCCGCTCGCCTCGTTCATGAGCTTGCAGGCATCGGCGACGGCCGTTGCCGGATCAGCACCGGTGTCGATGACCTTGTTCAGCGCGTCGCCGAACGGGCCCCACCAGTTGCCGAATTCGGCGTTCTGCGGCCGGGGAAGACCGGCTGCCGCGGCATCGGCGAATCCCTGTGTGATGGGATCGGAGATGGTCACGGCCGGATTGGCGGGAACATGGCCCGCGTCGTCGACGAAGACCTGCTCGGCGGCGGGCGCCGTCAGCGCCAAGGCGACATTGACCGCGAGCGCCTGCTGCGCGGGATCGAGGTTGGGATTGACGTACCAGCCGTCGGTGCCGGTGAACGGATTGGCCGGGCCGGACGGTCCGGCCGGGATGGTGGTCACGGCCAGCTTGTCAGCGAGTGCCGTTCGGAAGTCCGCGGTCTGCCAGGGGCCGTCGATGATCGCGTTGATCTTGCCGGTCTGGAAGTCCGTCTTGAGGGCGTTGCCGTCCGTGTTGAACGTCGCGCCCGCGTCCTTGAGCTCCTTGAGGTAGGCGAACGCCTCGTAGACGCCCTGGTTGATGCCGATCTTCACCGAGCCGTCCTTGACGGCCGCGAGCAGCTCGTCGCTCGTCGTCGGCGGGGTCGGGACAGCGGCCTTGTCGTACCACAGGGCGACGGCCTTGAGGGACTCCGGCACCATGTAGAAGGCGGGTGCGGCGTCCCCAACGGCGACCTTCGAGCCGTCGAGGGCTACCGGAAGATAGCCGTCGAGAGCGGCGTTGCCGGCGAGGTACTCGTCGAGGTTGGCGATCGACTCCTCGCGGGCGTCCTTGCCCAGGTCGTCGTTCGGAGCGATGAACATGTCGGCGCCTTCACCCGCGGCGACATCGGTCCGCCACTTGGTGAAGATCTGGTCGAACGGCTGCTCGACGACGTTGATGGTCAGGCCGGGATTGGCGGCGCGGACCTGGTCGAGGACCGTGGTCAGGGCGCCGGTCTCGCCGCCGCCCGAACCGTAGGAGTGCCAGAGGGTCACCTCGCCCTCGAGGGCGGCGGGAGGGGCCTCTGACCCCGGCGCGACCGATCCTGGGGCGACGGACGGTGCCGTGGAATCGGCCGGGGGGGCCGCGCTTCCAGCGGACGGGCCGCAGGCGGCGGCGATGATCGCCACTCCCGCGACGATGCCCGCAAGACGAAGTTGCTTCTTCATGTCGATCGTTGTCTCCTCTACTCGATCCGGTCGGCCTGTCGCCGTCCGGTTCTCTCTAAACAGCTGGTCGGCTACTGCCGACCGGTCTGGCCGGTCGATCCGGCCTGTGATCGCCGCGGCTGAGCGGCCGTGCGTCGGTACGTTCGTGGTGGCGAGTCGCACCGAACTCATGGGGTTGTCGCTCGCCGATCCGATCTCAGTCTCGGTCGCCAGCCACCTCCTCCCGGCGCGCTCGCACCGGGCCGGTCGAGGAGCGGACGATGAGCCGCGTCTCGAGCCGACGATGCTCGGGCCTTGCCAGATCCCGTCGTTCCACGACGGACAGAAGCAGGCGGACCGCTTCCTCACCCTTGCGACGGATGGGCTGATGCACCGTCGTGAGCGGAGGATCCACGTGCGGGGCGAGGTCGATGTCATCGAACCCGACGACACTGACGTCACCCGGGATGTCGAGGCGCAGGTCGCGCAACGCGCGCATCGCACCGATGGCCATGGCGTCGGACATCGCCAGGATGGCGGTCGGGCGGAAGCCGTCCTCCCAGGCCGAATTGATGATCGCGATCCCTCCATCGACGCTGGCCGGGCCGACCATCACGCGGTCGTCGTCGATCCGGGCACCTACCGCCGCGAACGCCTCCCGATAGCCGCGCAGGCGCCGGCCCGTCACGCCATCGGGATCCGGCCCGCCGAGGTCCGCGGCCGGCGGCTCCACGCCGAGGATGAGCACATCGCGATGCCCGAGGCCCAGGATGTATTCACCCGCGGCGCGCGCCCCACCGACATCGTCGATCTCGACCGAGCCGTGCTCTGGGAGCGCCGTCGAGTCGACGAGCACGATGGGGACGTGGGCGCGGCGGATCTGCTCGACCTCCGGGTGCCCGTCTGACAGGCCGATCGCGACGACCCCGTCCACGGTGGCTCGACTCATGGCCCGGGCCAGGCTGCCGTGCAGCGGCGAAATGAAGTGGAGGCCGTACCCGTGCTCCTCGGCCGCCAGGGCGACGCCTTCGCTGAAGGCGCCGAAGAACGGGTTGCTGAAGATCACGCTGAGGGCCTGCGGGGTGAGCACCCCGATCGTCATCGTCTGGCGCTGCGTGAGCATCCGCGCGACCGGGTTCGGTCGATAGCCCAGGTCCTCCGCGACCGCCCGGATGCGAAGCGCCGTCTCGGGCGCCAGGCGGTCCGGCGAGTTGAACGCGAACGACACCGCCGTCTTGCTGACGCCCGCCTCCCGGGCGACGTCCGCGATGCGCGGTCGCTGGGTGCCTTGCTCCACTCGGGTCCGACTCCTCGCGCGGCGATACGGCCGCGGCTCCTCCTGAACCGGTTTAGCAAACCGGTTTAGCGGACATTAGGCAGGTCGCGCCACGGTGTCAATACCCCTGCGCTCGGGGAGCCGCCCGCGGTCTCACGACCCGTCGCACGAGCCGGCGGTACCATCAGTCGCGTGCCGATGATCGCGAGCATCCGCGCGATGCCGGGTGGCATCCGCCTCTTCCTGGTCTATGCGTTCCTGATCCTGACGGGCCTGGGGTTGAGCCTGCGGTTCGTCGTGGACCAGGCGATCGCCGCGCCGGTCAGCCCATTGGGGGTGATCGTCATGGTTTTGCTGGCCTACACGATCTTCACGACGACGCTCGTGCTCCAGCGCAAGCAGGCGGCTCGGGGGCTGGCCATCGGCCTGGCCAGCCTGACGATCCCCGCCGTGTTGCTATTGGCCACCAGCCCAGTGCCGGTCGCGGCGCCGATCTTCGTCGCGGTCCTGGGCATCCTGCTGTTCCGCGGCCTGCTGCGCCCAGAGGTCCGGGCCTACCTGAGCGAGGTCTGAGGCGGCGCCCAACACACGGATTCGCTCCGGGACGGTACCCTCACCCGGCGCGGCACCGCTGTCGGCCCATGTCGCCGCCGTGGCCAGCGCATCCCAACGACACGATCGACCGCATCGAGGCATCTGAGTGAGCAAGGAATCCCGTCGGCGTCAGCGTCAGACCGGCCAGGTGCCGGCGAGCGGCCCGACTTCGAATCGACCCGCGAGCACCGGCCCCGCCGGCCCTTCCCACCAGTCGAGCGGGCCAAGCGGCGCTGCGCGGGCCGGCCGGCGCGAGCGGTCCCGTCCGGTGGCGAAGGCATCCGTCTTCCAGCGCTACCGGACGATCATCTTGGGGGCCGCGGTCATCGCCGTGCTCGCCCTGCTCGGCGCCGGTGTGTTCTCGGCCGCGACGCAGCCGGCCTACGCATGCACCACGATCTGGCAGCCAGATCCGACCGCGTCACCGCGTGAGGGCGCCTCGCCGCAGCCCGGCTACGTGCAACCCGATATGGGCTTCGGCCACGTGTCGCTCGGCACGAAGCTCACCTACACGTACTGCCCGCCGGCGAGCGGGAAGCACTACAACGCAGCAGGAGCGGGTCCGCTCCAGTCGCGGGTCTACGGCCCGAACGACACCGTGATCCCGGAGGGCTGGGCGCACAACCTCGAGCACGGCGCCGTCGTGATCCTCTACAAGGGAGCCGAGGTCGACGAATCGGCCCTCCAGGACCTGTTCGATGCCATCCCCGCGAGTCCGGTATGCGGCTTCCAGCCGGGTGGGCAATCGCCCAGTCCCGTGATCGCTCGCTTCGACGACATGGCGTGGCCCTTCGCCGCCCTCGTGTGGGGTCGTGTCCTGCCGCTCGAGTCGCTCGACCAGCAGGCCATCCTCGACTTCTACCAGACCTTCGGTGAGCGGACGAACCCCGAGGAGCTGTGCCCCGGTGCCCGGGAATCGGCCGCGCCTTCGGGCTCGGCGGCGCCGAGTGCCGCTCCCTCGACGCCAGCGTCTGCCGCTCCGTCCTCAGCCCCGAGCGGCTCTACCTCGCCGAGCGTGGCCCCGAGCTGACGAGCGGCTGATGCGCCTGATCGCGTTCTACGGCAAGGACGCCGTTCGCACCGGTCGGATCGAAGGGGACGAGGTCGTGGTCGGTGGCGGCCCGCTCGACCCGACCGGTCGGCTCGACGACGAGTTCGAGGATGCCGTCGGCTGGCGGTCGACCGAGCCCGAGCAGCGCGTGCCACTCCACGGCCTCGACCCGGCGCCGATCCTGCTCGCGCCGAGCAAGATCGTATGCGTCGGTCTCAACTATCGCGAGCACGCCGCGGAAGGGGGCCGCGAGGCACCGACGCGACCACTCCTCTTCGCCAAGTTCGCCAACACGATCGTCGGGGACGGTGACCCGGTCGTGCGACACCAGGGCACCCACGCCCTGGATCTCGAGGTCGAGCTGGGCGTGGTCATCCGCCGTACGGCCCGTCGCGTGACCCGCGTCGACGCGATGGACCATGTCGCCGGATACATCGTCGTCAACGACATCAGTGCCCGGGACTGGCAGGGCAGCCCGCCGGCGTTGCGCGAGGGCGAGAAGGGCGACGGCCAGTGGCTCCGCGCCAAGGGCTCGGACACGTTCCTGCCGACCGGTTCCATCCTCGTTACCGCCGACGAGCTCGATCCGGCCGCCGGTCTTCGACTACGCAGCTGGCGGATCGATGGCAACGGCGTCGAGCACCTGATGCAGGACGGCACGACGTCCGAAATGATCTGGGACGTGCCCGCGCTCGTCGAGTTCGTCAGCTCCGTCATCACCCTCGAGTCCGGTGACGTCATCGCGACCGGCACGCCATCCGGGGTCGGCGTGTTTCGCGAGCCACCCGTGTTCCTGGAGCCGGGTGACTGGGTCCGCTGCGAGATCGAGGGCATCGGTTCGCTCGAGAACCCGATCATCGACTGGTCCGACGAGGAGTCGGGAGCGTAGGCTCCCGCCATGCAGGCCCTCGTCAAGACCCAGAAGGCACCCGGCTTGGAGCTCATCGAGGTGCCGGTGCCGGCGGTCGGTATCAACGACGTCCTCGTCCGCGTGCAGAAGACCGGCATCTGCGGCACGGACCTCCACATCGACTCGTGGGACGCCTGGGCCCAGAACGCGATCGATCCGCCACTGACGATCGGCCATGAGTTCGTCGGCGAGATCGTCGAGGTCGGGGCCAATGTCACGGACTTCGCGCCGGGCGACCTCGTGAGCGGCGAAGGTCACGTGGTCTGTGGACGGTGCCGTCACTGCCTCGCCGGCCGGCGGCACCTGTGCGCCCGGGCCATCGGGCTCGGGGTCGGGCGCGACGGTGCCTTCGCTGAGTTCGTGGCCCTCCCGATGACGAACATCTGGCACCACTGGCCGGGGGTCGACATCGAGGTCGCCGCGATCTTCGACCCGTTCGGCAACGCGGTGCACACGGCGCTCGCCTTCCCGATCCTCGGCGAGGACGTGCTGATCAGCGGAGCGGGCCCGATCGGCCTCATGGCGACGGCGGTGGCTCGCCACGCCGGCGCTCGGCACATCGTGGTCAGCGAGCCGAACCCGTTCCGGCGCGAGCTCGCGATCCGCATGGGCGCCACGATGGCCACCGACCCGCGCGAGCGCGCCTTCACCGACCTGTTCGAGGATCTCGACATGGTCGAGGGCTTCGACGTCGCGATGGAGATGTCCGGGAACGCGCGAGCCCTGCGCGACGCGATCGCATCGATGGCGCACGGCGGCGGCGTCGCGATCCTGGGGCTGCCGACCGAGGAGATCAGCCTCGACATCAACGCGGTCGTCATGAAGATGCTCACCGTGCGCGGCATCTACGGCCGGGAGATGTACGAGACCTGGTACAAGATGACCGTGATGCTCCAGTCGGGGCTGGATATCACGCCCGCGATCACGCATCGTTTCGGATTCCGCGAGCACGAAGCGGCATTTTCCGTTGCGCGTACTGGTGAATCTGGAAAAGTGATCATGGACTGGACCGCCTGAGTCGGCGAACATAGGCGCCCATGTCGACGAACCAGACCGATCCGCTCGCGACGCCGCTCCTTCCGGATCCCCTCGCCTTCCTGGACGACGAGGTCGCGGCCCTGCGTGAGCGCCACCTGTACCGCGCCCTGCGGGTGATGAGCAGCGGCCAGGGGCCCATCGTGTCGGTCGACGAGCGCCGGCTGATCAGCCTCTCGTCAAACGACTACCTGGGCCTGACCCATCACCCGCGGCTTCGCGAGGCGGCGCTCACCGCCGTGCGCGATTTCGGGGTGGGGTCGGGGGCGGTCCGCACGATCGCCGGTACGATGTCCATGCACGAGGCGCTCGAGGCGGAGCTCGCCGAGTTCAAGGGCACCCCGGCCGTCCTGACGTTCCAGTCCGGATTCACGGCGAACACCGGCGTCATCCCGACGATCACCGGCGAGACCGACCTGATCGTGAGTGACAGCCTGAACCACGCCTCGATCATCGACGGGATGCGCCTGTCCAAGGCGCCGCGCAAGATCTACCCCCACGCCGACGTAGAGGCGCTGCGGGCCGTGCTCGACGAGGCGGTGCGCGACGGGCGTCCGGGAAGCGGCGAGCCCTACCGGCTGATCCTGGTCGTCACGGATGGCGTGTTCAGCATGGACGGCGACATCGCACCGCTCCCCGGCATCGTCGAGGCGGCTGAAGCGGCCGGAGCGGCCGTCTTCGTGGACGACGCCCACGCCTCCGGGGTGCTGGGTCGCGACGGGCGTGGCACGGTCGACCATTTCGGCCTCCACCGTCGTGTGGCGATCCAGGTCGGAACGCTCAGCAAGGCAGTCGGCGTGCAGGGCGGCTACGTCGCGGGCTCGGTCGCCTTGCGCGAGATCCTCACGCAGCGGTCCCGTCCGTTCCTGTTCTCCACGTCGCATCCGCCGGCCGTCGTGGCGGCCTGTCGCGAGGCGATCCGGGTGATGGTGGACGAGCCCGAACTGCATGCTCGGCTGTGGGACAACACGCGCTTCTTCAAGGCCGAGCTGGCCCGCCTGGGCTTCGACACGGGCCGCTCGGAGACCCCCATCACCCCGGTGATGATGGGCAACCCGGAGACAGCGATGCGATTCAGTGACCGCCTGATGGACGAGGGTGTCTTCGCCCAGCCCGTCGTCTTCCCGACCGTGGCCCTGGACCTCGCGCGCATCCGCACGATCGTCACGGCGGCCCACGCGCGCGAGCAGCTCGACCGGGCGCTCCAGGCATTCTCCACGGTGGGTCGGGAGCTGGGGGTCATCCGGGGATGAGCGCGCAGCCGGGGGGCGCGAGGTGACCACGATCGATCGCCACGCGCGCGATCTGCCACTGGACGCTCACGTCCATACGGACCTGTCGCACGACAGCGCCGTTCCACTGGACGACTACGCCCGCCTGGCCGTCGAGCGGGGCATCGCCGAGGTGGCGATCACCGATCACGTCGACTTCGCGCCCAGCGCACCGGGGTACGGAGAAACCACCTTCGAGCAACGCGAGCGCATCGTCCGCGCCGGGGCCGAGCGCTGGGCCGAGCGGGGCGTGGCCATCCGCTTCGGCGTCGAGATCACCTGGGACTCGCGGTACGCGGCCGAGATCCGCGATCACCTCGCCCGCTACGAGTACGACTTCGTCATCGGTTCGGTCCACATCTATCGCGACTCCCCGTACGCCGCCGACCATGTCGCCGGGTGGGTCGCGGGCCGATCGCTCGCCGAGATCGTCGCGCCATATTTCGACGAGGTCGCGGCAGGCGCGCGCACCGGACTGTTCGACGCGATGGGCCATATCGACTTCGTCAAGCGCTTCCTGACGCCGCATGTGACGACCGCGGACCTGGCTGCCGCCCCGGAACTGTACGAGCCGATCCTGGCCGCGCTCGTGGAAAGCGGCACGGCTTTGGAGATCAACACCAGCGGGCTGCGCTCACCGGCCGAGGAGGCGTTCCCCTCGCCGGCCGTCGTGTCTCGCTTCCACGCCATGGGTGGCCGCGCCGTGACGGTCGGCTCGGATGCACATACCGTCGAGTCGTTCGCATGGGCCCTCGCGGACGGCTACGAGTCCGCGGCCGAAGCTGGATTCGCGTCGCTTGCCTTCCGTCGCGGCGGCGAACGCGTCGAGGTCGGATTGACGGCCGCGCCTAACGTCGCCGCCGGCCGTTCGTTATGACGCTCGACGAGACCGCGATCGAGCGGTTGGTGGGAGAGGCCCGCGCGGGGGACGCGTGGGCCTTCGGACTCCTGTTCGACCACTACCACCTGCCGGTCTATCGCTACATCGCCAGCCGCGTCCAGCGCCCGTCGGACGCGGAGGACCTGACGCAGCTCGTCTTCGTCAAGGCCCTGGAGGCCCTGCCGCGCTACGA
>JARDZW010000122.1 GCA_029240655.1 Chloroflexota bacterium
CTCCGACCGAGGCCCCCACGGAAGCTCCGACCGAAGCTCCGACCGAGGCCCCCACGGAAGCTCCGACCGAAGCTCCGACTGAGGCCCCGACGGAGGCTCCTCCGACCGGTGGCGTGGGTGGTGCGACGGGCGCGCCCGGTGGCGCCACGGCCGGGACGACCCTGCCGCCCACCGACGCACTTGGTGATACTGCCACGGCCCCCGGCAACGATGCCTGGAGGCTCGTCCTCCTCGCGCTCGCCGGCACCCTGGCCACGGCCCTCCTGTTGACCCCGGCCCGCTCCGTCCGCAAGGACCGCTGACCGGAGGTGCGCAGGGCGCACCGATCGAACATCTAGAAACCGCCGGATCCCAACGGACCGGCGGTTTCTTCTTGCATCCGGAAAGGGGGGCGATCGCCCGCGCGGCGTGCCCGGCCGGGCGCGCCCCGATCCACCGGGTCACCCCGAATCGGGTACCGGGACCCTTGGTGCGAGCCCGCACCGGAACCGCGGATGCGGTCTGGTGTGGTGCGCACTGATAGAGGCGCTTAGGGGCGGACCTGAGCAGTATCAATGGGCCCCCCTGCTCCCTACGCTGCCGCAATTGGTCCTGTGTTCGCCTGGTACTAACGCTCAAGGGCACGGGAGCGATCGGGGATCGCAGCCATCATCGGCGCCTTTGGCGCCAGCAACCGCAGCGAGCGCCCTGTCAAGGCGCGCTGCCATGCAGAGGTCGGGGGACCAGAAGGGAAATAGCCGTGTCTCGGGGACTTTGGTTTTCGATGAACGCGCGGACACGCAGGAGTCTGGCCCTGTTGTGGACCGCGCTGTTCCTGTTCTCGTTGGCGCTTCAGTCCGTCACGCTGGCCACGCCGACGTCGGTCCTGGCCGTGCACGACGAAGGCGTTTTCGAGCTCGACGGCAATGCGCTCAACAGCGCCAGCGCCGGCGACGATTGGGCCGCCGTAGTCGGCGACACGGACGCCGCCTTCGCCTCGGTCTTCACGACCGACACCGTCGGTGCCGGCGACGACATGCTCACCGGTGGTGGCTCCAAGGACGTCACCGACATCCCGCACTGGGAACTCACCAGCGGCACCGTCCAGGACAAGAACGACATCGCGCATGCGTTCGCCGCCGCGTACATCGCGGGAGCGGATAACGATCTCTTGGTCTACTTCGGACTTGACCGCTACGCGCAGAACGGCGCGGCGCAGGCCGGATTCTGGTTCCTCCGCAACCCGATCACGCCGAGCGGCAGCAGCCTGGGGACGTCCCACTCGGTCGGCGACGTCCTCGTCCAGATCGACTTCGAGAACGGTGGCACCAACCCGGTCGCCCGCGTGTACGAGTGGACCGCCTCGGGCCTCTCGTCCGTTTCCAGCGGCGCCTCCTGTACGGCTGCCGGCGCGGACGACGACCGGTGCGCGATCTCGAACACCGCGAACAGCAACACCGCCTGGTCGTTCAACCCGAAGTCGGGCGCGAACAACGTCTACCAGCCCGGCCACTTCCTCGAGGGCGGCGTCAACATGTCCGACCTCGGCCTGGATGACAGCTGTTTCTCCACGTTCCTCGCGGAGACGCGCAGCTCGCCGTCCGAGGACTCGACGCTTTCCGACCTCACCTACGGATCCTTCCCGCTGTGCACGACTCCCGACATCTCGACCCAGGTCAAGAACGACCAGGGTCAGGGCTCGGGCATGGTCACGATCAACTCCGGTGAGTCCGTGACCGACACCGTCGTCGTCAGCGGAAGCAAGGGCGTCGCCACGGGCACCGTCGACTTCTTCGTCTGCGGGCCGACCAACTCTCCGCAGGACTGCAACAACGGCACCGGCATCGGCAGTGACATCGCATTGGCCGGCGGCGAGGCTGAGTCGAGCGTCTTCACGCCGACCGCCAAGCCGAGCACCGGGCAGCCCGACTACTACTGCTTCCGCGTCGAGTACACGCCCGCGGCCGGGTCCAAGTACCTCGCCGACGAGCACACGAACGACACCACCGAATGCGTCAAGGTCATCCCGGCCGATGTGCGGGTCATCAAGTCCCCGAACGAAGGCACGGCCAACGCCGGTGAGTCGATCGAATTCGTCCTCCAGTGGGGCAATGTCGGCGAAGGCAAGGCCACGGGCGTCGTCGTCACCGACAGTCTTCCTGGCACCGCGGGTCTGAACTGGAGCATCGTCGACTCCACGGGCACCGGATCGACCTGTTCGATCACCGGCGCCGTCGGTTCCCAGGTCCTGACCTGCAACGTCGTCTCGATCAACGGCAACACGCCCGCGAGCGCGGACGACCTCGACGACAACAACCTCAACAGCGGCTCGGTGACCGTCAGGAGCGGCACGAGTCCGGCCTCGTGTGCGGTCATCAACAACACCGGACGGATCACGTCGACGAACGACGGGACCCACGAGAACCCGGGCCAGATCACCGTCCTGTGCCCCGACGTCAGTGTCGTCAAGACGCCGAACAACGGTCAGGTCAACGCGAGTGATGCGGCTTCGTTCTCCATGCTCGTGTCGAACGCCGGACCGGGTGCCGCAAGCGGCCTGGTCCTGAGCGATCCCCTGCCGGCCGGCCTGACGTGGGCCCTCGGCACCCTCACGGGCAACACCGATGGCGTCTCCTGCTCGGTCACCGGGAGCGTTGGCTCGCAGGTCCTGTCCTGCTCCGACTCGAATCTCATGACCGCCGGCCAGTCCTTCACCGTCACGGTGACGACCACGACTTCGGCGCTCCAATGCGCGACCTATCCGAACATCGCGACGGTCGATGCCGCGAACGAGTCCGACGACCCGTCGGTCACGGACGACAACACCGACCCGGGCGCCATCACCGTCAACTGCCCGAACGTGAAGGCGCTCAAGACATCCGACAAGTCGCCGGTCAACGCCGGTGACCCGATCGGCTTCACGGTCACGATCCAGAACACCGGCACCGGCACCGCCTACGGCGCGACCGGCTCCGACACCCTGCCGGCCGGCATCGACTGGACGATCGACGGGGCCGCCAACGGCTGGTCGATCGTGGCCGGCGTGCTGACCTTCGGGCCGGCCGACCTCGCCGCCGGTGCCTCGGCCGCCGTCCACATCGTGGGCACGACCGATGCCGCCGACTGCGGTCTCGTCCCGAACACGGTCATCGTCGACGCGCTCAACGAGTCGAACCTCCCGGCCGCCACCGCTGACAACGGCGCTTCGGCCGAAGTCACCGTCAACTGCCCGAACGTGAAGGTCGTCAAAGAAGCCCTGGACGAGGGGATCAGCGCTGGCGAGGTCGGCGAGTTCTCCATCCTCATCACCAACATCGGGTTGGGGACCGCGTATGACGTCAGCCTCACCGACACGTTACCGGGTGGCGTGGCCTGGAACGTCGATGCCGTCGCCTTCAACGGCGTGGCCGTCGTCGACCCCAGCGTCCTGTGCACGATCAGCGGCAGCACCCTGAGCTGCCCGGACCTGGGCGACCTGGTCCCAGGGAACAGCATCTCGATCGCGATCTCCGGGGACACCGATCTCGACGACTGCGGCCCGCTCGTCAACACCGTGACGATCGACGCGTCGAATGAGTCGAACGCGCCCGCGATCACGGCCGACAACACCGACTCCGCGACCATCGTCGTCGACTGTCCCCTGCTGGGCATCGACAAGGATGCGGACCATGTCGATGCGGTCCTCATCGGCAGCCCGATCGGGTTCAAGATCACGATCGGCAACAGCGGCGCCGGGACGGCCTTCGGGGTCACGGTCTCGGACACGCTCGATAGCGCCTATGCGTGGTCGATCGAGACACCCGTTGCAGGGTGGAGCCTCGTCGGCAACGTCCTGAGCTTCTCGGGCGATCTCGCCGCTGGCACGACCTCCACCGTCCACGTCATCGCCCCGACCACGGTCGGCAATGGCGACCAGTGCGGGGAAGTCCCGAACACTGCCGTTCTCGATCACGCGAGCATCGACCCGACGCCGGCGACCGCCGGCGAAGAGGTCCAGTGCCCCGAGATCGACATCGTGAAGGGCGCCGACGACGACCTCGTCGAACCGAACCAGACCGTGACCTTCCTCCTGGATGTGGAGGTCGTGGATGGCCCGGTCACGACGGCGGTCATCACCGACGACCTTCCTGACGGGCAGACCTACATCGCCGGAAGCGGCCGTTCCAAGGTGAGCCCTTCAGCCATCTTCGCTGCCGATGAGCCGACGGTATCGGCCGACGGCCGGACACTGACCTGGGACTTCCCCGCCCTCGCGACCGGGGATCCAGCCGTCACGATCATGTACCGCGTCAAGATCGATGCGGACGCGACAACCGCGACCCAGGTCAACGAAGCCAAGGTCTGCGTCTCGGAGCTCGAGGGTTGCGTCTCGGATATCGAAGACGTCACGCCGCAGCGACCCGCCATCAGGCTGATCAAGACCGCCGGTACCGCGGCCAACGGCACCGTCTTCGCGACGACCGCCGGCCCGGTCCAGTACAAGTACCTCGTCACCAACACCGGACCGCTCCCGCTCGTCAACGTCACCGTCAAGGATGACGCCGGCACGCCCCCGGTCTCCGGCGACGACTTCTTCGCCACCTGCCCCAAGACGACCCTCGCGGTCGCCGAGTCGATGACCTGCACCTTCACCCGCGCAGTCGCCGTCGACACCATCAACGTCGCGGTCGCCCGTGGCGTCACGGCCGGGGGCAACCCCGTCCAGGACGTCGATGACGCGGCGGTCGTGATCCTCGAATTCGGCCTCCTCATCGACAAGACCAACAACGCGCCGCTCGAATCCATCGAGCTGCCGGACGGGACCATCGTCGATCTGCCCACGGCAGATGCGGGTGAGACCGTGACCTTCACCCTGGACTATGACCTCACGGGCGATCCCGTCACGAACGGCGTCATCACCGACGTGCTGCCCGTCGGCATCACGTATGTCGTCGGCTCCGCCACCAACGACGCCCAGTTCACCTTCCATAGCTACACGAGCGCGACGCGCACGCTCCGGTGGACGGCCGCGAACGTGACCGGGGACGGCTCGGTCACCTATCGGGCCAAGGTCGACCTGGGTGCCGCGGAGCTCCCGCAGCCGCTCATCAACGTCGCCACCATCGACTCGGCGCAGACCGGGCCCGATGACGACGACTCGGACGTCTTCGTGCCCACGGTCGTGGCCGGTGCAACCGCCACGCCACGCATCACGTTGCCGCCGACCGATAGCCTCCCCGACACAACGCCGGCACCGAGTAACGGGGGCTTCACCCTGATGCTCATCCTGCTGGCACTTGCAGCGGTCGTCATCGTGATCGGGTTCGTCACTCCGGTGCCGGTCTCGGTCCGCGAGCGGGATCGCCGCTGATCCTCCGACCCGTGCGCGGTCGGCCGTCTCCGACGGTCGACCGCGGAACTGGTCACCTCCCTCTGGGGTCCCCGAGACCCGGGCGGAGCGCTTCGCTGTCCGTGGAGCGCTCCGCCCCGTCCAAGCCGACCGGGGCGTGCCGATGGTGCGCCCCGGTCGTCCATGTCCGGGGCAGGCGTGCGCCCTGGACGGCGTGCGCGTGCGTTGTGCTCTGCGCGCGTCACGTACGCACCTCCGATGCGCTCGTTCCTTGCTCGCGCCTTCGCCCGCACCGCCCGGCGGCACCCTCGGGTTCTGCCGCGGAGCGGCGCCTATGCCCCGATGGTGAACCGATCACCTGGGTTCACGAGGGTGACCGGGCCGTCGTAGGTCGCGCGCACCGACTCGATGGTGGCGCTCGTATCGAAGCCCATCTGGAGGTGGGTCAACAACACGCCGCCGACACCGGTGCGCTTCGCCAGTGCGGCAACGGCAGGACCATCCAGGTGGATCGCGCCCGGCTGGACGGGGCCCGGCCCGAAGGACACCTCCGACAGCAGCGTGTCGCCGGCACGAATCAGGGCGTCGACGTCTTCCGCTCGACCGCAATCGCCGGTGTAGACGAGCCCCGGCCCAGTGCCGTTGTCCGGGGCGACCCGATAGGCGTGGCTGTCGTCGGTGTGCGTGACACGTCGCGCCTCGACCGTCAGCGTGCCGACCGCGCGGATGCCCGGCACGACATCCTCGACATCCAGCGACCTGGCGGTGAAGCCCGGGTCCTCGTGCAGCGCGTCGATGCGCCGCGAGAGCCCAGCCGGGGCCAGGACCCGGCCGCGTCGGGCAGGCTTGAACTGCCAGTACAGGTAGTGGCGCAGCGCCACGAGGTCGATGAAGTGGTCCGGATGCAAGTGGCTGATGACGACCGCGTCGAGCGAGCTCGGCTCGAGGGCGGCGGCGAGTCGCGGGAACGATCCTTGCCCAAGGTCGAGCAGCAGCGAGGTGGGACCGTGACGCAGGAGGTATGCCGCCCCGCTCGCACCGGCTCGGTCGGTGTAGGCGGGTCCGGCCCCGAGGACGTCAAGCTGCAGCGATCCGATCGTTCCTGACATCACCCGCGCAGGGTAGCCGAGACGCGGGTCGGTCAGTCGCCCTCGCCTTGCGAACCGCCGCCTGACGGGTCCTTGCCTGGCGGGTCGTTGGGCGGCCCATCAGGATCGGGTGTCGGCCTGGGCGCGCGGTCCGGCGTCCTCCCGGGTTTCGGTGTCGCCTCGCCATCCGGTGGTTCCGTCGGCGCAACCGTGGCCGCCGGCTCGGGTGCTGGCTCCTTCGTCGGCTTGGACTTGGGCGTTGCCGTGTGCTCCGGTTCGGGCGTGGGCTCGGCCGTGGGGGTCTTCGTGGCCTGAGGCGGGGTCGCGGGCAGGCCCGGAGCGGCACCATCGTCGTTTCCGCCGTCTGGGCGGCTCGTACTGATCCGCTCGACCGTATCGGTACTCCGGACGATCGCCGCATCGACGGCGCGGCTGATCGGGGTGCTCGCGTTCGCAGGCACGCGGGCCACGAGCGCCCGCAGCACCTCGACATTCCGCGCGACGCCGGTCTCGAGGACAGCCGCCGCCACGTCGTCGCCAGACGCGATCGCCGCGGCGGATGCCTGCTCAAGGATCGCCTCGTAGGCCACGAGCGCCGCCATCACCCCGGCGGCGTCACCGGCCCGATCGGCCTCGCCGACCTCGCGCAGGCGATCGCGCAGACGGCCGAGCTCCGCAACGGCCCGCGCCGACGGATCGCCCGGCAAGGTCAGCGTCTCAGCCCACAAGCGCGTCTCGTACAGGGGTCCGCCCGGCCGCGCAGCCGATACGCCGCCGACGACGATCGCCGTCGCCAGCGAGGCGGCGAGGAAGGCGCCGGCGGCCCGGGACCAACGCCTGGAGCGATGGCGCGCGGGGGCGCGGCCTCGGTCGCGTGCCAGATCGCCGGACGTGCGGCCGTCCGCTTGCGGAAGCACCGATAGGGCGGCGTCTGCGCGCGCCAGTGAGGCCTGCCGATGAGCGACCGCCAGCACCCGGGCCCGGAGTCGCCTCGTGGTGGCGAGATCAGGGGACAGCCGGAACTCGGCGTACGCCTCGAGGCGTCGCCCGAGCAGGCCATTCGCGTCCATCAGCTCGATCATGTCGTCCATCTCAGCGGGCCTCACGGCGCTCGGTGGCGTCGCCGCGGCTCGCCGTCTCCGGCGCATCGATCCCGAGCTGCCGCCGCAACGCGGCGATCGCCCGGAACTGCAGCCCGCGGACCGTTCCTTCCTGCTTGCCCATCACCACGGCTGCCTCGCGGGCCGATAGGCCGGCGAAGAAGCGCAGGGCGATGGCGTCTCGTTGTTCATCGGTCAACGAGGACAAGGCGACGGCCACCTCGTCCATTTCCTGGCGAGCGAGCGTTACCTCATCGGGGCCGGCGTCGGTCCCGGCATGGCCGGCCGCCGCATCGAGGTCGGCGTGGTCGTGGCGGGTCCGAACGTGATCGATGACCGTGTTCCTGGCCAGCCGGAAAAGCCAGCCCCCGAACGGGATGCCCCGCGACTCGTAGCGCGGCAGGGCCTCCAGGGCCTTGACGAAGACGAGCTGCGTCAGGTCCTCCGCGTCCGACGGGCGCTGGACGCGGCTGGCGATGTAGCGATAG
>JARDZW010000123.1 GCA_029240655.1 Chloroflexota bacterium
CGCGCTCCCCGAGGCGCAGCTCGACCGGTTCATGCTGCGGATCCGGCTGGGCTATCCCCAGCCGATCGAGGAGATCGTCATCCTCGACGAGCAGAAGCGCACCCACCCCCTCGACGACATCAAGGAAGTCCTCGGTGTGGAGGACCTGCGCTCGATGCAGGAAGCTGTCCGCGAGATCTACGTCGATTCGACCGTGGCCGACTACATCGTCCGCGTCGTCGGGGCCACGCGGAACCATCCCGACGTCTACCTCGGCGCTTCGCCGCGCGGTTCGATCGCCCTGTATCGCGCCGGTCAGGCATTGGCGGGGCTGCTGGGTCGCGACTACGTGATCCCCGATGACATCAAGGCCCTCGCCGAGCCAGCGCTGGCCCACCGCCTGATCATCAAGACGAGCTCGTCCATCCACGACGTCCAGGCGGGCCAGGTCGTGCGCGAGATCCTCGACTCGACGGCGATCGACGGGATCCGCCCGATGGGCGGCGGGCCGACCGAGTTGCGGGCGTCCGCGGCGGGCAAGACCGCCCCGAGCGCGTAGCGGCACCCAGGCGGACCCGAGGGGCACCGGGCGGGCACGATGTTTCGTCGGCTGCAGGCGCTGATCCTGGTCACGGTGCTGGTCGTCGCGGCGTTCTCGACCGGCCAGCCATTCCTCTTCTACCTGCTCTATCTCGGCATCCTGGTCGTCGGGGGCTCATACGTCCTCGTCCGGCTCGGGCTCACGGATCTCGAGGCCGGCTATGCGGTCAGCCAGCTTCATGGCCACGTCGGGGACCGGATGCGCGTGACCTACACGCTGCGCAACGGCAGCCGCATCCCGAAGCCGTGGCTGGAGGTCCACAACCCGACGACGCTCCCCGGCGGCCTTCCCGGCCGCCCGATCACGCTGGGAGCCACGGCGGAGCGCTCCTGGCTCATACGGACGCCCCTCACTCGGCGCGGGCACTTCCGCATCGAGCCGCTGCACATCCGGACCGGCGACCCGTTCGGGTTCTTCGAGGCCGCGGCCACGGTGGGGCAGGGCGTCAGCGTGGTCGTCTACCCCCGGCTCGAGCCGCTGCCGATGTGGAAGCTCCCCGCGGCGAGCCTCGAGGGCAGCCATGCCTCGCCGGAACGGACGCTCCAGACCACCCCGCTGGCGACGAGCGTCCGGCCCTACGCCCCGGGTGACAGCATGAACCGCATCCACTGGAAGTCGACGGCGCGACACGGGGAGATCCAGGTGAAGGAATTCGACCTGGAGCAGACCGCAGACGCGTGGATCATCCTGGACCTCCAGCGTGGCATCCAGGCGGGACACGGCGAGGAATCCACGACCGAAGCCGCCATCCGGGCCGCTGCTTCCATCGCCAACAAGGCGCTCGACGAGAACCGCGCCGTCGGCATGACCGTGAATGCCGGCCGGACCGCGTACCTGCCGGCGGACCGCGGAGGACGCCAGCACCAGAAGATCATGCAGCTGCTCGCGGCGGTCGAGGCCGATTCCGCGTCGCCGCTGGTCGAGACCCTGATCGCTTCGGTCGGCCGGCTTCGGCGCGGGATGACGGCCGTCATCATCACCTCCTCGCTCGACCCATCCTGGGTCCGCCCGCTGGCCGCGCTGCGCACCCGCGGGGTCGCCTGTGTGGTCGTCACCGTCGATGCCGCGGCGTACGCCCGCGCCGAGGTGGAGGCTCGCGCGGCGCTCACCGGCGATCGGCCGGTCTTCGACGCCGAGGCCGTCGAGGCGGCCGCCAAGCGCACCCGTGCGTTGCGGCACGCCCTCGCGGAATACGAGCTACCGGCCTTCACGATCGTCCCCGGCCGGGAGCTGGGCGAGATGCTGGCGCGATGAGATACGCGCTCGGGCGGCCGAACTGGCGCCGGTGGCGGCTGGCGATCACGCCCGCCCAGGGCTGGCTCGCGCTCGTGCTCGTGGCGGCGATGTGTCTCTCACTTGCCTGGTCGCTGGACGACGCCATCCTCGTGCTTGGTGACCCGGACACGACGGATTTCCTGTTCTGGGCGGCCCTCGGCGGTGTCGCGATCGGGGCGCTTGGGCCGACCGTGGGATGGGGCCGCTGGACGACCCACCTGATCGGCGCGGTCTTCGCCGCACTCCTGACCTCGTTGCTGGTCGGCTGGGTGCTGATCCCCGATGGGGCAAGCCCCGGAGTCCTGTTCCAGACGACGACACAAAGTGCCGTCATCGCCTGGACCGACCTCGTCGTCAACCGCGAGCTCTCGACCTTCCAGTACGGGCATCACCTGCTGGTGCTGGGCCTCCTGGTGTGGGCTTCGTCGCAGTTCGCGAGCTACGCGGCATTCGGGCATCGGCGGCCGCTCAACGCAGTGGCCGCGATCGGGCTGCTGCTGCTCGGTAACATGCTGCTGACGACGCGCGACCAGATGCTGTACGTGGTGCTGTACTCCGTCTCGGCGCTCTTCCTGCTCGTGCGCTTCCATACGTTCGACGAACAGTCCGATTGGGTGCGCCGCCGGATCGGTGACCCATCCGCGATCGCCGGGCTCTATCTCCGGGGCGGTTCGATCTTCATCGCGATGGCGGTCGTGGGATCGCTGCTGTTGACCAACGTCGCGGCCTCCGCGCCCCTCGCGGGGGCCTGGACGGACATGGGCGGTCGCCTGCTCGAATGGTCGCGCGCGCTCGAGCCATTCCTGCCGTCATCCGGCTCCGGCCGCTCGATCGGGCCGTCCTTCGGGCCGAACGCGCGAATCACGGGGTCCTGGGTGACGAGCGACAACCCGGTCCTCACGATCGAGATCTCTCCCAATGAAGACGAGATCCCGTTCCTGGCGGCCGCCGTCTACCACACCTTCGACAAGACGGGCTGGCGACGAACCGCTCCTGCGCCGATCCAGCGCGGGTCGGAGGAGGAGCTCCTCGCCAACACCGCCGACCGGGTGAGCCTCGACGGTCGCCGCCCGCTGGTGTTGACCATCACCCTCAATTCCCCACGCTCGGAGGTCTTCACGCCGACGATGCCCTTCTCGGTCGACCAGGTCGCCGGCGTCATGGTGATCGGCGAGGGCGGCTACTTCGAGGGTCTCCGGCGCGAAGCATCCGAGGACCCCTACACCGTCACGGCGCTCGTCCCGGCGTCCGAGGCCGACGGAGGTCCAACGGCCGCCCGCCTGCGCAGCACGGGCACCGACTATCCGCCCGAGATGCTGGCCCTGTACGGTCCCGACACCGTGACCGACGATGCGCTCGGGGACGCATCGCGGGCGTTGCTGGCCGAGATCCGGACCGAGGCCGGTGCCCAGGCGACGCCATATGACCTCGCCGCGACGACCCGCGACATCCTGCGTGATCCCGCGCGGTTCGAATACGACACGGACGTCCGCGACCACGATTGCTCCGATATCTCGGTCGTCGAGTGTTTCGCCCGCATCAAGCGCGGCTATTGCGAGTACTACGCCTCGACGATGGCCGTGCTGCTGCGCGAGATGGGCGTGCCGACGAGGTACGTCCAGGGCCTTCTGCCGGGCGACGGCGAGCCCGGGTCTGGACGCTCCGTCGTGCGCAACCGCGACTCCCATGCCTGGGTCCAGGTGTACTTCCCCGGCTACGGCTGGGTCGACTTCGACCCGACGGGCGGCCCGGGTCCGCGCCTGGCGCCGCTGCCATCGGGACGCCCGGAGCCGAGCGCGAGCCCCGGTGCCTCGCGCAGCCCCGGGTTCCTGCGTCCTCAGGAAACGCTGCCCCGCGACCAGCCGGCCGGCGGCAACTTCACCGGCGGACCCAGAACGCCGGGGGCGGCCGGTCCGTTGATCGCCGTGGCGATCCTGCTCGCTATCGGGATCGCGGCGGTGGCCGCGGTGGCATGGCGCCGTGGACCGCGCGGTCCCGTGTCGGCGGACGGGACGTACGGGGCGGTGACCCGGTTGGCGTCGCGGCTCGGATACGCTCCGCGGCCGAACCAGACGGTCTACGAGTACGCCGGCGCGCTCGGGGACCTCGTGCCCACCGTCAGGCCCGAGCTCGAGACGGTGGCCAACGCCAAGGTCGAGGTGGCCTATGGCGCTCGGGTCCTCACGGACGACCGGATGCGGTCGCTGCGCGAGGCTCACCGACGCCTACGGATCGGCCTGCTGCGGCTGTTCGTCCGCCGGGTGCGCCGCCCGCGCAATCGCTGAGCACGGCCCGCCCGACCGACCCGCCCGCTGGAGGTCGCGTCCCGAACCCTAGAGCGCTCCGCTGCGGCTGCGCCGCTCCTGGGCTTCCTGGGCCGCTTCGTCGAGCAGCGCCGACAGGTGGCCGGTCAGGTTGTGCGCGCGCAGGACGGCCCGGCCCCCACGAAACTCGACGACGGTGATCGCGGCAAGATCCATCGTCCACATCCAGAATCGCTCGAGCGGCAGGTCGAACAGGGTCAAGAGGCTGATCTTGAAGACCCCGTCATGGGCGACCACGATCGACCATGGCAGGTCGGCCGGCGTCTCGTCCCCGTAGCCGGCTACCTGGCTCCGGTCCAGGCTGCCAGGCGTGCCGCCTTCGGCGAGTGCCCCCAGGACCCCGATCAAGGCGGGCCGGACGCGCGCCGCGACCTGCGCGAGGGATTCACCTCCGGGTGCCCAGGCTTTCGTTGGCGTCCGGCGCCAGGCCGCCAGCGTGTCGGCGTAGCGGGCGCCGATCTCATCGCGGTGGAGGCCCTCCCATAGACCTTGCCCGATCTCGAGGAAGCCGGGCTCGGGCCGGGCGACCGGGGCAGGGCTCATTGCCGTGGCAACGGCCTCGGCGGTCTGGGTCGTGCGCCGCAGCGGGGAGTGCACGAGCTCCCGTAGCCGTCCCTCCGGCAGCGGGAGGGCCGGTGCATCGTGGGGGTGCGCGAGACGTTCGGCCACGAGCGCTGCCTGCCGCAGGCCGGTGGGGGACAGCGGCGTCTCCGCCTGGCCCTGGAAGCGACCCTCCACGATGAACTCGGACTCGCCGTGGCGGACGAGGACCAGGCTCGCGTCAAGGCCGTTCGGGATGAGAGCGTCCGTGCCGTCACCCACGTTCAGTGTTCGCGACCCAGCCGGATGGCCCACAGCTCGAGGACCGCATCCTGGGCACGGATGGCATCCTCCACCGCCTTGGGCACGTCATCGTCGAGGGCAAGGATCATCAGCGCATCCTCGCGCGGGCGGACGCGGGCGAGGTGCATCGCGCTGATGTTCACGTCGGCCTCGCCGAGCATCGCGCCGATGCGCCCGACCATGCCCGGCTTGTCCTTGTGACGCGTGATGAGCATCACGTCGGCCGGCTCCATGTCCAGGCGGTACTCGCCGAGGCCCGTGATCCGGGGCTCCCCGCCGGCGACGGTGCCGGCGACCTTGACCGGACCGCCGCGGCCCTCGCTCCAGACGGCCAGCTGGGACGCGAACGCGCCCGCATCGGACGTCTTGCGCTCGACCAGGGTGATCCCGCGCGCCCGCGCGAGCGCGCCGGCGTTGACGAGATTGACCCGCTCTGTGGTCACCGTCTCGAGCAGCCCACGCAGGACCGCGGCTTTCAGCGGCGAGCCGTCGTGATCGGCGAGCTCACCCGCGATCTCGAGCGTCAGCGTCTTGACGCCACCGCGCGAGAACTGGGCGAAGAAGCGCCCGAGGATCTCGGCCAGCGGGAGATACGGCCCGATCGCGCGAGCCGTCTCGGGCGTGAGCAGTGGCGCGTTGACCGCGTAGCGCGCGCTCCGGCCGTCGAGCACCTCGAGCACCTGCCCGGCGACCTCCTCCGCGACCAGGACCTGCGCCTCCGCCGTGGAGGCGCCCAGGTGCGGCGTCAACAGCGTGTTCGGGGCGCCGAGGAGGGGTGATCCGGTCGGCGGCTCTGCGTCGAAGACGTCGATGCCGGCGCCGGCCAAGTGACCCGATTCGAGCGCCTCCGCGACCGCCGCCTCGTCGATGATCCCGCCGCGCGCCACGTTGAGCACGATCGCGCCGGGCTTGAGCTTGGCGATCGCCGCCCGCCCGATGAGGCCCTTCGTCGCACGGGTCAGCGGCACGTGGACCGTGACGACGTCCGCGCGGGCGAGCATCGTGTCGAGGTCGACGAGCTCGACGCCGTGATTGGCGGCCTGCTCTGGTGTGACGTACGGGTCGACGCCCAGTACGACCATCTCCATGGCCCGCGCCCGGTCGGCGATGGCCAGGCCGATCTTGCCCAGTCCCACGATCCCGAGCGTCCGGCCGCGAAGCTCGAGACCGGTGAACTGCGAGCGCTTCCACTCGCCGCGTCGGATCGAGGCATCGGCGGCCGCCGTTCGGCGAGCGACGCCGTAGAGCAGCGCCAGCGTGTGCTCGGCGGCGGCGATGGTGTTGCCGGTCGGCGCGTTGACGACCGTGATCCCGGCCCTGGTCGCTGCATCGAGATCGACGTTGTCCACGCCCACGCCCGCGCGACCGATGACGACGAGCCGTGAGCCCGCGGCGATGAGCTCGGCATCCACCTGGACCTGGCTGCGCACGATCAGCGCGTCGTAGTCGGGGAGGAGTCCGGCGAGCTCCTCGCGCGTGCAGCCGAGCCGCTCGTCGACCTCGTGGGCCGCCGCGATGAGCTCGATGCCCTCGCGCGCGATCTCCTCGGCGACGAGGACCCTCATGCGCCGGCCCCGGTCACCGACAGCGCAGCGATCCCGGCCGTCGCGAGCGCGGCTCGCTGGGCGGCTCCGACCGCGGCCCCCGGTTCAACGGGACGTCCCAGCGTCAGGGCCGCGACCTCGAGCGTGCTCAGCGCTCCCAGGATCTCCTCGAGCGTGACCGAGCCGAGGTGGCCCAAGCGGAAGATCTTGCCCGTCAGCTTGCCCTGACCGCCGGCGAGCACCACGCCACGCGACTTGATCTCGGCGTTGAACGCCTTCCAGTCGAGGTCGTCGGGGACGTTCGCGGCCGTCACGGTGCGCGACGCGTACCGTTGGTCGGCGAACAGCTCGAACCCGAGGGCGACGAGACCCGCCCGAGCGGCCGCGGCACAGGCCTCGTGGCGCGCGAAGATGTGGTCGGCGCCCTCCGCGGCCATCAGCCGCAGGCCCTCGTCGACCTGGTAGACGACAGCGATGGCCGGGGTGAACGGCGTCTGCCCGTTCGTGGCGGCGTCGCGATGCGCCCGCAGGTCGAGGTAGAAGCGCGGCATCCGAGCCGTTTCCATCGCGGCCCAGCCGCGCGCAGAGGCGGCGATCATGGCCAGGCCCGGCGCGGCCATCCACGCCTTCTGTGACCCGGTGACCACGAGATCCACGCCCCAGTCGTCCATGTGGAACGGCACGGCGCCAAGGCCGGACACGCTGTCGACCAGGATGAGGGCGTCGGGCCTCTCTTCGCGGACGGCGGCTGCCAGATCCGCGATCGGGTTCATGACGCCAGTCGAGGTCTCGTTGTGGGTCAGCAGGACCGCCTTGACCTCGGGCATCGAGCGCAGGCGCTCCCGGACCTCGTCGGGCGCGGCAGCGTACCCCCACTCGGCATCGAGCCGAGTGACGTCGGCGCCGTACACCGTGGCGATCTTCGCGAATCGGTCGCCGAACGAGCCGATGCTCACGCCCAGGACCCGATCGCCTGGGGACAGCGTGTTGACGATCGCGGCCTCGAGCCCGCCCGAGCCCGCCGACGAGATCATCGCGACGTCCGAGGTGGTGCCGAAGTACGGCTTCATCCCCTCGAGGATGCGGCCGAGCATCGCCGCAAACTCGGGGCCCCGGTGGTTGATCATCTGGCGAGCGCCCGCCTCGCGGACCGTGGGCGGCAGGGCCGTTGGGCCCGGGATGCGGAGGTTGGGCTCGAAACGGTCCACGGGACGCTCCTTGGCTGGGCGGGCGGCGATCGGCGACGGGCGATGGCGCGGCGGGTGGGGGAGGCCCTCAAAGGCATGGTGCCACGAACGGCGCCGTCCGGCTCGATGGCAGGTTTCGTGCTTCTGGCCGACACTTGCGCCGAGCGCGGCGTCGCAT
>JARDZW010000124.1 GCA_029240655.1 Chloroflexota bacterium
GATGGACGTGCAAAACCGCAGCAATGGCCGTCCTGGCAGCCGTCAGGGCGGCTTTCTTGTCTCGTCGGCCACCCTGACGCCCGGAAGGCCGACCACCGTCCAGGAGCCGTCCGGCGCGTCTCGGACGCTGTAGCCCGGGCGCCGCCACGGGCGATCATCCGGGAGTGCTGTTGCGCGCTGCGGGTTCTCGCCGACGTGACGTGCCATGGGAACCATGTCGGGTGAGTGGTGTCGGCTGGGCTGTCAAAGCCAGCGCGTGGGCGCTACGAGATTCGACCGCACAATCGCCACCGAACCAAGCATTCGATTCCGACGCCGCGGTCGCTACCACCGCGAAGGACGGCCCGCCGACCACATACTGGACGTATGACCGACGCCCGCCTCAAAGATGCCCTTGCCCTGACCATCGAGACCGCCCGCAGCGCCGAGCGGGACCTCCCGTTCGGGCTCGATCCGACGCTGTAACTGCGGCCACCGACCCTGCACTGTTGTTCCAGAGGCTCCGCGAACGATGTAGCGTATCGCCCAGCGGGGCTGATGCCGGACAACGATCTGGGAGGGGCTGCAGTGAGTTCCGACGGCTCGACCGAAGTCGCATCCCGACGTCACGTCAGCACGCGCGAGGCGGCGTTCATCGGCGTCGGCGCCATGGTCGGCGCCGGCATCTTCTCGCTCCTCGGCACAGCTGGCGAGGTTGCCGGGACGGCCGTTTGGCTGTCGTTCGTCCTTGCCGGCATCATCGCGGCCCTGCAGGGGTACTCCTTCGGCAAGCTCGGGGCGATCTTCCCGTCGGGAGGCGGCCTGCTCGAGTACGTCAACCGTGGCTACGGTCCTGGCCATATCGCTACCGTGACGGCCTGGCTGACCTATGCGGCCAACGCGATCGTGACAGCCATGGTCGCGGTGTCATTCGGCAGCTACGCGAGTGCGGCGTTCACCAACGACGATCCGACCGCGGCGAAGCTGTTCGCGGTCGTACTCGTGGCAGCGATGACCATGTTGAACATCGCCGGTTCGTCGATCGTGGCACGGGTCCAGAGCGTCATCGTCTTCGTGGTGGTGGGTATCCTCGCGTTCTTCGCCGTGGTCACGATGCTGAACGCGGACTTCTCCCGACTCGCGCCGTCCGGTTATCCGAGTGTCCGTGACATCGTGTCCAGCGTCGCCCTGACATTCTTTGCCTTCCTCGGCTTCGGCGTGGTGACGTTCACCGCCAAGGATCTGGCCGACCCGCCACGCCAGTTGCCGCGGGCCATGGCGATCGCGATCGGACTGGCCACGGCCGTCTACGTGTCAGTGTCGCTGGGCGTGTTCGGGACCATGAGCGTGCCCGACATCATCGCCGCCGGGCCTACGGCGATCGCTGTCGCCGCCCAGCCGATCCTGGGGGATGCCGGATTCTGGCTGATGGTCGTGACCGCGCTGTTCGCCACTGCGGGGGCGACGAACGCCGGCCTCTACCCCGCAACCGGGTTGACTGAGCACCTGGCCGAGACGGGCCAATTCCCGACGATCATGGGCCAGCGACTCGGCGGACGCGCGCCAGTCGGGCTGCTGGTCGTGGCAGTCGTCGTCGTGGTCATGGTCGTGTTCTTCGACCTGTCCGCCATTGCCTCGATCGGCAGTGCAGTGGCGCTGATGATCTTCGCGCTGGTGACCGCCGGGCATCTGCGCATCCGGGCCGAGACCGGCGCGCGGTTGAGTCTCCTCGTGCTCGCCCTGGCCACGACCGGGGTCACGCTCCTGACGTTCATCTTCACCACGCTCATCCAGGAGCCTAGCTCCATCGTGACCCTACTGGTGATCCTGGCCGCCAGCGTCGCCCTGGACGCCGGCTGGGCGCGGGTCCGGAGTGGGAGGACTGCCGCGACCGGGTGACCGGCTGCCGCGTGCCTGCTCGACGGCTCGCCCGACCCTGGACACGATCAGGACGTCGACGCCGCCGGCGACCGCGTCGACGGCCGGCGCAACGACGGTGTCGCGGACGCCTCGAACGGTCGACACGACGATGTCGCCCATGGCGACTCCGGTCCCGATGAGGAACGCCGTCGCTGCAGCTCCGACCAGGCCCGAGATCCGGGCGGCATCGCTGTCCGCGAGAAGAGCCTGGACCAGCTGGAGGCCAGGCAGCAATGGCAGGATCGCGGGCACCACCCAGAGCGCGGCCGGAGCGTGCGCGTGGCGCGCGAGCATCCGCCCGACGATCCCGATGACGATCGCGGATCCCAACGTGGCTGCTACCGGCTCGACCACGACGCCGATGTCCGCGAAGCCGATGAACACGACCCACGCCGTGGCTCCCAGTAACGCTGCCTGCGCGACGGCATTGCGCGGCACGCCGAGTTGGACGGCGAATGCACCGACCGCGATGAACGCTGCGATCCCCGCGGCGGCCGTACTCCAGTCGGCCCGGCCGACGGTCACGATCGCGAGGTGGATCTCGAAGGTGGCCGCAACGGCAAGGCCGACCGCTGTGCCGAGGGCGACACCGGCCCCGAGGAGCAGCGCCTCGGCCAGGCGCGCGCTCCCCGAGATGATCGATTGGTCGATGAGGTCGCGAAAGCCCGAGACCAGGGCGTAGCCCGGAAGGAAGCGCAGGAGGCTGCCGGTGAGGACGAGACCGCCGACGATCGGCAGCCCGAGCCCGACCAACATCGCCACCAGGAGCGTGGACGTGGCGGCACCGACCACGAGCCGGAAGAACGGCGGCAGCGAGGAGCGGTCAAGCCGCTCCAGCACCGGTTGGACCGCCAGCGCGATCGCCAGTGTCGCGGCGCCGTCGAGGACGTTCCCACCGAAGACCAGCGTCGCTCCCGCGGCCGAAACGGCGGGAGCGATGAATGATGTCAGCTGAGGGTAGGGCGAAGCCTGCTGTTCGAGCTCATCGAGCGCCCGCTCGGCGTCGGCCAGGCTGCACTCCCCGACGCGGATCCGTCGGACCAGCCCGGATGCGGTCGCGAGTCGAGCGAAATCGCTCCGACGCTCGCGCACGATATGGAGGACCGTCGTCGGGTGATCAAGTTCCTTGGGATCGTAGGAGATCGAGATCCCAGAGAAGGTGACGGACGCCTGCACGCCGGCCATACCGTAGACGCCCGCGATCGTCTCGATGGCCGCCTCGACGTCATCGGACTGCGCGCCCGAGCCGAGCATCGCGACGGCGGTCCGCATCGCCACGAGCAGGACCCGGGAATCGTCCCGCTCGAGCGACGGCTCGCTCATCGCCGTCAGTGGTCCTCCGATTCAGGATCGATGTCGAGCGCTTCGTAGTGCGCCACCCGCAAGTCGATGACGAGCTCTTCGGCGCCCGGCAGGAGCCGTGGGCGCTCGAGGTCGGGACCCGCCCAGCCGTACAGCGACGCCGTGTCCTTCCATTCCTCGAAGAGGCACACCTCCTGCTGACCACCGCGCATCCGACGGGCCAGCTTCGCGTAGCGCAGGCCCGGGTAGTCGCGCAGCAGCGGTAACTGCGTTCGCATGAGCTCATTGAACTGCCCGGCCTGGTCGGCCTTGAGGGTGGCGGTCAGGACACGCACGATCATGCCCCTACACTATGTCAAGCGGTCGTCCCCGCGAACGCTTGCAGCGCGCATCGCCACAACGCTCGAGGAGCCAAATGATCGTTCGCGTGCGCCGAACCGGGGCTGGGGCTGGGCCTCGGATCGGCGCGAGGTCGGCTCCTGGCTGAGGAGCCGCTCGGCCAGCGCGTGGCCCGGCCGGGGAGCCTGGTCGACTCCCTCCGGCGCTGGTTGGCCGATGCGCCCGCCTACCCGGCGAGCGACGCCGACCGTCGCGAGATCGACGTGCTGGGGTTGCGGCTCCCGTGGCGGGCGACGGTCGCGATCACCGTCGTGACCCTTGTCCTGCTCGTGGATCACTCGCGCGCACTTCTTCCGGACGTCGCCGACAGCCTGGGCCGATCCCCGATGGGCATGCGCATCGTCGCCATCGAGCGATTCCTGTTGTTCGGGCTGCTGCCGTTCGCGGTCGTCGTCCTCGCCTTTCGCGATCGACCATCGCGCTATGGGATCGCGGTGGGCGACTGGCGGGCGGGGGCGGCCCTCATGCTCGTCGGCTGCGCCGTCATGACGCCGCTGGTGCTGTGGTTCGCGACGCTGCCGGATGTTCGGTCCTATTACGCCTCGAGCGTCGAGCCGCTCCCCGGTCTGGTGCTCACCAATGCCCTCGACCTCACCGCGGGAGAGTTCCTGTTCCGAGGCTTCCTGACCTTCACGCTGCTACGAGCGATCGGGCCCGCGGGCGTGCTCGTGGCGACGATGCCGTTCGTATATGTCCACCTCGGCAAGCCGGACCTCGAGGTGTACTCGACGCTCGCGGGCGGGCTGATCTACGGCTGGCTGGCATGGCGCACCCGATCGATCCTGTGGGGAGCGATCGGGCACGTGTACATCCTGACCCTGGTGATCGGCGCAGCTGGCGCCGCGGCGCCAGCCTAGCCGAAAGGATCTAGCGCTTCGCGGCCTTTGCGACGTCCGAGCTGTCGTCGACCTCGATATCGTGACGTCGAGCCGCCGCCATGATCTTGCGAGCGGCTGAGTGCTTCGCGCCCGTGTCCTCGAAGTCGGTCTGATCGAAGCGGGAGATGGCGTTGCGCACGTGGGATTCGTCGTTGATCGGCAGGTGGCGTTCGCCGTCCTTGTCGATGTAGGCGAAGGATCCGTCGCGCAGTCGGTCGCGCTTGGCGGTCGTCAATTCGGCCACGGTGATACCTCCTTGCGAGCGTGCGCCCATGGTCGCCGACCAGACGTCGAAACCGCCCGGGCGGCGTTGCCCGGGCGGCTTGCAGGTACGTGTCGGCTGGCGATGCGCTCACGTGTTCGGAGCGTCAGGCCCTGGCGGCTCCGGCGGCACCCCAACGCCTGACCTCCGCGTCGAGGTCGAGCGGGAGCACGACGCCCTTGTCCGCGTACTCGCCCCACGCCTCGCGCGGGACGCGCCACATGATCTCGAACTCGATGCCATCGGGATCTACGCCGTAGAGCGACTTGCTCACGCCGTGATCGGAGCTGCCGCCCAGGGCGCCCGCCTCGGACAGGACCTTGGCGGCGAGCGCCAGATCATCGATCGTCGGCACCTCCCAGGCGAGGTGGTAGAGGCCGGTGGAGCCGCGCGTCGGGCGCGGCGCGTCCGGCCCGACCGAGAACAGCCCGAGGTCGTGATGGTTGTCGCCGTTGGGCGAACGCATGAAGACGGCTCGGCCGCCGAAGGCGCTCTCGACGACCTCGAACCCGAAGACGCGGCCATAGAACTCGGCCGATCTCGTGGCATCCCGGACGTAGAGAACGGCGTGGTTCAGTCGCGCGACGGGGATCGCTGTCATCGGTCAGCTCCGGCTGTCGGGGCCGAGGAGGACCCACGCGTCCTGCCACGTGCCGCCCTGCATGTTGCGGCTGATGTTCAGCCACGCCATGCCTTCGAGGGTACGCGCGACGGCAAGGGAACCGGCATCGACCGGACGGAAACCGATCGACTCGACGAGGCGGAGGACCTTCTCCTTGGCGACATCGTCGTCACCGGCCACATAGCCATCGGCGGACACGCCACCGACGTTGGGATCGGCCTGGCGCGTCGCGAAGGCCGTGTTGAAGGCCTTGACCACCGAGGCATCCGGCAGTCGGGCCTGCAGCTCCTCGGCGGCAGAGGTGCCGGTGCCGGAGGCATCGGGCGTGGGGCGGTTGGAGACGTCGACGACGACCTTGCCCGCCAGATCCTCGCCGAGCTCGGTCACGAGGTCGTCGAAGGACGTCTCCGGGACCGCGAAGATCACGACGTCGCTGCCATCGATCGCATCCTTGTTCGAGCCGGCGGAGCCCGTTCCGGTGGCTTGCGCGACATGGGTCGCGTGGTCCTTGGTCTTGGCACTGATGGTGACGTGATGGCCGGCGCGACGGAGCGCTCCGGCCAGGGCCGTGCCGACATTGCCGGCACCGATGATCGCGATGTCCATGATCCTGGATCCTCCTGAGGTCGCCGGCCCATCGGTCTGGTCCGGCATTTCGTTGCTGGTGCAACCATACGCCCCATGCTATACTCCTGTCAATATCAGTTAGATGAGGGCAAATGTCGCGATGACTGCGGAACGAGTCTCCGGGAGCGCGCGATCCCGCCTCGCCGTGGGCCGCCAGGTCCGTCGATGGCGGGCGGAACGCGGCCTGACGCTCGCGCGCGTCGCGGAGCGAAGCGGGCTGACCGTGGGCTACCTGTCGCAGATCGAGAACGACAAGGCATCGCCCTCGCTGACAGTGCTTGGCGAGATCGCCGCCGCCCTCGATGTCGCGCCCGCCTGGTTCCTGATGGACGACGTGCCGCCGCCACGGGTCGTGCGTGCCGGGGAGCGACCGGTGACGGCCACGGACGGCGGGCGCGTGGAGCATGTCGACGGGCGGACCTCGCGCGACGTCGCGATCCTCGAGGTCGTCGGTGCCCCGGGCACCCGCGTCGGGGCCCACGCGCATCCCGGGGATGAGCATCACATCGTCCTTCGCGGGCGGATGCGGCTGACCCAGGGCGAACACTGCATCGAGGTCGGTCCCGGCGACTACGTCCGCTGGGACGGTTCGATCCCCCACGACGGCGAGATCCTCGGCGATGAGGATGCCGCCATGCTGCTCGTCCGGATCAACCCGCGGACGTGAGGGCTTCGCGCGTACCATCGTCGACGTGACCCGCCAAGCCGTCACGTACGCGTCCTACCTCAAGGTGCCGGAGCTCCTCGCCCTCCAGGTCGAGCGATCCGCCGGTGCGGACGGCCCCGAGCACGACGAGCTGCTGTTCATCGTCATCCACCAGGTCTACGAGCTCTGGTTCAAACAGGTCCGCCACGAGCTACTCGCCGTCCAGCGTGCGCTCGAGTCGGGCGACACCGACACCGCGCTCCACCTGCTGAATCGGGTACTCAAGATCCTCAAGACGCTCGTCGCCCAGGTCGACGTGCTCGAGACGATGACTCCGCTCCAGTTCCTCTCGTTCCGCGACCGGCTCGAGTCCGCGTCGGGCTTCCAGTCCGGGGGATTCCGACGGGTCGAGGCGCTGCTCGGCATGCGCGACCCGGCGGCAGCCCGCGCCCAGCCCGAGGCATCCGAGGCGCGCCGGGCGATCGAGGCCGACCAGGCCGGGCCGTCGGTCTGGGATTCGTTCCTGGCGTACCTGGCCCAGCGCGGCCACGCGCTGCCGGCGGATGCCACGATGCCGGACGAGCGTGTCCAGGAAGTGATCGTCGCGGTGTACCGCGGCGACCCCGACGCTGCCCTGGTCGCGGAGCGACTCGTCGACCTCGATGAGGGCGTCCAGGAGTGGCGCTACCGGCACGTGAAGATGGTGGAACGGACGATCGGCACGAAGGCGGGGACGGGCGGGTCGAGCGGCGTGGAGTACCTGCGCTCGACGCTCTTCCGGCCGGCGTTCCCGGACCTCTGGGAGATCCGCTCGAGACTGTGAGGCCCCTCGCACCCAGCGAAGGGCCGCTGGAGCGGGATCGATCCGACGCTGCGCCGATCGCTCGTCCCGCGCCACCGAACCGCAAACCGCGAGCGGTCGCAACCTTGGCCGCGCGACGGTAGACTTCCGTTCTGACCGCCGTGTCCCGCGGCTGCCCCAATCATCCGCCGCGGTCTCGTCATCCCGTTCCGAACAGGTGGTGCCCATGAAGGTCGGTGTCGCCAAGGAGACCGCGCCCGGAGAGCGGCGCGTCGCCCTGGTACCCGAAGCGCTCGGCAAGCTGCAGGCTGCCGGGCTCGAGGTCCTCGTCGAAACCGGTGCCGGCGTCGGCGCCGCATTCCCCGACAGTGCCTACTCGGAGGCGGGCGCCACCGTCGTGCCGACCGACGCCCTGTACCAGCAGGCAGACGTCGTGCTGCGCGTGGCCAAGCCATCGGCCGCTGAGGTGAAACAGC
>JARDZW010000022.1 GCA_029240655.1 Chloroflexota bacterium
GGTGATGGGATGGAGCGCCGTGACCTCGATGCCGTCTTCCACGGGACGCCACACGCCGGCCACGTACCCGTCGACGAGGATGGTCGGGAGGACGTCGCCATTGATCCGGATCACGTGGCGGCGCAGGTCCGTCGGGATGATCCTGGCGCGGTCCGCGTACGCCAGCAGCGTGCTGTCCCACATCGCCATCAGCCGCGGCGGCGCGGGCGTGCCCTCGCGGGGGAGCTCGCCATCGGGCACGTCCAGCAGCACGGCGCCGTCCGGCCCCTCGTGCTCCACGAGCGCGTCGCCCAGCGCCTGGACCGCCTCCCGTACACGGCCACGCGTGACCATCGCGAACTGTCCGATATCGGCGACCGTGGCCGGCCCGAACCCCTCGAGATAGCGCACGATGAGGTGCCGGAGGGACGCCGCGACGTCGCCGGGCCGGCGCAGGTCGCGCGCAGCGAGGTACGCCGGCGCCTGCCCGAACGACCACGGGCCCCCGGTTGGTGCCAGCACGAATGGCGCGTACCGCCGGAGCGCCCACCACACGCCCCGCCGGGGCTGGACACCCAGCCGCTCATCCAGCCAGGCCTCGACGTCCGCGTTGGAGCGCGGCTCTGACGCGTATGCCAGCAGCGACGGGACGAGGGCGTCGGCCTCCTCGACCGACAGCCCGGCGACGGTGAATCGGGTGTCGTCCAACCGCGCGGCCCGGAGACTCGGTTGCATCGCCTCGTGGAAGGCCGGGTAATCCGCGGCGTCGACGGCGTGGAGGGTCGAGCGCATCTGGGTCGCCTTGACGATCGCGTAGGTGGCAAACGCACGGTCGAGCGCCTCCGGATCGAACGGGCGCAGCCGGTTCCAGAGCGCGAGGTACGGCGACGCGGGCGATTGCGCCTGGAGCGCGACCACGCGGTGGACGGCCTCCACGACGCCGAGTCGTCGGCGGCGGAGGAGGAGCTGGCGGGCGAGGGTGGCCCGGTTCAGCGCGCGATGGGTCAACCGCACGCTGGTGAGGGCTCCTCTACTGCGCCTCAGCGTCCATCCGGGCGAGTCGCGCCTCCATTGCCTCCTGGAGCGCGTCGCGGATCGCCGGGCTCGCCTCGAGGAGCGAGTCGAACTGGCTGTTGTTGACCCGCAGCAGCTCGCAGGGCGTGAGCGTCGTGGCGGTTGCGGTGCGCGGCCCGTCGTCGAGCAGCGAGATCTCACCCACGAAGTCACCAGCGCCCACGGTATCGACCGCCGCTCCGGCGCGAGCGATCTCGACGGAGCCCGCGACCACGAGATAGAACCAGCCTTCGTACCGGCCCTCGTGCGTCAGCACGGTTCCGGCCGCAACCTGGACGTCCTCGGTCAAGTCCGCGATCCGCGCCAGCTCGTCGGAAGCCAGCCCCGCGAACAATGGCATGCGCGCCAGCAGATCGACCTTATCTACCACGGCGGTGCTCCCTGGTGACCCGGGCAGTACGCCCGAGGCTTGCGCCAGAGCGTATACGGGCACGTCACCGGACTCAAGATGTCCGCCCGGCACCTGGGGCGGCCGGTTCAGCAATCGCGATGACGCCAGACAAGCGGCTCCGGCGCGCGGGCCCGCGGACGATGCGTAGCATCCATGCGAAACCGAAGAGGCCGGGAGCAACGCCGACGACGAGGACCAAGTTCCTTACCGCAGGGACCCACGCGGAGGAGCGCGGTGCGTTTGGCGTGGCCCCCCGGACGGACTCGCGGACTCGCCCGTCCGACCCTGGTGCCGGGCTCGAATGGGACGCGACTTAGGTGGAAGGGTTGCCGCTCAGATCGGCTCGATGCTCTGGGTTCGAACGGAGCAGCCGGACGCGGTAACGCGCAAGACCACGTGCGTTAGTCGCTCCGATGCGACGGCGAAGTTGCCTTCGCAGGAGGCCCCATTCACGCGAAGGCTCACCGGTCCCGGGAGGTTGATCAGGCTCGCTTCGATGGCGCCGCCGCTCGCGATCCGGGCGGTCTGCGCTTCGATGACGAATCCCTCCGGCAGCGCGACGAACTCGATCACCAGCGGCCTCGTCGCACGCCGGGGATCGCCCTCGATCAGCACGCTGCCCGGGCCTGGCTGGTCCTCGGTCCCAGCAATGTGCGTCTGCCCGGGGTCGGCCAGATAGCCGCACGCGGCCGCGGTCAGCGAAAGCGCGATCGCGGGAACGAGACGGCGGTTCCGAGGCGTATTCAGCACGCTCCTGACCCCTCGAGGGGAACTGCGCTGGTCCGATCGCTGACCACGATGATGGCGCATCGACGCCGGCTCGCATGCCGCACAGCCGCGGAGCGTGGTGTGTTGGGCGTGGCGCCCCCGGACGGATTCGAACCGCCGACGCAGGCCTTAGGACGGCCTCGCTCTATCCACTGAGCTACGGGGGCGCAGCCTCATCGTACCCGTGGGCGCTTTCGTGGTCGATCTTCCATCCGCCGCTCTGGGATCCTGCCGCGTGTGATGCAGGCGAAACCTCCCGGTTCCTGGAAGCACCACAAACACTCGGCAGGCGTTGTCTAGTCCCTGACCTGGCGGTACGTTCGGCGCCAACGGAGGTAGCCACATGGACTACGCCGACCAGAACCACACGCCTGATCGGAACCACACGCCTGATCGGAGGTCGAACGGCGCGCCGCCGCCGGACGCGAGCTGGCCGCCTGACGCCGAAGCGACCTCCTCCAGCCGGGTGGACCCCGGCGGTGCATCACACGCCGACGGCAGGGACCTCGGCGAGACACCTGCAAGCGTGACCAATGGTTTCCTCGTTGAGCTCGCGAAGGCCATGCACGCGGCGGCGGATCAGGAACGCGAGCGAATGGAGTTGGTCGTCGCAGACGAGGGCGCCGCCCACGTCGAGCGTGCTCGAGCCCGAGGCACCGTCGAGGCCGAGGAGCTCCGACGCATCGCGGACGAGGATCTGGACTTGATCAGCGATTGGTCTGCCTCGGAGATCGAGCGGATCCACAGCGAAGCTGCACGTCGGGCCGATGAGCGCCGTTCCGCCCTGGACGCCCACATCCAGCAACACGAGGCGATCATCGACACAGAGATCCGGGGCGTCGATAGCGCATTGGCGCAATACCGCCTCACCCTCGAACAGTTCTTCACGGAACTGACGGCCTCCACGGACCCTGCCGAGATCGCTCGTCGTGCCGGCACATTGCCCCCACCGCCGGACCTCGATGAGGTGCGTGCCGGTGCGCGAGCAGCCGCCGTCGGTCGGCTCGCTCGGGAGGCGGCGCCGGACAGTCCTGCCGACCACGACCACGACCCTTCGACGGTTGAAGGCACGCTCGACGAAGCAGCCGAATCGACCGAGGCGACCCTCCAGCCCCTGACCGACGATGCCGAGATCGCCGAATCGCCAGAGAAGGGAGCTTCGCTCATCGGCGTCATGGACCCTGAGGCCGCGCGAGAGACTGGACCGCCGGACGTGCTGATGCCGGTTCATGCTGGGGTTGCAGACGCGAGCGAAGCCGCCGAGGAGGACGCCGCGCTGGACGCGGCACGTCCGGATGCGACCGAAGACGAGCGGGAGCCCATGCGCGTCGCGGCCGGATTGTCGACGGAGCCGAACTCGGCGGTACGCCTCCTGCGCTCGATCGCGCCGTGGACGACGCCGTCCGACCATATCGAGCGCCAGGCCGTCGACGAAGCAGACGAGCACCAGGGTCCCGATACGTCGATCTAAGGCCCTGACGGAGCCCCTGTCTGAAGGCTCGCATCCCGCTCACGTAGGATGCTCCGATGACCACGGATGTGATCGTCGTCGGCGGTGGGATCGTCGGCTCCGCCACGGCGTACTACTGCGCCCGCGACGGCATGCGCGTGACCCTTCTCGAACAACAGACGGTCGGGTACGGCGCATCTGGCCGCAATGTCGGGTTCCTGTGGCTCCACTGTCGCACCGCCGGCTTCGCGCTCGACATCGCCCGCGCCGGCCGGAACCTGTATCCGCAGCTCCTCGAGGAACTGCCGGGCGGCTTCGAGTTCCGACCGAGTGGCGGCCTGATGTACTTCTCCACCCCCGATCAGGGCGCCGTCTTCGAGGAATTCGTCGCCGCACGGAGACGCGACGGCCTCGATATGACGCTGATCGACGGAGCGGAGGTGCGTCGCCTCGTCCCACCGATCCGCCCCGACGTCCTGGGAGCGAGCTACTGCAGCGACGACGCGCAGATCGTGACGTCGACGGTCGTCGAGGCTTTCGCTCGTGGTGCGAAGGCGGAGGGTGCCACGATCCGCGAGGGCGTCACGGTCGAGCGACTCGTCGTCTCCGGCGATCGAGTCGAAGCCGTCGAGACCGACAGCGGCCGATTCAGCGGTGACGCGATCGTCGTCGCGACGGGCGCCTGGACCACCGCGCTGCTGGCCGGCATCGGTGTGGACATCCCGATCGGCGGCGAGCGGCTGCAGGTCGCGATGACCGGACCACAGCCGTTCTGGATCGAGCCGCTGGTATTCGGTCCGAATGCGACAAAGCAATACGCCCTGTTCCGCGACCTGCCGTCGTGGGATCCGGCCATCTTCACGACCCCCGGCCAGGATCGCGATGGCCTCGTCCTGCTGCCACTCCTGGTCCAGCGGGCATCCGGCGAGCTCAGCATCGGATGTGCGACCGACTACCCGGGCGAGCTCGATGCGCACCCGACGCTCGCCGGGCTGGCACAGATCGCGGATGGGTTGGCGGCCGACTTCCCATCGCTGCGAGACGTGCCGATCACCCGGACCTGGGCCGGCCTCCTCCCCTTCACCTCCGACCACGCGCCGGTCATCGACGAGGTGATGCCCGGGTTGTTCGTCGGCGCCGGCCACACGTTCGGGAACACGGCGGGCCCGGTGACCGCCCGAATCCTCAGCCAGCTCATCGCCGGCCGCGAGCCCGAGTTCGACATCAGCGCCTGTCGTTACGGCCGCCCGCTCGACCCCATCGTCGTCGGCGCCCCGACGCACTGGTAGATCGGCAAGCCGCCGCGAGCGGAACCCCTGCGGGATCATGGACGTCGCGACCCCATGACCGTCGTGCCTCCCTACGGCGGTCATCTCCATCACCGGGGCCGGACGCGGTCCCCACGTACAATCCGAGCGCGATGTCCGGCACTCCCCTCCCCGACCTGATCCTGTACGGCCGCGCCGAATGCGGCCTGTGCGATGAAGCCCGCGAGCTGCTGCGAGCGCTGCTCGAGGAACGGCGCGAGAAGGCGCTACCGACGCCGACGCTCCGGGTGGTCGACATCGAGTCCGATCCCGCCCTCGAGCGCGCCCTGTTCGCCGCGATCCCGGTCGTCGAGCTCGGCGATCGACGGCTCGAGGCCGTCACGAGCCTCGCCAAGCTGCGTCGCCTGTTCAGCGAAGTCCTCGACGGCGACGTCGCCGCGCGGCCTGGCCCGAAGACCGCACCGATCGCATGACGGGCGGCACCGACCTCACGATCCTCCTGGCGCTGGCGGCCGGCGTGATCAGCTTCCTGTCCCCGTGCGTGCTACCGCTCGTGCCGGCCTACCTCGGTCAGCTGTCGGCGATCGCCGTCGCCGGACGCTCCAGCGAGACGACCGCTCCGAACCGGTGGCTGGCCGTGCGCCACGCGTTCGCCTACGTCGCCGGATTCGGTGCCGTGTTCACGCTCCTCGGCGTCACCGCGACCTACCTGGCGTCCGGCCTCGCGGCGTACATCCCGACCCTGCGCGTGATCGGCGGGCTCATCCTCATCGTGCTCGGACTGAACTTGGCCGGGATCCTGCGCATCTCTGCGCTCGAGCGCACCTGGCGTCCGCTCGATGCCGGTGCGGCCGGCAGCCTGGCCACGACGACCGGTTCGGTCGCCCTCGGGACGCCCGGTCGCGGGCCGGACGACGGGACCAGCCTCGGAGACCGCCTCGGCGGCCGGCTGATCGGCACGAACGGCGGCCTCCTTGCATCCTTCGGCCTGGGAGCGATCTTCGCGATCGGCTGGAGCCCTTGCATCGGCATCATCCTCGGCGGGATCCTGACGATGGCCGCTACGACCGGCACGGTCCTGCAGGGCGCGATCCTGCTCATCGCCTACACCCTGGGGCTCGGGCTGCCGTTCATCGCGATCGCGCTCGTCTACGACCGCGCGCCGGGGCTCATCCGTCCGCTCGTGCGCCATGGCCGCACGGTGTCCCTCATCGGGGGCCTGCTCGTCGCCCTCATCGGCGTGGCCATGGTCTTCGACTGGCTGTCGCTGATGCCGCGCTACTTCACCTTCCTCACGGCCATCTGAGCGGTCTGTGGCCGAGGAGCGACCCGGGTTCAGTCACAAGCGCGAGCGCCACGGCCTGATCGGCCCGTTCAGTGGCCGCCAGTTGCTCCTCGGGGCGGTGGCGATCGCGATCGTGGCGATCGTCGGCGTCGCGATCACGACCCCACTCGGCAACACGTCGATCGGGCCGAACCTCGTCAACCCCCAGGCCACCCCGTTCATCATCGGAGAAGCGCCGGCCCAGGGCCTGCGGGCGGGTGAGACCGCACCCGAGCTCGCGACCGTCCTTGCAGACGGCACGACCTACCAGCTGACCGACCTCGACGGCCGGCCGATCCGACTCGACGCGCTCCGGGGCAAGGTCGTGTGGCTCAACTTCTGGGCGTCGTGGTGCCCGCCGTGCCAGCAGGAGACGCCGATCCTGCGCTCGCTCGATGCGAAGTACGGCGATCGGGGCCTTGCGATCGTCGGCGTCAGCGTCCAGGAGACGACCCCGACCGACGTCAACGGATACGCCGAGCGCTATGAGCTCGATTACACCATCGGCTTCGACGGCTCCGGACACATCCTGCGGACGTACCGGGTGTTCGCCCTGCCGACGCAGTTCTTCATCGACACGAACGGCGTGATCCAGCTCGTCCTCAACGGCCCGGTCGACGAGGCCGGGGCGTCGGCATTGATCGAATCGATGCTCGGTGCGGTCCCGTCCGACCCGGGACCGACGTGAGCACGGCGGGGCTGACGAACGCCGCCATACTGAGGCTGAGGTGAGGCGATGAACGCGATCGACGTCCTGAAGTACGGGCAGACGACCATCCTCGCGACGATGGGCCGCTACCGGCCCGACGACTGGGACCGGATCGCGTTGGGCGTGTGGACGGCGAAGGACCTGCTCGGGCACCTCGGCGCCTTCGAGGTCCGCTTCGCGGACATCCTCGCGACGTTCGTCGACGCGCCGCCGGCCTCCGACCTGATGAGCGCGGACCCACGCACGTTCAACGACGATCAGGCTGCGATCCGCAAGGACTGGACCATCGAGCAGGTCACCAAGGAATTCCTCGACGCGCACGAACGGGTCATGACCCACGCCGCCGCGATAACCCCGGAACGCTGGCGCGAGGTCGGGACCATCCCCTGGTACGGGCCGGAATACTCGCTCGACGACCTGCTCGTGTACCAGATGTACGCGCACAAGCGGGAGCACGACCCGCAGCTGAGCGCCGTCCTCGAGGCGCCCGACCGGTAACCGTCAGACGGGCTGGAATCGGAAGCGGTCTCGATCCCGCTCGAGGCGGCCGACCGGCCGCTTCGACTCGTGCGACAGCACGATGAGCCAGCCTTCGTCGACGGCCTGCGCGAACAGCTCGATCTTGCGCAGCACCGAATCGAGCGGATAGTCATCGAACGCCGTGACCCAGCGCGGGTTGGCGCCCCAGGGCCTCATGAACAGGTCGCCGAAGAACGCCACGGTCTGCGCGCCATCGCCGGTGCCCCGAACGATCACGGCCTGGTGACCGGTGGAGTGGCCGCCGGTCGGCACGACCGTGACGCCGGGCAGGATCTCGCGTTCACCGTCCGCCCAGCCCTCCGCGCCCCAGTCGTGGACGAGTCGCAGCTCCGGCTGGACGTACGAAGCGACCAACCGCGGGTTGTCGCCGAGGGCCACCTCCCATTCCGCCTTCTGGGCGACGATGGCGGCGTTCGGGAAGGCGCGCGAGCCGTCCGTCCGCAACAGACCCCCGGCGTGGTCGAAATGGAGATGGCTCAAGGCCACGACATCGATGCTGTCTGGCGCGAAACCGGCCGTCTCCAGGGCCGGCACGACCGGCGGGCCCTCGTAGACCCGCATCGCCCTCGTCTTGTCGTCCACCCGCTCGCCGATCCCGGTCTCGACCAGCGTTCGTCCCGCCGGCGTCTCCACGAGCAGGCAGTTCAGCGCCTGGAGGAGCCGGTGCTCGTGGTCGATCTCGTCGGTGACGAGGCCGCCCCACAGCACGCGCGGCACCGGCCCGAACAGCGTGCCGGCGTCGGATCGGAAGGTCCCTGCCCGGAGGAGCGCGACCCGGGTGCCGCCGCCAAGCTCGGCCCGCCACGCCACCGACTCGTTGAGCGCCACGGGATCAGTCCTTCACGAAGTCCCGGTGGAAGGCCGACGCGGTCGGCTCCTTCTGGCCCTGGTAGCGCGACCGCAGCTCGGGAGAGCCATAGGGCCGATCGACCGGAGACGACATCGTGAAGAACGAGATCTGACCGATCCGCATCCCGTAGTAGAGCGCGATCGGCAGCGTCGCGACGTTGGAGAGCTCGAGCGTCAGGTTGCCCTTCCAGCCGGGGTCGACGAAGCCCGCCGTCGAGTGGATCAGCAGCCCAAGTCTCCCCAAACTGCTTTTACCCTCTAATCTCGAGACGACGTCGTTCGGGAGCTCGACGAATTCGAGCGTCTGGCCGAGCACGAACTCGCCGGGATGCAGGATGAACGGCTCATCGTTCTCGATCGTCAGCTTCTCGGTCAGATCGGGCTGCGGTGCGCGCACATCGATATACGGGTATCGGTTGTTGCGGAACACGCGGAACGAGCGGTCCAGGTGCAGGTCGACCGATGACGGCTGGATGTCCTCCGGATCGTAGGGCTCGATCTTGATCGTCCCCGCCTCGAGCGCGGCCCGGATGTCGCGGTCGGACAGGACGCTCACGTACCGCCCCCGTTGCCCTTCTCGTTGTAGAGCGTGTCGACCTCGCGCTTGAGATCCTCGAGGTCCTCGAAGCTCTGGTAGACGCTCGCGAACCGGATGTAGGCGATCTGGTCGATGCCGCGGAGCGCTTCCATCGCGAGCGCACCGACGCGGGACGAGGGAACCTCGGTGACACCGGCGGCCCGCAGTTCCGCCTCGATGCTGTCGGCAGCGGCCTCAGCCGCCCCGTCCGGCACGGGCCGACGTGTCAAGGCCTTGCGCAAGCCCGTGACCAGCCGGTCGCGGTCGAACTCCTGGCGGGTGCCGTCACGCTTGATCACGACAAGGCGGGCAGCCTCGATCCGCTCATAGGTCGTGAATCGCATCGTGCAGGCGTTGCATTCGCGTCGACGCCGGATGGTGGCGGAATCGTCCAGATCGCGCGAGTCGACGACGCGGGTGTCCCGCTCGCCGCATTGGGGGCAACGCATCGCTCTCCTGTCGCTCCGCACCACTACCACTTGTGGTGTGCGTCGAGGATACCACTACATGGTGTGGTCGGATCGCGGTTCGCTCAGTGGCACGGGTGGCTCCGGCGGCGCCGGGGCGAGCGTCGCGTCCAACGCTTCGGCCCGAGCCGCCTGGGCGTGGATGGCTTCGCGGGCGTGGACCAGGTTGAGATATCCGCGCTTGATCGAGGTCTGGGCTTCCAGCTCCCGGCCGCGTCGGATGGTCTGGGCAAGGATCGTCGCGCCGTGGTCGACCATCGCGAGGGCGCGATCGGCTCGTTCGAGCTCTGCCACGAGGTCGTCCCGGATCGCCTCGGCGGCCGGTGGGCCATGCAACGCCCGGGCCTCCTCGGCATATCGGGTGATGGCGTCGGTCGCAGCCTCGATCGTCGGGCCGATCGTCACGGCGGCCGATTGCTGACGGCGCACGGCATCGATCCGCCCCGCGGCGCCATCGAGCGACTGGTCGATGCGGGCGGCGAGCTCGCGCACGGACGAACGGAAGTTCTCGACCTCGCGCGTCCGAGCCACGATGCGGCTCGCGCGCCGCAGGACGATCGCGAACCCCATGGCGAGGATGAGGAACAGTGCCAGCGGCAGCACGATGGCGAGCTCGGTCACTTGTGTCGTCCCCGAGGCCGCTGGGTCAGCCCGACCGTTCGCGCAGCTGCGCGAGGATCGCCTGGCCGACCTCGACGAGGTCGCCGACCACGACCATATCTGCGAAATCCGCGATCGGCGCGTCCGGGTCGCGGTTGACCGCGATGATCGTCGAGGCGGTCTGCATGCCGACCTTGTGCTGGATGGCGCCGCTGATGCCCATCGCGAGGTAGAGCTGGGGCTTGACGATCTTGCCGGTCTGGCCGATCTGCTGGCTGTAGGGGATCCAGCCCGAATCGACGGCGGCGCGCGTAGCTCCGACCGCGCCACCGAGGGCTTCGGCGAGGTCCGCGATGAGGCCGAAACCTTCCGGGCCACCCACGCCACGGCCGCCGGCCACGATGATCCGCGCGTCGTCGATGGACGCGGCGGCTCCCTGTGCCTCGATGCGGTCGATGATGGGGACGGCGGGCTGCGTCAGCTCCCCGGCCGGGGCCACCGTCTCGATGCTGCCGGGGCTGTCGGCGGCCTCGGCCGTGACGGCGTTCGGGCGGACCGTGACGATGCCGCGGCCGCCGGTCAGGGCGCTCTCGGTGATGAGCTTCCCGCCGAAGACGCTGTGGGTCGCGATGGGGCCGTCTGGTGATCCCCGCAGCGCGATCGCGTTGGCCAAGACGCCGCGGCCCGTGAGGGCGGACAGGGCGCCGGCAAGGTCGCGTCCCTCCGGTCCGGCCCCCGCGAGGACGATGTCGGGGTCGCGCTCCTCGATGAGTGCAGCGAGCCGCTGGGCCACGATCGTGCCTGCGGCGTGGTCGACGGTCGAGGGTTCGGTGACCACCAGGACGCGGGGCACGAAGCGAGCGAGCTCTGCGGCTCCACCGGCCGGATCCGCGCCGATCACGATGCCGGTCACCTCGGCACCGCCGCTCTCACCCGCCAGCGAGCGGGCAAGCGTCGCGACCTCCGTCGAGAGCTTGGCCAACGAACCGTCCGCGGCCAGCTCGCCGTGGACCCAGATGCCCGCCATCAGATGAGCCGCCGTTCGGCCAGGAGCGCCACGACCTGGCGCGCGGCCTCGTCGGGTTCCTCGCGCACGACGCGCGTCGCGGCGCGCGGCTCCGGTGCGCGCGAGTCCACGACCTTCGTGGTCGCGCCGGCCGTACCCACGGTCCCGGCGTCGATCCCGAGGTCCGCCAGCGTGAGGGTCGTGATCTCCTTGTTGCGCGCCGCCATGATCCCCTTGAGCGACGGGTAGCGCGGCTCGCCCAAAGCCTGGGTGCCGCTGATGAGCGCCGGCATCGGCGCCTCGAGCACGTCGTACCCAGACGGGGTGATGCGGTTGACCCGAACCTTGCCGGCGGCGGCGTCCGGCTCGATCGAGGCGGCGTAGGACAGGTACGGCAACCCGGCCAACGCCGCGACGCCCGGCGCGACGACGCCGGCTCCGCCGTCCGATGTGTCCACGCCCGCCAGCACGAGATCGAATTCGAGGGTCTTGAGCGCGGCCGCCAAGATGCGGGTCGTGGCGACCGTGCACGAGCCGCCGATGGGCGGGTCGGTCACGAGCACGCCGCGCGTGGCGCCCATGGCCAGCGCCTTGCGCATGGTCTCGGGCGCGGTCGCCGGCGCCATCGTGAGCAGGATCACTTCGCCCTCGCCTGCGGCTTCGACCAGCTTGAGCGCCTTCTCGAGGACGTACTCGTCGTTGCCGTTGACGACCGCGGGGCTGTTCGTCCGATCCAGGCGCCCGTCGGCGCCCAGACGCTCGCCACCCGACGCGGGGTCGGGGACGGGCTTGGTGAGGACGACGATTCGCACGAGCCTTGGACCTCCCGCCGGTCAGCCGCCCTTGCCGAGCAGTGCGCGTGCGATGACCAGCCGCTGGATCTGCTGAGTCCCCTCGTACAGCTGCGTGATCTTCGCATCACGCATCATCCGCTCGACCGGGAACTCATCGATATAGCCATAACCACCCAGGACCTGGACGGCATCGGTCGTGACCCGCATGGCATTGTCACCGGCCACGAGTTTACACAGGGCGGACCACCGACTCGCGTCGGGTGCACCCGCATCGATCTCGACGCAGGCCTTGTACAGCAGCTGGCGCGCGGCTTCCGTGCCGGCGTCCATGTCGGCCAGCATGGCGCCGATCATCTGGAAATCCCCGATGCGCTGGCCGAACTGTTTGCGATCCCTGGCGTACGCGGTGGCGACCTCGAGCGCGCCCTGCGCGATGCCGACGGCCTGCGCCGCGATCCCCGGCCGGCTGCGGTCGAGCGTGCGCATCGCGATGTCGAAACCGTCGCCTTCCGCGCCCAGGAGGTTGGCCGCGGGAACGCGGACCTTGTCGAATGCAAGCTCGGCGGTGGGGCTGCCACGCAGGCCCATCTTGTGCTCGATCCTCGTGACGGCAAAGCCGTCAGTCGGGACCTCCAGGACGAACGCCGACAGGCGTCGATGTCGCTCGGCCTCCGGATCCGTGACCGCGAAGACGACCAGGAGGTCCGCGACCGAGCCATGGCTGATGAATCGCTTGGCCCCGTCGATGACGTAGTCCTCGCCATCGCGGACGGCCCGCGTTCGAGCGGCCGCAACGTCCGAGCCCGCCTCGGCCTCGGTCAGGGCGAACGCGATGAGCTGTTCACCGCTGGCCAGCTTCGGGAACCAACGGGCCTGCTGTTCCGCGCTGCCGCCGATGGTGATCGGGAGCGAGCCGAGCTCTTGAACCGCCAGGATCAGGCCGGTCGTGGCACACGCCCGGCTGAGCTGTTCGACGGCCAGGCACACGCTCAGGAGCTCGCCGCCGAGGCCGCCATGCTCTTCCGGGAACGGGAGGGCCAGGATGTCGTGGTCGGCGAGGAGGCTGCGCAGGTCCTCTGGGAATTCGGCGGTTTGGTCGATGGCGGCCGCGCGGGGAGCCACGCGCTCGTCCGCCAGCACGCGAACGGCGTCGCGGAGCATCTCGTGCTCCTCCGTGAGGCGGAACGGCCCGGGGGCGCGGTTCGCGGTCGTCACCGGGGGCATCGTACCGCGCGCCGGACCGGCGCTGGCCGCGTCCGGTCGGCGTAGGCTTCGGGGACGTCGGCGAGTCGGGCACGGGGGCACGGCTCCAGTCGACCGGAGGAGACCATGGACCAGACCACCCAGATCCTGGCCCTAGTCCTCATCGCCGCCCTGGGGATCGTCGCCGTGCTCATGATCCTCCGCCGCGACCGGGTCGCGCCCGAGGAACCCCCAGCTGAGAGCCCCTTTGCCGTCGCCACGGAAGGGATGAAACGTTGTCCATCGTGTGGGATGGGCAACCTTGTCACCGACGACAACTGTTCGAGCTGCGGAACACGGCTGCCCGGCTGACCGTTGGCTCGCGGCCGTTTTGCGCGACCGCGCGACCCCGCTGCAACGCCCACGCAGCGAGACGCTCGTCGCATGTGACGACGCGATCTCGGCTCGCGGTGCATGCTGCCCGCAGCGGGCAGCATCTGACGCTCGGTCGATCGAATATGGCCGCCTGAGACCGAGTCGAGCTACTGGCGAAACCGGCCCGTCGCACTCCGGGAGTGTCGATGCGCCGGCGCGCCAACCACGCGATCCGCCCAGTCCATCACGGGGTCGTGCGCTTTCGCCTGGCCGCCCTGTTTGCCGCCCAGTTCTTCGACCTTGGGACGTTCTCGATGATGGTCGATCGTCACGGTGTCGCCGCGGAGGTGAACCCGATCGTGGCGCAGGGCTTCGCGGGTTGGGGGCTCGTGCTGGTCGTGATCGCGAAGCTCGCCCTGGTCGTCCTCGTCGGCTCGATCGTGGTGCTGTTGACGACGCGCCCGGCACGCCGAGCCAGCCTCGGCCTGGCGGCGGTCGTCTCGGTCGCCGCCGTGGTGGCGGGATTTGCGGGCGGCGTCTCGAATCTCGCGACGCTCTGACCCGTCCTAGACCACCGGCAGGCGTCGGTCCTCAGGGATGCTCGCCAGCCGCGCGGCCAGGACCTCGCTGACGTCGAGGGCCGCGACCCCGGCACCACCCTCAGCTGCGGCCAGCCCGTCCGACAGCATCACCATGCAGAACGGGCAGGCCGTCGCGACCGTCGTCGCTCCGGTCTCCAGCACCTGCCGGGTCCGTTCGGCATTGATCCGGGTGCCGCGCGTCTCCTCCATCCACATCCGCCCACCGCCGGCGCCGCAGCAGAACGTGTTCTCGAACGACTTGTCCATCTCCACGATCTCGGCACCGGCTGCCCCCAGCACGTCGCGCGGCGCCATCGTCACCCCGTTGTAGCGGGCGAGATAGCACGAGTCGTGGACGGTGACGCTGCCCGGCCGGTGGTCGCCGGTCTCCGACGTCGCATCCTCCGGCACGGTCGCGAGGCGCCCCGAGGAGACCAGCTCGGCCAGGAACTGGCTGTGGTGGACGATCCGGAACTCCCCGCCCAGCTGGCCGTATTCGTTGCCGATCGTGTTGAAGCAATGCGGGCAGGCGGTCACGATCGTTCGATCGCCCATCCGGTAGCGGTTGAGGGTGTCGACGGCGGCCCCCGCCAGCATCTGGAAGACGTATTCGTTGCCCATCCGGCGGGCCGGGTCGCCGGTGCACGATTCCTCCTGCCCCAGCACGGCGAACGGGACGCCCGCGGCATGGAGGCAGGTCGCCACGGCCCTGGCGACCTGCTGGTTGCGGGGATCGAACGCCGCGGCACACCCGACCCAGTACAGGACCTCGAGGCTGTCGAGCTCGTCGGCCGCTGCCACCGAGGCCACCGTCCGCACCTCGAACGGCAGTGGCCGCGTCCAGTCCAGCCGAGCCGAGGCCGGCTGCCCCCACGGGTTGCCCTGGCCCTCCATGGCCCGGAACGCGGGCGTCAACTCCTGGGGGAAGCGCGAGTCTTCGAGGACCAGGTTACGGCGCAGCCCGACGATCTTGTCGACGTGCTCGATGAGCACCGGGCAGGCCTCCACGCACGCCCCGCAGGTCACGCAGTCCCAGACCGCGTCGTACGGGATGGCGGCCCCCACGATCGGCTCGGCCAGGGCCACCGCCGCGGGACGGGCGTCATCGAGCCCGTACGTCTCGCGCACGATCGGTGAGTTCGGGATGAGGTTCAGCCCGGCCTCCGCGTCGACCGACATGTCGCGGATGCCCATGATGAAGGTCTTGGGGTTGAGTGGCTTCCCGGTCGCGTGTGCCGGACAGGCCTCCTGGCAGCGCCCGCACTCGGTGCACGTGAAGCCATCGAGCAGATCCTTCCAGCCGAGATCCTGGAGCGTCTTGAGGCCGAACGTGGCGTTCTCGTCCTCGAGATCCATCGCCGGTAGCTCCCCGCGCGGGGCGAGCTTGCGGAACCAGATGTTCGGGAAGCTCGTGGCGATGTGCAGGTGCTTCGAGAAGGGCAGGTAGCACAGGAACGCCGCGACGAGCCCGATATGTGCCCACCACATGACGGCGAACAGCGTCTCGAGCGTCTCGGGCGACATCGACGCCCGGAGCGGCGCTGCCAGCGCGGCCGACACGAACGCTCCGGGTTGGTCGCCGTGCGCCGCGAACTCGAACGCCTCCGCCAGCAATTCGGTCGCCACGACGCCGCCGATCATCGCCAGGATGACGAGCGCATCTCGGTTGAAGGTCAGGCGCCGCGGCTTGGTCACGAGCCGGCGGAAGAACGCCCAGCCGATCGAGACGAGCACGATGACCGCCACGACGTTCTGCATGGCGCTGATGAGCGCCCAGAGCAGGCCGTCGAACGGGATCGACAGGACCTGCTCGATGATCCCGCCGGTGACGACGTTCGCGGTCCCGATCGTCAGCAGCACGAAGCCCCAGAAGATGCCGGCGTGCATCAGACCGGCCCGTGCATCCTTGAACATCTTCGTCTGGATGAAGGCGTACTGGATGAGTCCCGCGAATCGGCGCGGGACGTCGGCGAAGGGACTCGGCCCTTCGGCACGGACCGCGGCGAACACCCGCAGGTGACGGGCCATCGCGAGACAGAAGAAGGCGACCGCGCCCCAGAACAACGGGAAGACGAGGGGGTAGAGCGGGACCTCGGCGAAGGGGCCGAAGAGCGTCACGCGGTCGGGTCCTGGCCTTCGTCGTGGTCGTGTGGTCCCGCCAGCGTCTCGACGGCGTGGTCGAGCACGCCCTCGATCGCCACCAGCGATTCCATGGCTCCGCGAGGGCTGCCGGGCAGGTTCACCACGAGGGTCCGGCCGATGACGCCGACCACGCTGCGCGACAGGTCCGCGTACGGGGTGCTGAGGCGGCCCGCCGCGCGCATGGCTTCGGCCATTCCCGGGACTTCGTAGTCGATCGCGGCTTTCGTGGCCTGCGGCGTCACGTCACGCGGCGTGAGGCCGGTCCCGCCGGTCGTGACGATCAGGTCATGCGTCTCGGCAGTCGAGCGCAGGACGTCCGTGAGCATCTGCTGCTCATCCGGCAGGACCGAACGCTCGACCGTGTAGCCGAGCGCCTCGAGCCGCTTCCCGACCCCGACGCCGGAGGCGTCCTCGCGGACTCCAGCGCTGACGCCGTCACTGGCGGTGATCACCATGGCCCGCTTCATCCCGGCCGCCTGCTTCCGCTTCGGCCTCCCTGACGTGGCGACTTCGAGATGCGGCCCGCCGCTCTCGCCCCCGGCTGGTGGGCCGGCCCGCCGGATGCTTCGTGGCCGGGCGGGTCGTGCCGTACCCAGTCGCCGCTCTTGCCGCCGCTCTTGGCGATGAGCCGGACGGCACCGATCGTCACGCCGCGTTCGACCCCCTTGACCATGTCGTAGACGGTGAGCGCGGCCACCGAGGCCGCCGTCATGGCCTCCATCTCGACACCGGTCTGGCCGGTCGTCGCGGCCTCAGCGCGGATCCGCAGCAGCCCGCCGGCACGCTCCGGGGTGATCGAGACCTGCAGGTCGGTCAGCGGCAACGGGTGGCAGAGCGGGATCAGGTCGCTGGTCTTCTTGCCGCCCATGACCCCGGCGAGCTCCGCCACGCCGAGCACGTCGCCCTTGGGTCCGCCGCCGTCGATGACCATGCTGAGCGTCTCGGCCGACATCGTCACGGTCGCTTCGGCCACGGCGCGCCGTGCCGTGATCGCCTTGTCGGACACGTCGACCATGCGCGGACGTCCGCCGCGATCGACGTGAGTGAGGCGCCGGCGCTCGGCGCGAGGGGCGAGGGATCGGCCGGCCTTGGGGTCCATCACGACCCGAGGATAGCGGGCGTGACGGCCGCCCGGGAGCGCGTCAGGCGCGGTCGAGCCACCAGAGCTCCACCTCGGCACCGGCCGGCAAGCTGTCGTCCGACTCGGGGATGACCGCCAGCGCCTCGGCCGTGGCCAGCGCCGAGAGCACATGGCTCCCCTGCCCGCCGGCGCCCCCGGCAAGGCTCGCCAGCACGCGGCCACCATCGTCGCGCTGCGGCGAGCCGTCCCGATCGCGCGCCACCGTCACCCGAACGAACGCGCGTCGGCCGCTGCTCTTCGTGACGGGGTCGCGCAGGACGGCCCGATCGATGGGCCGGAAGAGATCGTCGTCGCGATGCCCGCCAAGGCGGCGGATGGCCGGTCGCACGAACAGCTCGAAGGTCACGAACGTCGAGACGGGGTTGCCCGGAAGCCCGAACACGAGGGTGGCGGGTCGGTCGCCAGTCCCGTCGTCACCAGGGGCCCGTCCGGTCCCGAAGGCGAATGGCTTGCCGGGCTGGACCGCGACACGCCACAGGTCTACCGTTCCGAAGGCCTCGAACGCGGCGCGCACGACATCGTACGGCCCGACGGACACGCCGCCCGACACGATCAGCGCGTCGGCGCCCTCGATCAGCCCGGCACAGATCCGGGACTTGACGTCGTCCAGGCGATCCTTGGCGATGCCCAGGACCCGCGGGTCGCCGCCGGCCTCCTCGACCAGCGCGACGAGACCCGGGCCGTTGGCATCCGGGATGCCCGCCGGACCCAGGTCCCTCCCGGGCGACCGTACCTCGTCGCCCGTCGCCAGGATCCCGACGATCGGACGGCGATGGACGTTCAGCTGGTCGAGCCCGACCCCGGCGGCAAGACTGAGCGCCGCAGGCGTCACGACCGTGCCAGGGCCAAGGATGGGCGTACCCGCCGCGAGATCGCTGCCCGCGCGCCGGATCGAGCCGCCAACGGGGGTCGCCGTGTGGACCAGCACCCCGTCCGGGAGCGGACCCGTGGCATCGCGCCCGCGCGGTCCGGCGGGCGCACCCCCGGCATCGAGGGGCGTCGTCGCCTCCACGGGGACCACCGCGTCGGCGCCCGGTGGCACTGGGGCGCCCGTCGCGATGCGGAGCGCGCTACCGCGCCGGACCGTGACCTCGGGCGCCTGGCCAGCGCGGACCTCGCCGATCACCTCGAGGCGCGTGGGTCCATCCTCGGTCGCCTCGGCGACATCGCTCGCCCGGATCGCGTAGCCGTCCATCGCGGAGTTGTCCCAGGGCGGCAGCGCGATCGGGCTGGTGACCGTCTCGGCGACCACGCGGCCGCGCGCCTCGATGAGCCAGGCGACCTCGGCCGGCGTCGCGCCGGAGATCGCGGCGAAGACGGCGCGTCGCGCCTCCTCGACGCTCAGCAGCCGGTCGGCGTTCACGAGACTGGGGCGCCTCCGGTCCGCAGGCGATCGCGGCCGCCCGCCTCGGCGATGGCTTTGGCGACCGCCCGGCGGGTCACGATCCCGGTGAGCGCGCCCGCCTCGAGGACCGGCAGTCCGTCCAGGCCGCTCCCGTGAAATCGGTCGAGGGCGTCGCGCAGGGACGTTTCAGGCCCGACGCTCGGCATGGCGTCACCAGTCACCATGAGGTCCTCGGCGCGCGTGTCGGCCCACTGGTCCCGCTTGATCCGCCGGACCTGCTTCGCGCCGACCATCCCCAGGAGGTCCGCGCCGCGCACGACCGGCACGGACGACTGCGCGGAGCTATCGAGGATCTGATCGGCGAACGTATCAAGCGTCAACCCCGGTGGGACGCCGGTCACGTCGTGGTCCATGACATCGGCCACGTGGATGCCATCGAGCATCGCGTCGACCGCGGCGCTGCGCTCGACCATGCTGGCGCTCGAAACGAGGAACCAGCCGCACACGGCGAGCATCAGACCGTCGATCGAGTCCACGACGAGGATGCCGACGATGCCGCCCGTCGCGAAGAGGATCCCGAGGTACCGTCCGGACGAAGCCGCGATCCGTACAGCGCGGGCCGGATCGCCCGTCCGGGCCCAGGCCAGGCCGCGGACGATGCGGCCACCGTCGAGCGGGAACGCCGGCAGCAGGTTGACGCCGCCGAGCAGGAGGTTCATGACGCCGATCACCAGTGCCACACGCCCGACCACGTTCACCGGCCCGCTGCCGGCCAGCTCGCCGATCAGGGTGACGACCAGGAGCGCGGCACCGGCGGTGAGGCTCACGAGTGGCCCGGCAGCCGCCACGAGGACTTCGTCACGGGGCCGGGCGGTATCAAGACGGGACGTCGCTGCCCCGCCGAAGAAGTACACGATCACCGGGCCGCCCGGCAGCCCGACGTGTCGCGCCGCGAGGGCATGTCCGAGCTCGTGCGCGAGCGCCGACAGGAGGAACGCGGCGGCCACGACGGCGCCGATCACCCACCCACCGGCAGTGCCGATGCCCGGGGCGATCACGGCGACCTGCGTCGCCGCCGTCACCCCGATCACGGCCAGGATGATGGCCCACGACACGTGGACCCGGATCTCGAAGCCGAACAGGCGCGCGATCGGCAGGGCATTCATCGTGAGGAGCCGGTGGCGCTCATCGAGGTTGCGGTCCCGTCCGCGACCTCGGGCGGCGCTTGGGCAGCGGCGCGGGCGTCAGCGGCGGACACCCGGACCGTCGCGATCGCGACCACGACCCCTGCCAGCACGATGCAGACGGCGCCGACGACGATCGCGGTCTCCTGCCAGAACTGGAACGGGAACAGCTGGACCAGCCGTTCAGTGGCCGGGTCGAAGGTGTACGAGCCACCGGCGAAGAAGATCTGATGGAAGGTCTCGAACAACGCGTCGAACGCGACGAACGAAACGATCCCGCCCAGGATCAGCACGGAGATCAGCCCAAGCGCCCCGCCGAGCACGGCCACCCAGCTCTGTGTCCGCTCTGCGCCGCGTCGACGGATGGCGACGAAGAGCGCGAGTGACGCGAGGACCGCCGCGACCGCGAAGAAGCCGACGAACACGCCGCGCACGTCCCGCATGTGCCCTCGTTCGCGCTCGTTGAGCACCGGCGTGCCGGATACGGCGACGTCGAAATCGGGCGGACCGACGATGAGATCGGCGAGGATGGCGTTGGTGGCGGCTCTCAGGTCGGGGTCGCTGAAGCCGGTCCAGTCTGCCGCACCCGCACGACCCTGCTCGAAGGCGACCCACACCGGGTTGAGGAACAGCGGCAGCGTCACCGCAACGATCGCGAGCGCCGTCGCGAGGCCGATCAACACGTTGGCGGCCCCGCCGCGTTTGGTACGCACGGAGGCATCGTAGTCCGTTCGGGCGAGAAGACCCGGCGATGACTCGGTCTATTCGTCCTCGAGCGTGCGGGCCTGCTCCCACCAGCCTGCGATCGTCGCGTCACTCGGTGGTTCTTCGTTCAGCTCGATCGCCGCCTGCAGGATTCGGAGCCGAAAGGCGTCGCCGGACAGGGAGAGGATGTCACGTAGTCCCTCGATCTGGGCCTGGATGAGCAGCTGATGGTCGGCCGGCCCGAAGCTCGCGAGGTTGAGCATGAGCGCCTCGTCGCGCCAGGTGAGGACGTCGTTGGTCGTGGTGTCGAGCTGATCGGCCAGGTACTGACGGCGTGTCGCGGTCTCGGAGCGCTCGAGCAGCAGGCCCGTGGTGAACGTGCCCTGGCGCTCCAGCTTCTCCAGCAGGACCGGTTCGATGCGCGTGAGCTCGGTGATCGGTGGCATGGCGCCATTATCGGCCATGCATCGAGCCGCCACCGGTCACCCCTACACTCGCGCAGTGGCAGGTCGAGTCGTGCTCGTCATCGCACTGCTGTCGGTGTCGTCTGGAGGCCGGGCGGCTGGCCGCCGGGGACGAAGCTCGTGGGGCTCGATCCCCTCGGGCAACCCGTGACCGAGGTACCGAACGCGTAGATGGCGGTTCTGGCACTGGTCCTCACGGTCACGTGGTTGGTTCTCGTCGCTGGGATCAGGAGCTACATCTACGTGCGGCGCACGGGCCGGGTCCCTCTGGCCCGCGGGATCCGGCGTGGTTCGCCGGAGTGGTGGGCGCGGATGCTCGCCAGCGTGGGACTCGTGCTTGCCGTTGCGAGCCCGTTGGCCGAGCTCGCCGGCGTGCCGCCGATCTCCTTCCTGGACGGCCAGCCGGTGCGTCTCGCCGGCGTCGCGCTGGTGCTGCTCGGCGTCGCCGGCAGCGTGGCCTCGCAGATCGCTATGGGCGCCTCGTGGCGCGCCGACGTCGACCCGGACGTCCGCACGGAGCTCGTGACCACGGGACCATTCCGGCTGGTCCGCAACCCGGTGCTGACGGCTACGGCCACGACGATCGTCGGACTCGCGCTCATGGTCCCCAACGTGCTCGGCGTCGTCATGGTCGTGCTGTCCGTGGTGTCGATGCAGATCCAGGTCCGCCTGGTCGAGGAGCCGTACCTGGAGCGCATCCACGGCGATGCGTATCGGGATTACGCGCGTAGGACCGGTCGGTTCCTGCCCGGTATCGGCCGCTTCGGCGCCTGAGGGCCATCGCGCCAGATCGGGCGTGAGGACGCCCGGAGCAACTCCGTTGAAGCGCTCCGGGCGTGTCGCGGCTCGACGAGCGCGAGGTGCCTCGGCGCCCGTTGCCGGCAATCCGCCGGTGGGGGGACCGGCGAATCGGACCCGCACTGTACTGGCCCGTCCGATCGTCTGCCACTAGGGCGAGTCACCTATCCCCGATCGAACGCCACGGCGCCACGCGAGTGCAACTGCAGAGGGCTCGCAGCGGTGGCGCTCGCAGCTGCCACGCCGCTACCATCCGGCGTCCAAGATGGACGTCGTCGGCCGCCCCGTCGCCGAGTGGGGCCACCGGCACAGCACGGGAGCGAGCCATGCCGCCTCGAAACGTCTCCCAGATCCTCGCCGAATGGCACGAGCTCGCCATGGAGCGCGACGAAGCCACGGACACCGAGATCGCCGACGGGCTTGCGGCCCGGATCGAGCAGCTCCGCCGCGAGTACATCGAGGGCACGCCGCCGGAGGCACCGGGCACACCGCCTTCACGGGACTTCCACGGGGAGGAAGATCCACGCTGACCGCACGCCGTGTCGGGCGTATGCTGGCGGCCCGGCGGGCACTCCCGGACTGAAAGGACGGTATCCGTCATGCCGTACGGGAAGCTCGCCGAAGACATCCTCAACGACTGGCGCGCCGCGGAGCGGGAGCTCGCGACCGTCGACGCGCATAGGGATGAGCGACTCCGCTTGGAGAAGGAGATCCAGCGTCTGCGTGAGGAGTACCACCAGCTCGCGGATGAAGCCACCCGCAAGCATCGAGTCGTTGACGTCCCGCCCTATCCGCCAGCGATGGCTGACGCCGACCACGCCACGATCGACACCGATCAGACGGCGGCCGATGCCGACCAGGCGGCTTCGGACCGGGATCAGGCGGCCTCGGACTCGGACGACGTGAACGCGGCCATGGATCAGCGTCAGTCGGATCAGGATCAGGCCCGCTCCGACCGCCAGCACGCGGAGAAGGCGCCGGTCAGCGCGTCCGAGGAGACCGAGTACACGCAGTCCCGGGACCAACGGCAGGCGGAGACCAGCCATCGGGCCGCCCGCAAGCAGGAGCGCAACGTCACGTCTCTCGGCCGCGCTGCCTCTTCCGGGAAGCGAGATCGGGTCGCGGACGATCGCGACCCGCGATCGACGGAGCGCGGGCCCCGGACTGAGACATGAGCCAGGATCGCACCACCGTCCGTCCGCTCAGCGGGCGCGAAGACCTGGACCTGTTCCGTTCGATCCCCTACGTGCTCAACAGCGAGCTGGAGGGCGATCTCGACGCCGGGCGCCGCCGGTTCGACTGGCTGTGGGTCGCGCTGCGAGCGAACCGTCTCGCCGGCCGCCTCGGCTGGTGGACCCGTTCGGGCGGCGACCCGCCGCTGGTCCTGGACGTTCTGGACGTCTCCGATGTGGACGATGGCGTCCGGCTGGTGGAGACTGCGATGCGCGCGGTGCTGCCGGCCGCTTCGACGCCGCCCGACTACATCCGTTTCCTCCCGCCCGACTGGGCATCGGACCCGGCGCTCGTCCGCGACGTCGACGTCCGGCGAACCGTGCTGGAGCGCGTCGGCGCCCGGCCACTCGTCGAACGCCTGCGCCTGCAGTGGAACGCGGGCGGCCCCGTGCCGGAGCCCAGCGGCCGGTTGAGATTCCGGGCCGTGGTCGACCGCGCGGAGCTGGTCGGCCTGATGACATCGGTGTTGGAGGGCACGCTCGACGCGCATAGCCGTGCCGAGTTGACCCGGATGACACCCACCGAACAGGCCAACTTCCAGTACGACGACGAGCTGGCGAGATACACGACGCCGCGCGAGTGGTGGCGGGTGGCGACACTCCCCGACGGCACACCGGCCGGGTTCGTGATCCCGGCCCGCAACGCGTACAACGCGATCATCGCCTACATCGGCGTCCTGCCGGCGTTCCGCGGCAAGGGATACGTCGACGACATCCTCGCCGAGGGCACGCGCATCCTCGCCGCACGAGGCGTTCCGCGCATCAGGGCCGCGACGGATGTGGGCAACGAGCCGATGGCCCGCGCCTTCGCGCGTGCCGGCTACGCCACGTTCGAGCGCCAGCTCGACATGAGCTGGAGTTGACCAGATGAGCGCATTCCCACGAGGGTCACGGAGTATGCCTCGACGCCATCCTTGACGGCGTCTTTCATGCGGGGCTCCGACCAGCACGAAGGCCGTGGGCGGCCACCATTGCATTTGGACAGTGCCCGAGTGCAGACTGCGCGACAGAGCGATGGAATACCAGGTCGGGTGCAGGTCGACG
>JARDZW010000125.1 GCA_029240655.1 Chloroflexota bacterium
GCGAGCGGCCGATCCCCGATGACCCGGTCCAGCACCGCTTCGACGCCGGTGTCGCCGGCATTGGCCACGATGGTGCCGCCGTCCGGCATCCGCCCGAGCCAGTCACCGAACGAATCGATCACCGCGGCCGAATCGGCGAAGACGTCGGGGTGATCCCACTCGGCACTCGTGAGGATCGCGACATCCGGCCGGTACGGGTCGAAGTTGCCGGCGTACTCGTCGGCCTCGACGACGAATGGGGCGCCGCGTCCGGTCCTGGCTGTGGACGGCAAGCCGCCCGTGATCGGGCTCGGCAGCAATGCCCCGACGAAGGCTGCCGGGTCCAGGCTGGCGTTCACGAGCACATGCACGAGCCAGCCCGCGGTCGTGCTCTTGCCGTGGGTCCCCGCGACGCCGACGAGCGTGCGCCCCACGGCCGCGTCCGCCACGGACTGTTGCCAGGGCTCCAGGGCGATGTCGGCCGCGATCGCCGCCCGCAGCTCCGGATGATCGGGGTGGACCGCCGTCAGCGCCTTGGTCACCGCCACCCGATCCGGGACGGGCTCGCGCGTGACGTGCTCGGCGCTGTGCCGCCAGTCCAGCCTGACCCCGGCCTCCTCGAGCGGCGGGGTGTACGGCGACGCCCCACCAGCGTCACATCCGGTCACGAGCGCGCCGGCGTGGTGGGCGAGGAGGGCGGCTGCGCTCGCCCCGGCACCCGCGACCCCGATGACGTGCAGCCGTTGGCCGGCGGGGATCGGTCGTGCGGGACGGGCCGGCGCGAGGCCCGCACCGATGGCGGCCGCGTCGCGCGTCACGTGTCGCTGGCGGCGAGGCGCTCGAGCACGAGCGACAGCGCGGCCGCCGCGCTCGCCCGTTTGTTGCCACTCCGGTCTTCCGTCCACAGGTGCCGGCGCACGTCATCGCCGTCGGCGTCGGCGATGCCGACGTACGTCAGGCCGACCGGTTTCGTGTCGCTCCCGCCATCCGGTCCGGCGACGCCCGTGACGGACACCGCAAGGTCGACTCCAAGGCGGCGCCGAGTCCCCTCGGCCATGGCGACAGCCACCTGGGCGGACACGGCGCCGTGGGCGTCAAGGACGCTCGGCGGGACATCGGCCAGGGCGGTCTTCACGTCGTCGTCGTAGGTCACGAGGGCGCCCTTGAAATAGGCACTCGAGCCCGGGACCTCGGTGATGAGGTGGGCGACCAGCCCGCCGGTGCATGACTCGGCGGTGGCGAGGGTCCGGTTGCCAGCACGGCACGATGCCCCCACGCGCTCGGCGAGGTCCAGGAGCTCCTCGTCGGTCGGTGGCACGTCCGTCAGCGACGCTGGGTCAGCTCGGGCTTGGCGGGTGGCTCGAACAGCCAGGTCTCGGGCGTCCCACTGCGGCCCAGGGCTCCGAGCGACGTCCCGTTGAGGGCGAACTTCGTCACGCCCGACGAGCCCGTGCGGACCTCGATCGACCTCTTCCCGTTGAAGGTCAGGGTCTTGCCATCGTTGAAGACCCGGCCCGCCGCGCCGACGTCTGGATGGATCTTGCCGTCCACCCAGACCTTGATCCAGGCGCGGCCGCCATCGATCGACACGACGAGGTTGACGCCCTTGAATGCGACCGTCACGGCTCGGCTGAGGGAGGACGTCTTGCCCTCGGGACTCGAGGCGGTCACGGTGATCGCCCAGCGGCCGGCCGTGAGCTCGTAGGGCGTCGTGAACGTGCCGTCCTCGGCGACCGGGACCGTGACGGGGGCCGGCACGGCCGGTGGAGCGGGTGTCGCCGTACCGGCTTTCGGTGGCTCCGCGGGACCCGAGTACGCCGCGCTCACCACGACCGAGTCCGCGTTCGTCGTTCGGCCCTGGACGGGGATCGCGCCGTTCTCGAACGTCGCGCCCTCTGCCGGCTGGTCGATGGAGAGGGTGGGCGATACGAAGACCAGGTACGGCACCTCGATGAACAGGCTGACCGCGGATTCCGACTGCTTGCCCGTCTCCGGGTCGACCGCCGAGACCTCGAACTGGTTGCGCCCGCGGCGCAGCTCCACGCTCGCGCTCCAGTCCCCGTCGGCGTCGGCGCTGACGCTGTATGGATCCCGCCCCGGCGTGGCGATGGAGATCGTGGCGCCCGCCGTCGAGGTGCCCTTCAACAGGTACTCGGTCGCCGATTCGTCGACCTCGACCACGGCCGCCGCCGGGCTCGTGACCGCGATCGTGGGCGGCTTGGCGAAGCGGAGCAGCTGGACGCCGAGATAGGCCGCGAACGCGAGGACGGCCACGGTCAGCAGCGCGAAGACGACGAGGCTGGGCGAGAACGTCAGGCCCTTGCGCGGGGTGGCGATCGGCCGCGGCACCGTGATGACGGCCTGTGGCTCGCGCGGGTCACCGCGCTCGCGGCGCCACTGCAACAGCACGTCATCGGGGTCGAGACCGAGATACAGCGCGTAGTTGCGCAGGAATCCCTTCGTGTAGACGTTCCCCGGCAGCTCGCGATAGTCGCCCCGTTCGAGGGCGGCGAGGTAGCGGACCCGGATCTTCGTGTCGCGCTCGGCGCGGTACAGGTCGACGCCCTTGCGCTCGCGGGCGGCAAGCAGCCGTTCGGGCAGGCCGGGGGCGGGTTCCGCGGTGATCGGGCGTGCCTCGCCGCGCTCGGCTCTGACGGCTCGCCGGACCTGGTCCCGTGTCGTCATCGAGCAGTTCCGTCCTTATCGCGCGCGGTCGTGTCCCGGTCGTCCTGGTCCCGTGCCACCCCGACGACCACCGTGGCGAAAGGATACCCCAGCGACGTTCGGAACCGTATCGACGCCCGGATGGGCGCCGCCATGTCAGTCGCCCGGGTCATCCACATCGTCCTGCGTGATGAACCAGTTCTCACGGCCGTAGATCTGGCGTGGGACGGCCGGATTTCGCGGGTCCTGCGGCCCGATGATGCCGTTCCGCTCGAGCTCGTCCATGACCCGGCTCGCCCGCGAGAACCCGAGCTTGAGCTTGGTCTGGAGCATCGAGGTCGACGCCTTCTGCATGGTCGTGACGAGCTCGGCCGCCGGGATGGTCATCTCATCGACGTCACGCTTGCGCAACCAGGCGAACTGGCCGTTGTCGCCGCCGACGCCGTCCTCCGGGTCGGCGAACGCGAGGATGTCCTCGTCGTAGAAGGTCTTGCCGCCGGTCTGATCCATCCAGTGCTTCGTGACGGCGCCGACGTCGTGGTCGCTCACGAACACGCCCTGCATGCGGACGGGTCGTGGCAGGTCGACCGGCTGGTAGAGCATGTCGCCCCGACCGATGAGTTCCTCGGCGCCGGGGGAATCGAGCACCGTGCGCGAGTCGATGTTGGACGCCATCGCGAACGCGATCCGGGACGGCACGTTCGCCTTGATCAGGCCGGTGACGACGTTCACCGACGGCCGCTGGGTGGCGAGGACCAGGTGGATCCCGACCGCGCGTGCCTTCTGCGCGATCTTGACGACCGGATCCTCGACCTTGCGACCCTCGCGCATGATCAGGTCGGCCAGCTCGTCGATGATCAGCACGATGTAGGGCATCCGCTCGGCAGCGCTCTCCGTGTCGACCGCGACCGTGCCCGAGCCCGTGCCCATGCCATCCGCCGTCGCGCCACCGGCCGCGTTGGCCTCCGGCCTGGCATTGAAGGCCGCGATGTTGCGGACGCTGTGCGCCGCAAGCAGCTTGTAGCGATCCTCCATCTCGCGGACGGCCCAGTTCAGCACGGCCTTGGCCTCGCCCGGCTCGACGATGACGTGCTGGAGCAGGTGCGGCAGCCCGTTGTAGGGGGCGAGCTCCACCCGCTTGAGATCGACCAGGATCATCCGGACCTCGTCCGGGCGGGCGCGCATCAGCAGGCTCGTGATGAGGGCGTTCACGCACACGCTCTTGCCCGAGCCCGTGGCCCCGGCGACGAGGAGATGGGGCATCTTGGCGAGGTCGACGGCGTAGGCCTTCCCGGACACGTCGCGGCCGAGGGCGAACGTCAGCGGGCTCGTGGAGTCGAGCATCTGGCTCTCGTCGACCAGCGGCTTGAAGCCGACGACCTCGCTCACCGAGTTCGGGATCTCGATGCCGACGACGTCCTTGCCCGGGATCGGCGCCTCGATCCGGATCGAGCGCGCGGCGAGGGCCATCGCCAGGTCGTCGGCCAGGGCCTCGATGCGAGAGACCTTGATGTGGTGCTCCGGGCGGACCTCGTACTGCGTCACGACCGGCCCGGAGTTCACCTTCACGACCTTCGCCGGGATCGCGAAGCTCAGCAGCTTCTCCTCGATCCGCCTCGAGTTCGATTCATGGTCGAGGGTGCCGCCAACGAGCGCCACCGGTCGCGGCTCGAGCAGGTCGATGGCGGGCAAGGTCCAGTCGATCGCGTTGAGGGATTCCAGGGCCGTCGGGGCGTCGCCCGCGAGGGCGGTCGCGGCGCGAGCGGGTCGTGCCGACAGGGAGCCGCTGCCGCCGTCCGAGGGACCCGTCCAGACCGTCTGGCTCATCGGCGACTGGCCGGATCGTGGCGCCGGCTCGTCGAGGATGCTGCGCGCTGGGTCGTCGAGCGCCGCGGCCGCGATGGGGATGGCCACCGGTTCCTTGGTCGGCGCCTTCGCCTTGGCCGTGCCGTTCGTCGTCGCGTCCTTGGCGCCCGCAGGGCGGGCCTCCTGCGCGCGCCGGAGGGATTCGGCCGTGGTCGAGCCGACCCAGCGGGCCGTGCCCGTGAACGGTGAGACCAGCTGGCGGAGCTGCAGGTTGAACGCGAGCATCAGCCCGAGCAGCCCGATCGCCGTCAGCAGCACGATCGCCCCGGGCGCGGTGAGCAGGGGTTCCAGGGTTCCCCCGAGGAACCGCCCGATCCGGCCGCCACCGCGCTCTTCGCCGAGGATATCGAGGGCGAGGATCTCGAAGACGCCCAGCGCCCCGATGTAGGCGATCGCCAGCCCACCCAGCGTCATCCCCCAACCGGAGCCCGCCTTCTTGCCCGGTCCCGCCGCGATCCACCAACCGCCCGCGAGAAGCAGGAACGGCAGCAGCCAGCGGCCCGCCTCGAACCACGGCGCGATGGAATCGCGCCACCAGTCGGTCAGGGCGCCCTCACCGGGGAGGACCAGGGCGATGAGCGTGATCGCCCCGAGCGCCATCATCACGGTCCCCAGGATCGAGCGCACGACCTCCGGGTTGACGCGGCCGAGGAAGTTGTTCGTCCGTCGTCGCCGGGGCGCCCGAGTAGCGCCCGTCCTGGCGCTTCGGGTGGTGCTGGACCGTCGTCGTGTCGCCAAGACTCAGACCTCGACCACGACGGGAAAGACCATGGGCCGGCGCTTGGTCTGCTCGTACAGATAGCGCGAGACGCCCTCCTTGATCTGGGACTTCAGGAGTGCGTGCTCGGCGATGTGGTCACCGGGCGTGTCGATCGCCTTGATCACGCGCTCGACGGCCCCCTCCATGAGCGGATCCTGCTCATTGAGCTTGACGAAGCCACGGGTCACGATCTCGGGCCGGCCAACCACCGAGCCCGTCTGCTTGTCGACGGTCACGACGATCATGAACATGCCGTCGTTGGCGAGGGATCGGCGGTCGCGCAAGACGATGTCGCCCACGTCGCCGACCGACAGCCCGTCGACGAACACGTAGCCTGCCGTGACGGGGGCGCCGCGCCGTGCCGAGCCGTCGGCATAGAGCTCGATCGGCATGCCGTTCTCGATGATGAACACGTTCTCGGGCTCGACTCCCGTCTCGGTGGCCAGGCGGCCGTGCTGGACCTGCATCCGGAACTCGCCGTGGATCGGGATGAAGTACTTCGGTTTGGTCAGCCCGAGCATGAGCTTAAGCTCCTCCTGGCTGGCGTGCCCCGACACGTGCGCCCGCTTGATGGTGTGGTAGTACACGTTGGCGCCGGCCTTGAACAGATTGTCGATAGTCCGGGAGACGTACTCCTCGTTGCCGGGGATGGGGCTCGCACTGACGATGACCGTGTCGCCAGGCTGGATCTCCACGAAACGATGGTCGCGATTGGCCATGCGCGCGAGACCGGCCATGGGCTCGCCCTGGGCGCCGGTCGTGGCGATGACGAGGTTGCTGTCCGGATGGTCCTTGATCTTGTCCTTCGACACGATCTGCGAGGCCTCGTATTTCAGGTAGCCGAGGTCCGTGGCGATCCGGAAGTTCTGCTCCATCGAGCGGCCGATGACCGCGACCTTGCGACCCATGGACGCGGCGGCATCGAGCACCTGCTGGACGCGGGCGATATTGCTCGCGAAGGTCGCGACGATCACGCGGCCGTCGAGCGGCTCCATGATCTCGCGGAACGCCTCGCCGACGGTCCGCTCGGACGGGGTGTAGCCGGGGTTCTCGGCGCGGGTGGAGTCGGACAGGAGGCAGATGACGCCTTCGGCGCCAAGCTTGGCGAGGATCGCGAAGTCGGACAGCTTGCCGTCGACCGGGGTGTGGTCGAACTTGAAGTCGCCGGTGTGGACGATCGTGCCGACCGGGGTCTTGAGGGCGATGCCCATCGCATCAGGGATCGAGTGGCCGACCCGGAACGGCACGACCCGGAATGGCCCGATGTCGACTTCGTCGCCCGGCTCGAGCGCGATGAGTGGGTTGTTGTGGAGCTTGTGCTCCTTGATCTTGTTGCCGAGCAGGCCGCGCGCGAGGGTGCTCGCATAGACCGGCACGCCCGGGAACTCCGGGAGGACGTAGGGCAGCGCGCCGACGTGGTCCTCGTGAGCGTGGGTGATGAGGAACGCGCGCACCCTGGCGCGGTTCTCCTTGAGGTAGCTGATGTCGGGGATGACGAGGTCGATGCCGAACATCTCCTCGTCCGGGAACATGAGGCCGCAGTCGATGACGACGATGTCGTCCGCGTACTCGAAGACGTACATGTTCTTGCCGATCTCGCCCACCCCGCCGAGCGGGATGATGCGGAGCGGCTGGTCGGTATTGGTCGTTTGGGTAAGGGTCATCGGTTTCCTGTGTGCGTGGTCAGAAGAGACTGAGTTGATCGGCGGCGGGCTCGGTGTCGGGGAGCGCAGCGGCCGAAGTGGGTTGAGCTGCGGGAACGATGGGGTCCGCGGTGAGCGGCTCCGCCTGTGGCGCGGCGTCGGCTGATACGGGCTCCGCATCGGGCGTTTCGGCGCTCCCACTGGCGGCGATCGGCGCCACTCCCCCGGCTCGAGAGACGCGGCGAGCCTCGGCGCGGCGGGCCCGAGCGTCGGTCAGCACGGTCGGGATGAGCGCGACGTCCTCGTAGCTCTCGCGTTCGATGCCTGGCGTTCGCAGGGCCGCCGCCGGGTGATACATCGCGAACACGGTGGCGTCTCGGGCTCCGGTCGCCGGGTCGGCCACGCGAGTCGTCCCGTGCGCCTGCGAGATCCGCATGCCCGGCATGAAGCGACCCATCGAGTGCCGGCCCAGGGTCACGACGACGGACGGGTCGAGCGTGGCGAGCTGACGTTCCAGGTACGGCGCGCAGGCGGCGATCTCGTCCGGTTCGGGATCGCGGTTGCCCGGCGGACGGCATTTCACGATGTTCGTGATGAACACGTCCTCACGGCTCCAGCCGATGTGGCCGAGCAGGTTCACGAGCAGGCCGCCGGCGCGGCCGACGAACGGTCGGCCCTCGCGATCCTCGTTCATACCCGGGCCCTCTCCGACGAAGACGACCTCCGTGGAGGGATCGCCTTCACCCGGTACGGCCTTCGTGCGCGTCTCGTGGAGGCGGCACCGCGTGCAGACGCGAACCTCCCCGGCGATCTCCTCGAGCGCCGCGCGGCGCTCGGCGTCGGTCACGCCGGGGTTCCGGCCGCGTTTCGTGCCGCGGCGGCCTTGACCCAGCCCCGCTCGACCAGGATCTC
>JARDZW010000126.1 GCA_029240655.1 Chloroflexota bacterium
GGTGGCCGCGGCTGGAGCGGCCTCCGCACCCGTCGCGCTGGAGAGCGCTCCGGCACCCGAGGTGCGCTTCGGCCACGACGGACTCGTTCCAGCGATCGTCCAGGACGCCGCCGACGGCCGCGTCCTCATGCTCGCCTGGATGGACGCCGAGGCCCTGGCCGCCACGTTGGAAACCGGCCACGTTCACTTTCACTCGCGCTCCCGCGACCGACTCTGGCGCAAGGGCGAGACGAGCGGCAACGTCCTGCGGCTCATCGACCTCGCCGTCGACTGTGACGGCGACGCGCTGCTCGTGACGGCCGACCCTGTCGGTCCGACCTGCCACAGGGGCACACGCGCCTGCTTCGATCCGGCCAACGCCCCAGCGGACCGCACGACGCAGGGGTTCGGGTGGCTCGAAACGTTGTGGTCGACGATCGTGTCACGCGCCGCGGAGCGGCCGTCGGGCTCGTACACGACCAGCCTCCTCGTGGGTGGCGTGGATGCCGTCAGTCGCAAGGTCACCGAGGAGGCCACCGAACTGCTGCTCGCCGCCAAGGACGATGCGGCCGCCACGACTGATGGGACCCGGAGCGCCTTGGCCGACGAGGCGGCCGACCTGCTGTACCACGCCCTGGTCCTGCTCGCGGAGCGAGACCTGCCACCGGCCACGGTCATCGACACGCTCCGCGCACGCCACGCAGGCTAGCGGCTCAGCCGCCGGAGCTCAGCCTGCCCGGCGCCCGATCTCGCGGCGGCGCTTGCCGATCCGGACCTCCAGCCACTCACCGGCGAAGGGTTCCGGGACGAACGCTGGGTCCGATACCCGTGTCCCGTTGATCGTCACCCCGCCGCCGGCGATCGTCCGACGTGCCTCGCCCCTCGATGGAAAGACCCCAGCCTCGGCGAGAAAGGCTGCCGCGCCGAGCCCCAGCGTCGCAGGATCGAACCGGAAACCGCCGGTCGACTCGAACAGCGACCGCAGCACGTCGGGATCGTCGATCGACCCGGAGGAGAACATCGCCTCGGAATCGCGGATCGCCTCGGCCGCAGCGGCCTCCCCGTGCGTTCGCGCGGTGATGTCGCGGGCAAGCGCCCGTTGCGCCGCGCGGGCATCCGGTCGAACCGCGGATTCGGCCTCGAGCGCTTCGATCTCGTCACGTCCCAGCTCGGTGAACCAGCGCAGGTACGTGCCGACATCCCGGTCGTCCATGTTGAGCCAATACTGGTAGAAGGCAAACGGCGTGGTCCGGCCCGGATCCAGCCACACGGAATCCCCGGTCTCGCTCTTCCCGAACTTCGACCCTGACGGCGTGAGCAGGAGGTTGTACGCCAGCCCGTGCGCCGGATGGGACTCCTCGCCTGCCCCGCTGGTCCGGCGAATCAGCTCCAGACCGGCCGTGATGTTGCCCCACTGGTCGGCGCCGCCCATCTGCAGCTCCACCCCCAACTCCCGATACAGGTGGGCGAAGTCGTAGGCCTGCAGCAGCATGTAGCTGAACTCGGTGAACGACAGCCCACGTTCCAGCCGCACCTGGACCGAGTCCTTCGCGAGCATGTACGGGATCGTGAAGTGCTTGCCCGTATCGCGCAGGAAATCGATCAGCGACAGCGAGCCAAGCCAATCGAGGTTGTTGACCATCCGGGCCGCGCCGGCACCGGGCGAGAAATCCAGGAACCGCTCCAGCTGTGCACGGATGGCGGCGAGGTTGGCTGCCAGCGTCGCGGGGTCGAGCAGGTTGCGTTCCGAGGACCGCCCCGACGGATCGCCGATCATCCCGGTCCCGCCCCCGACGACCGCCACGGGCCGTCCACCGTGGCGCTGCAGACGCAGCAGCCCGAAGATCGGCACGAGGTGCCCGACGTGCAGGGAATCGAAGGTCGGATCGAAGCCGATGTACCCGCTGATCGGCTCGCCGGACCCGAGGCGCGCGGGCAGGCCTGGCGTCGTGGCGTGCAGGATGCCACGCCACTCGAGCTCCTCGAGCAGGCCCGAACCCGTGCCTGGAGCGCCCTTGGCCGTCACAGGAGGGCGGCCCAGGTCGTCCCTGAGCGGTGAGCCGAGTACGAACGTCCGTTCACGGACCCTATGCTATCGTGCGGACTTAGATGCAGACCACTCGTGCGCGGCGGCAGCGTCACAGACGCGCCCAGGGCCGCCGGCCCGTCAAGCGCGGGTCCACCCTCCGTCGCATCCTCATCGCCATCCCGATCATCATCCTCCTCGTCGGCGTGCTGCTGGCCGGGGCGGGTGCGCTGTTCACGGTGGCCGCGTACAACTTTTACGCAGCCGGCCTGCCGGACCCTGAGTCGCAGCTGACCGACCTCGATTTCGAGCAGCAGACGATCGTCTCCGACCGAACGGGCAAGGTCGAGCTCGCACGGCTGGGGACCCTGCGCCGCGAGCTCGTGGAGTTCGAGGAGATCCCGGGCGAGATGCTCGACGCGACCACCGCGATCGAGGACAAGGATTTCTGGATCAACGCCGGCTTCGACCCGCTCGGCATCATCAGCGCTGGGCTCGACACGATCTCGGGCCGGCCGCGCGGCGCTTCCACGATCACCCAGCAGCTTGTCCGCAACCGGCTCCTGCCCGCCGAGGCGTTCGAGGACACCACCTACGAGCGCAAGGTCCGCGAGATCATCCAGTCGATCCGCCTGACCGAAGCGTATCCGGGCGACGAAGGCAAGCAGGAGATCATCACCGCGTACCTCAACAACAACTTCTACGGCAACTCGACGTATGGGGTGAAGGCCGCGGCCAAGGGCTATTTCGGCAAGAAGCTCGAGGACCTGACCCTCGCCGAGTTCGCGATCCTGGCCGCGATCCCGCAGTCGCCGACGAGGTTCGACCTCGTGCGCAACGCCGAAGAGGTCTGTCTCGACGAGGTCGAGGAGGGTGCCGAGGCCGCCGCTGACGCTGAGACCGTGGACTGCAAGGAGGTCCAGCTCGTCGTGCCCGACACGAGCGAGATCGTGCAGCGTCGCAACTACGTCCTGGATCTCATGCGCACCCGGAGCCCGTTGACCGGCACGAAGCACCGGCCGGCGGAGTACGAGGCCGCCAAGCTCGAGCCGGTCGTGATCGCGAAGCAGATCTCGGCTACCTGGCGTGCGCCCCACTTCGTGTGGCAGGTTCGCGAAGCCCTCTCCACCATCGTGTGTCCGGAAAACCCGACCGATTGCACCGAGGTCGACACAGGCGGCTACCGCGTCACGACGAGCCTCGATTGGGACATGCAGAAGATCACGGAGAAGTGGGTCTACGTCGCGTCCCGGGCCCCGCAATCCAAGAACACCCGCAAGATCCTCAGGCAGAAGAAGATCCCGGAACGGGAGTGGGGCTGGATCCTGAACCTCAAGGGCCGCAACCTCCACAACGCGGCGGCCGCCATCATCGACTACCGGACCGGTGAGGTCCTTTCCTACGCGGGCAGCGCGAGCTACACCGCCAAGGGCACCAAGAAGTTCCAGCCACAGTTCGATGTGCTGAGTGACGGCTGGCGGCAGCCCGGATCGTCGATCAAGCCGATCGACTACGCGATCGGGATCGAAGACGAGGTCCTGACGGCCAGCACCATGTTCATGGATGTCGTGACCGACTTCGGCCGGGACTTCACGCCAACCCAGGCCGACAAGCTCGAGCGCGGACCCGTCCGCCTTCGCAGCGCCCTGCAGTTCTCCCTCAACATCCCCGCCATCAAGGCCACGATCATGCAGGGCCTCGATCACACCTTTGAACGCACCCAGGACTTCGGGCTGACCTACCCGGACACCGCCACTCCGGTCCTCTCAATGGGCATCGGAACGCTCGAAACCCACCCGATCGACATGCTCACCGGCTACGGCACGATCGCCAACGGCGGCGTCCGGATGCCGCGCCAGATGATCATGAGAGTGGTCGACGAGGACGGAAAGCAGATCTGGCCGATCGACGAGCAGAAGCCGGAGGGCGTGGAGGTCATCAGCCCGCAGGCCGCGTACATCATCACGGACATCCTGGCCGGCAACACCGAGATGAAGACCAACCCGTACTGGGGCGAGTTCGCCATCTACCGCAAGGGCGTCCGTCGCCCCGCCGCGTACAAGACCGGCACCACGAGTGATAACCGGGACGTGCACGCTTACGGCTACCTGGCGCCGCCCAAGGACCCGGAACGGCCGGCACTCGCCGCCGGCGTCTGGATGGGCAACAGCAACAACGAGCCGAACAAGGGCAGCCTCTCGCTCGATTCGTCGGCGCCGCTGTGGTCTGCCCTGCTCGAGGAAGTGAGCGCCAAATACGGCATCTCCAAGTTCAAGGCGCCGGGGGGTCTCCAGACCGCGACCGTGGACGCCTTCACGGGCCTCAAGCCCGGTCCGTTCACGAAGAAGACCGTCAAGGAGCTCTTCCTCAAGGGCACCGTCCCGACCGAGCGCGAGACGATCCGCGTCTCGCTGACCGTCGACGATGCCTCCGGCCTGTTGTGGCGGGACGGGTGCGTCGGGCCAAAGGTGGAGCGCGGCTTCTTCGACCTTCGCGAGGTGGAGAGCAACTACCCCGCCTGGCAGAAGGCCAACCGCAACTGGGCCGCGCGCGCCGCCCGGGGTCCCGGACGCCGCGGGGGCCCGGAGGGAACCAGGACCTCGTACTTCTACAACAGCGGATTCCGTCCATTCGGCAGCTCGTGGGGCGCGCCGTTCGCCCCGCGCACGAAGTGCCCGCTGGCCCCACCACCGGATGTCATCTGCGATCCGCTGGTGAGCGCTCCACCGAGCGTTCCGTGCATCCCGGCGCCGACCGAATCCGGCGGGGGCGGAGGCGGCGGCGACAAACCGCCGAAGAAGACCCCAAAGCCGCCGGGGGGCTGACGCCGGCGGACCTCGTCAGAGACTGACGATCGTGGCCCCGTCCCCGCCCTCACCGCGCTCGCCGGGCCGGGCGGACCGCACCAGCGGGTGCGTGGCCACGGCCTCGCGGACCGCGTCGCGCAGCGCCCCGGTGCCCGACCCGTGGACGACCGTGACCGCATCGATCCCGGCCAGGCTAGCATCGTCCAGGTAACGACCGAGCGCCTCGAGCGCCTCCTCGACGCGGGCTCCGCGCAGGTCCAACGACGACGCCACGCTGCGAGCACGATCGAGTCGCAGGGCCGTCGCGTTCGTGCCGGCGGCGCCACCGGCCGACTCGAGCGTGGGCGATGGCCGGCCGAGCGCGGGCTCCAGGTCGGCCAGGTCCACCAGCACGCGCATCCCGCCGGCCTCGAGCGTGGCCCTCAGGCCGCCCTTGTCCATCGCGGCGATGCGACCCTCCCATCCGCCCGACCGGCTGCGCGCCCGGTCGCCGACCTGCCACTGGCGAGGATCCGAGGGCGTGGGAACCGGCTCGACGCCATCCTCCACGGCCGGGAGCCGGGCGGCGATGGCCTCGGCCCGGTTGACCGCCGCGTCCAGCGCGCCGGCCGTGACGGTTTCCCGCTCGAGCGCCCTTCGGGTCTCCGCCAGCTCCGCTCGCAGGTCCTCCACGACGCGATCGGCCTCCAGGCGGGCCGCGCGGACGTGCTCGTCTCGCTCGCTGCGCGCCTTGCGGCGCTCCTCTGCCGCGGTTCGCAGCGCGTCGGCAGCTCGAGCCTCCGCTGCCAGGGCCCGGTCGAGCGCTTCGCTGGTCTCACCCTCCGTGGCCTTGATCGCGGCGAGCGTCGCCTCGAACGAGCGTTGCGCCTCGGTCAGGCGCGATCGGGCGTCGTCGACGATGGCTTCGGGAAGCCCCAGCCGCTCGGCGATCGCGAATGCCTGGCTGCCACCTGGCAGGCCGATCGTCAGGCGATAGGTCGGTGACAGCGTCTCGATGTCGAACTCGACGGCGGCGTTGCTCGCACCGGGCGTCGTGTGGGCGTAGGCCTTGAGTTCGGCGTAGTGGGTGGTGGCCGCGACGATGGCGCCCGCCCTGATGAAGTGGTCGAGCAGGGCCTGGGCAAGGGCCGAGCCCTCGGTCGGATCCGTCCCCGCCCCGAGCTCGTCGAGCAGGACGAGCGTGCCCCGACCCGCCTCGGCGACGATGCTCGTGATTCGGCGAAGGTGGCCCGAGAACGTCGAGAGGGACTGCGCGACGGACTGCTCGTCGCCGATGTCGGCGAAGACGTCGCGCCAGACCGGCAGGCGACTCCCGGCCGCAGCCGGGATGTGCAGCCCGGACTGGTGCATCAGGCTGAGCAGCCCGAGCGTGCGCAGTGTCACGGTCTTGCCACCGGTGTTGGGACCGGTGACGACGAGCGCGGTGTAACCGTCGCCGATCCGGATGTCGATCGGCACGACCGTACCGGTGAGACCCGGATGGCGCGCCGAGAGCAGGATCACCTCGGGTCGATCGGCGGTCTCCGCGCGCGTGCCATCCATGTCGGCAGCGAGACTCGCCTTGGCCGCCCACAGGTCGAACCGGGCCAGCGCGTCGAGGGTCTCGCGCAGGGCCGCGGCGTTGGCCCCGACGAGCGCCGACAACTCGTCGAGGATCCGGGCGATCTCGTCCTGTTCGGCCAGCTGGGCCTCGCGCCACGCGTTCCCGAGCTCGACGGCGACGAGCGGCTCGATGAACAACGTCTGGCCGCTGCCCGAGGCGTCGTGGACGATGCCCTTGACCCTAGCACGGGCCTCGGCCTTGACCGGTACGACGTAGCGGCCGTTGCGCAACGTCACGATCGGTTCCTGCAGGGCGTTCCCGAGCTCGGCTCCGACGAGAGCATCCAGGCGCCGCCGCAGGCGGTCGTATGCCACGCGGACCGCGGCACGCAAGCCCCCGAGCCTCGGCGAGGCCGTGTCGAGCATCTCGCCGACCGGGTCGAAGCTGCGCGCGAGGGTGCTCCGGATGGCCGGCAGGGCATGCAACTCTCGACCGAGGTCGCGCAGGAGCGGTCGCCGCTCGTCGGCGAGGGACGTCGCAAGCCGCGCGGTCGCGTCGAGCGTCTCGGCGAGCTCGAGGAATTGGGCGGCATCGAGGCGACCACCGCGAGCCGCTCGTTCGATCGAGGGGCCGATGTCGTGGGCCGCCCCGACCCCGAGTCCCGGTCGATCCTCGAGCAGCGAACGTGCCTGATCGGTCTCATCGAGCTGGCGGGCCACGATGACCGGGTCGGATGCCGGCTCGAGGGCTTCCGCCAGCCGCCGCGACGGCGCGAACGACGTGGCCGCCGCGAGCCGCTCGCGAACCAGCGGGAATTCGAGCAGCGCCTGCGAGCGGGCGTCCATCACCCGGTCGCGGGAGGGGCGGGCGGGAGGCCGCCGTCACGCCACGCCGAGGCCGGCCCGGAGACCGAACGGTGGCCCGCGATGGCGAACCGCCACGCCCGCGCCGCCCAGGCCTCGCCGGCATAGGCGACCCCGACGCGCGGGCCGATAACGATGCGGTCCGGCGTCACGATCGCGGCCGAATCGTCCGGTGCTTCCGCTTCCGACTCGAGGCGGAGCGGGCTGGACGGATCGCACAGGTCGATCCCGGTCCACGACGTGTCGATGCCGAATGCGGCCCCCACGAGGCCCGGGCCGCTAGCCAGGCGATGGTCCGGGGTCCGGTCCAGGCGCCGTTGTGCCGCGACGCCCCCGGCCTCGGTCCGACCGGCGCGCCGGCGACGATCCGAGGCGAGGCGATCGTCCCGCATACGCTCGATGCCGAGCAGCGGTTCGACGGCGCGGATCAGCACCGCGGACGGCCGGCCGGACGGCTCGGTGACCACGTTCAGGCAGTCGTACATCCCGTAGACAAGGTACACGTAGGCGAATCCCGGCGGCCCGGCCATGAC
>JARDZW010000127.1 GCA_029240655.1 Chloroflexota bacterium
GTCGATGACCGGGACCAGGAAGCGCAGGCCGGGCTCGCGAACCATCGATTCGTTCGTCTTTCCCAGTCGGAAGACGACCATCTTTTCGTATTGCTGGACGACCCGGATCGACAGGTACACGATGACCAGCACGACGACGACGACGAAGGCGACGGCTGCGGCCGTGGCGAGGATGGGGAACTCCATCGGGGATCTCCCTAGCTCAGACTTGCGACGATGATGGCGGGTCGGCCTCGACGATGACGATCAACCCGTCGGTCCTGACCACGCGCACCGGAACACCACGCTCCAGCGGCTGGCCATCGGCGGTCCGCGCCGACCACTCCTCGCCGGCGAGGTAGACCGAACCGAGGGGCTCGATCGACCGACGGACGACGCCGGTGACCCCGGGCGCCACGGACGACGCGCTGCCCACGAGGCCGGCTGGTGCCGGCATATCTCGAGTACGAACGGCGAATGCCACGATCAGCAGGAGGAGAACGGCGGCCGTCACGGTCGTCGACGCCACGACCGGCGTCGCGACACGCACGAGCGGCTCGAACGGGTCACCCGGCTGGGTGAAGAGGGCCGATGCCCCCAGGGCGAAGCACACGATGCCGCCCAGACCGAGCAGGCCGTGGCTGGTCACGGTCAGCTCGAGCCCGATCAGGATCATCGCGAGCACGATCAGCAGGAGACCCGCGACGTTCAGCGGCAGGCTGCCGAAGCCGATGAAGGCGAGGATGATCGCCAGGGCGCCCAGGATGCCGGTCACGAAGTTCGGGTTCTGCAGCTCGAACAGGATCCCGTAGAAGCCGATCGTGAACAGGATGAACGAGATGTTCGGGTCCGACAGGAGATGGAGGAACTGCTGGAACGGGTTCATTCCCAGCTCCTCGACCGTGGCACCGGTCAGGTCGAGCGTCTCCGGCTGTCCGTTCACGGTCACCGTCATCCCGTCCGCGAAGGCAAGGACCTCATCGATCGAGGCCGCGATCCCATCGATCGCGCCGACCGCGAGCGCCTCGGACGCGGGGGAGGACCGGGCGTCGCGGACCGTCTGCTCGGCCCAGTCGGCATCGCGGCCGCGCGTCTCCGCGATCGAGCGGATGCTCGCGACCGCGTCGTTGAGGACCTTCTGGCCGAGGTCCCCTTCGATGTCCTCGCCTCCGCCGCCGACGGGCGTGGCGGCGCCGATGTTCGTGCCCGGAGCCATCAGCGCGATGTGTCCGGCGAGCGTGATGAACGTCCCGGCGCTGGCGGCTCGGGCGCCCGAGGGCGTGACCCACACGATCGTGGGCAGTGGCGCTTCGAGCAGAGTCGAAACGATGCGCTGGGTCGCGTCCAGGCTGCCGCCTGGCGTGTTCAGCTCGATCACCACGGCCTCGGCACCTTCGCGCTCGGCGTGGGTGACACCCTCGGTGAGATAGCCGGCCAGCACGTTGTCGACGATGCCGGTCGCTGTCAGGACGACGACGCTCGAGCCAGCGGGCGGGTCCGACGGGGCTGCCGAGGGCCTCGGGGATGCCTCCTGGGCCGCGGCACCGCTGGCGGCGAGCACCTCCAGGGCGCCCAGCGCCAAGGGAAGCAGGAGCACGAACGGAGCGAGGCGACGGAGCACGCTGAACCTCCGGTTCGCGCCTATCGTATCGCCGCAGCCTCCAGCGCCTCGAACACGAGCCGGCTCCAGGTCTCGAGGTCGTCAGCGACCGCCGCAACCGCGCTGGGGGTTGCGAAAGCACCGGTCAGCTTGTCGTGCTCGCGGACGCGCACCGGGCGACCGGCCGCGTCGGCCACGAACACGACACCGAGGTGCACCGCCCCGACCTCCGTGGTGTCGTCATTGAGCAGCGCCAGCGGCTCGAATGCGGGCTCGAAGTCGGCGTCCAGCTCCTCGCGCCACTCCCGGCGCAGCCCACCGAGGAGTCCGTCGTCGCCGGGGTTCATGTGGCCACCGACCCCGATCGACCAGCGATCGTGAAGGCGCTGGTCCGCACCCGCCCGCGTCCGGCGCATCAGGAAGTAGCTGTCGCCGTCGCGCAGGACCAGGTACGGGATGATCTGCTTGTGGGTGGGGTCCTGCTCCATCGCATCGCGCGGCTCGTACCGCCCGTCGCTGGCGATGACCTCGAGGAACGCGGCCAGCCCATCCGAACGCAGCCCATGCCAGCCGCCGGCGTCCGGGCACAGCTCGCGGGCGACCACGAGGACCTGCTCGTCGCTCATCGGGGCATCGCCTCCAGTCGTTCGCGCGCCGCCCGCAGGCGGTCCGCCATCTCGCCAGCGTCCGGCCCACCGGGGCGTTCCAGCTCCGCCAGCCAGCCGTCGAGCGCGCTGATCAGCTCGCGAACCCGCGCGGCGATCGCGGGGGCATTCGTGGCGATGATGCCGGCGCCCATCGTCACGTCGCCGCGGGCGAGGCGGGTGGTGTCGCGCCAGCCGGTCGCGGCAAGGTCGGCGGCGATCGGCCAGTCACCCGACGGGCCGTCGGATGCTCGCCCGGCGACGGCCTCGACGAGGGCCGCGGCGACGACCAGGGGCAGGTGACTGATCCCCGCCACGGCACGGTCATGGGCCGACGCCCCAAGCCGGACCGGTCGCGCACCGCACGCCCTGGCCAGTGCCTCCACGCGCTCGACCGCAGCGGCATCTGACGTCGGCACGAGCACCCACGGCCGATCGACGAACAGGTCGGCGCTGGATGCCTCGTAGCCGCTGGTCTCGCGCCCGGCCATCGGGTGGCCGCCCACGAAGCGCAGCCCGAGCGCGGTCGCGCGCAGGACGATGGCCTCCTTCGTACTCGCCACGTCGGTCACGACCGCGTCAGGACCCAGCACACGCCGCCACGGACCGGCCAGCTCGTCGAGTTGCGCCAGGCAGTCCGGTGCCGGGCCGGCCAGGATGACGAGGTCTGCCCCGTCGATCGCCTCCTCGGGCGACGCGGCCACGCGGTCGATGAGCCCGTCCTCGAAGGCCGCTGCCGGCCCGCGCCCGGACGGCGTCCAGGCGGCGACGGATGACGGCTTTGGCGGCTCCGAAATGGGGGTTTCGCGCAGGGCACGGACCACCGATCCGCCGATGAGCCCAAGCCCTAGCAGCCCGATCCGCATGCTCGCGAGTATCGCAGCCGGTCCCCCGGCGCGTTGTACGGCGGTGCTACCATCGCGCCCGGAGCGCGCGAACGTGGTTCGGGGCGTCCGCAGACCTCCAGGCACGGAGGACAGCTTGACCGCCGATACCAAGCCGATCCGGGTCTTGCTCGTTGACGACCATCAGCTCCTCACCGACTCCCTGGCGCGGCTTCTTGCCGCCGAGCCGGACATCGAGGTCATGGGAGTCGGTGGCAGCGTCGCCGATGCCAAGCTGCTCGCCCGCGAGCGGATGGACGTCGTCCTGATGGATTACCGCCTGCCGGACGGGACGGGCGCTGAGGCCACCCGGGCGATCAAGGCACGGTGGCCGACCGCACGGGTCGTGATGCTGACCGCGGTCAACGACGACGAAACGGTCCTCGAATCCATCCAGGCCGGGGCGGACGGCTATCTCACGAAGGACCGGGCCGTCGACGATGTCGTCGCGACGGTCCGCAGCGCCCGGGCCGGGGAGACGCTGCTTCCCCGCTCGGTGATCATCGGCATCGCCCAGCGGGTCGCGAGCGCTCGCGATCGACAGCCCGAGCGGCCACCGATCGAGGCCCTCACGGCGCGCGAGCTCCAGGTCCTGCAATCGCTCGCCGAGGGCCTCGCGACCCCCGACATCTGCGAGCGGCTGTTCATCTCGCGGAACACGCTCCGGACGCACGTGCAGAACATCATGATGAAGCTGCACGTGCACTCGAAGCTCGAGGCCGTGACCGTCGGCCTGCGCAACCGGATCATCGATCCGCCGCGCGCCGACGACCGCCTCTACTGAGCCGGGTGGCAGCCTGATCCCGGTCTAGCCCGCGCGTCGACGTCGCCGCACTCGATCCTCCCGGCGCTCGGCGACCCGCCGTTCGTCCTCGTCGGGCGGACCTGGGTCGTCGGGCGGATTGACCCGACGCGTCATTCCGCGCCGCTCGGTTTCACGTCGCTCCGGGTTCAGGTTCGCACCGCAGCGTGGGCAGCGGCGCTCCTCCGCGAAGAGCGATTCGAGCGGAGACACGGTGTACAGCTGTCGCCCGCACTTCCAGCAGGCGAGTCGAGGCATCGGGCGGCCGTCAGCCGACGCCGGGCAGGGCGGCGAGCGCCGCCTCGACCTTCTCGGCTGGGTACTCGTAGTCCTCGAGCGAGCCGTCCAGGTAGCGCTCGTAGGCGGACAGGTCGAAGTGGCCGTGGCCGCATAGGTTGAACAGGATGACCCGTGCCTCGCCGGCCTCCTTGGCCGCGTTGGCCTCGTCGATCGCGACGCGGATCGCGTGACTCGGTTCGGGGGCCGGCAGGATGCCCTCGGCGCGGGCGAATGCGACGCCCGCCTCGAAGCTCGAACGTTGGTGGACGCTGCGCGCCTCGATCAAGTCGTGCTCCTTGAGCAGGCTGACCAGCGGCGCCATGCCGTGGTACCGAAGCCCGCCGGCGTGGATCGGTTCCGGGATGAAGTCGGACCCGAGGGTGTGCATCTTCACGAGGGGCGTGAGCTTGCCCGTGTCACCGAAGTCATAGGCGTACACGCCGCGTGTCAGGCTCGGTGCCGCTTCCGGCTCGACGGCGATGATCTTGTGCGTGGCGCCCTCGCGGAAATTGCGGCCGAGGAACGGGAACGTGAGGCCCGCGAAGTTCGACCCACCACCCGTGCAGCCGATGATGATGTCGGGTGATTCACCGGCCATGGCCATCTGTTCGATCGCTTCCTGCCCGATCACCGTCTGATGCAGCAGCACGTGGTTGAGCACGGAGCCGAGCGAATACTTCGTGTCGTCCCGCGATGCCGCGTCCTCGACGGCCTCGCTGATCGCGATGCCCAGGGATCCGGGATTGTCGGGGGTCGCGCCGAGGACCGTCCGCCCGTAATTCGTCGTCAGCGAGGGACTGGCGACCACCTCCGCACCGTAGGTCTCCATGAGGATCCGGCGATACGGCTTCTGGTCGTAACTGGCGCGGACCATGTAGACCTTGACCTCGAGACCGAAGAGGGCGCCGGCGAAGGCCAGGGCACTCCCCCACTGGCCCGCACCGGTCTCGGTGGCCAGGCGCTTGACGCCCTCCTGCTGGTTGAAGAATGCCTGCGGGATGGCGGTGTTCGGCTTGTGGCTCCCAGCCGGGCTGACGCCCTCGTACTTGTAGTAGATGTGGGCCGGCGTATCGAGCGCGCGCTCGAGTCGATGGGCTCGATAGAGCGGGCTGGGCCGGTAGAGGCGGTAGGCGTCGCGGACCGGTTCGGGGATCTCGATCTCGCGCTCAGACGAGACCTCCTGGCCGATGAGCGCCATCGGGAAGAGCGGAGCCAGGTCGTCGGGTCCGATCGGCTGCCCGGTCCCCGGGTGGAGCGGCGGGAGCGGTGGCACGGGCAAGTCGGCCGCGATGTTGTACCAGGCGCGCGGGATCCGGCTCTCGTCGAGGACGAACTTGGTCTGCCGCGGATCCGAGGGCGCCATGGGAACCTCCCGATATGGGTCCGGCCTGGGTGCCGGGACGGGAGCCTAGCGCCCGCGGCCGCGGCGGCGCAACCGCTCCGGCCGCGTGGAGTACACCGCGGTTGCGGCCAGCAGCGGCAGGACGAGGATCACGCCATCGCTGGAATTGCCCTTGCCCTTGCCGCATGGCCGGTCCGCCGAGCCACTGCCCTTGTTGTGGCCCGGTGGCGTGGCGCCCTTCGCCGGGCACGGCACCTTGCCCTTTGCGGCCTTGGGCGGCATCGGTTTGGGCGTCGGGGCGGGCTTCGGCGTCGGCTTGGGAGTTACGACCGCCGGCTTTGGGGTCGGCTTCGGGGTCGGCCTGGGCGTGGCCCTGGGCGTGGGTGCCGGGGTGACCCGCGGGGTCGGTGCGGCCGTTACCCGCGGGGTCGCGCGTGGGGTCGGGGCGGCGGTGACCGCCGGCGTCGGGGCGACCTGGGCCGTGGGGACCGGAGCAGGGGTGACGACCGGCGGCGTGGTCGGCCCGAGGGACGCCGTTGCCGTGGTCGGTGACCCGACCGGGGCGGAGCTCGACGCCGATGGACCGGGCACGATCGATGGGGACGCGCTCGCCAGGGAGGGGCCTATCCCGGGGGACGGCTCAGCCGAGGGCTGCCCTGAGGGCGAGGTCGGACCCGGGGAACCGGGTGCCTCGGTGGGGCCCGGCTCGTCCGGGCTCGGCGTCGGGATAGCGGCGATGTCCGTGGGACGCTGTGATGCCGCAGCCTGCTGCTGGAGCTCCACCCCACCGATGCCGAGTGCGATCGTCGCGAGCACGAGGTTCAGGACGCCGAGGCTGAGGATGAGCCGGACGCGCTGACCCGGTGTCACGACGTGGAACCCTCCTCCTGGGCCCGGTCAGTGCGCCCCCGGGATGGGTTGATGGTACACGGCTTCGGCATCATCGGCCGTTGCGCCGAGTGGGACGGAGGTCACGGGCACATATCGAGCCGGACCGCCACCGGTGACGCTTTCGAATAGGCCGAGTGCGTCGAGGCGTGCCTCGATCCGACGATCGGCCATGGCCGCAGACAGCCGATCGGCAACAAGCGCACCGGCAGCGATCCCGTCCGATCGAGCCAGGGTGAGGTGGGCCCGGAAGGGTCGATGATCGGGTTCCCAGCCCGCGGCGACCAGCGCTTCGTCGAGCTCGGCGGACAGCCGTGCGAGCTCCTCGGTGCCTGCGACGACCCCGATCCACAGGGCTCGCGGCCGACCGTTCGGTGGAAACGTCCCGGCACCGCCAAGCTCGGCCTCGATCGGGCCGCGGGCGGTGGAGGCGACCGCTCGAACGGCGGAAGCGGTCGGCTCCAGGCGCTCGTCCGCGGTCGGGCCAAGGAAGCGCAGCGTCAGATGGAGGCCGTCGAGGCGGACCCAGCGGACATCACGGGCACCGTCGGGCAGGGGTTCGGCTCGGACCTCGTCCACGACCGAGCGAACGGCCTCCGCCGCGTCCCCCGGGAGTGGCACCGCGATGAAGAGGCGCCGGCCAGGCATGCCCGCGTATGGGTCGCCCCGTCGTTCGCGGCTCGGACTCAAGGCCGCTCGACGGCGCCCTGTCGCAGGGCCTCGTCGTGTGCTTCGAGATCTCGCGAAGCCTCGTTGCCCGACGCGCCACCGCGCCCCTCGACCTCCCGGATCCACGTCGCGCGGTCGTCTCGCAGGACCTGCAGCGCGGCGTCCTGATCGCGCCATCCGACGACGTCGACCGCCTTGTCCTCGAGCGCCTTGTAGGTGTTGAAGAAGTGCTCGATCTCGACGAGGCGGTGCGGCCGGACCTGATCGAGACGTTCGATGTGCTGCTGGTGGGCGTCACCGAGGGCGACGCACAACGCCTTGAAGTCGAAGCCCTTTTCGTCGCGCATCTCGAGTCCGCCGATGGGTCGCGCCCAGACGTGGCACCCCGTGAAGGTGGGCTCGTCGATGATCAGGAGGGCGTCGGTGTGATCCCCGTCGCCGGCTCGCGTGCCCTCGATGAAGCCGTAGTCGAAGTTGTAGTACACCGCGCTGCTCAGGACCCGATCAAGTCGGTAGACCCCGGCCTCCTCGTCAAACTCGTACTTGTTGCGCGACCCGCGCGGGATCTCGACGACGATCTCGACGACATCGGGGAATGGGCCCGGGGTGTGCATGGCGCCACCTTACCCCGG